>NZ_CP029192.1:0-308347 GCF_008642315.1 Streptomyces venezuelae | reverse complement strand
ACGCGAAGATCGCGGACCTGGCGGAGCGGCTGTCCGACATGCTCACCACGCGCAGACTCGCCTCGAACCTCTCCCGGGAGGAGTTCTGGGCGATCTCGACGATGGCGTGGTTCCATCTGACGCTCGACTTCAACTCGCCGATCGTGAGTTCGCTCCGCGCCGAGGCGACCAGCCCCGAGCAGCGGCTGTTCCGCATCGCGGAGCGGGTGCGGATACCCGCGCATGCGATGTCGAAGAGCTTCTTCGACGTCGCCGACGCGATCTCGCGGCTCCTGATCAGCATCGAGACCCGGGCGTTCGCCGACGCGGCGAACGTCCCGGTGCTCTTCAACGACCCGCTGGTCACTCCGGATGTGCAGACGGTGATCACGCACTGGTCGATCACCACCGGGCGGGACCTGAAGGCGCCGAAGGTCGCCCCGAATCCGTAGAGGGGAGCAGACCATGCCGTATGAGACGGGTGCCCCGTCGCCCTTCGCGGACGAGGGCGCGCTGGAGCTGCCGGAGGGTGCGGCGGGGCCGCCGGCGCCAGCCAGTGGGCCGTTCCAGGCGGAGGGGGAGTGGTATGGGGGCGAGGCGTACGAGGGTGACGCGTATGCGGGCGAGAGCTACGCGGCAGAGCCGTACGAGGCGGAGTCGTACGCGGCTTCGTCGTACGAGGCGGAGTCGTACGCGGCTTCGTCGTACGAGGCCGATGCCGTCGAGCCCGCCGAGCAGGAGTCCGGCGAGGCCGTCGATGAGCCGGTGTCGGAGGCGGAGTGGCAAGTCGCCCAGTGGGAGGCGGAGCTGGAAGACGCCGCCGAGGAGGGCGAAGGGCCGGACGACTTCGCGGGCGAGGAGCCGGACTTCTACACGGCCGAGGAGCCGGACGCCGCCCCGGCCGGCGAGCACGAGGAGCCGGCGCGGCCCGCCGCCGCCCTCGGTGCCCGTATCGCGGCGGTCGCGGAACAGGAGTGCGGCCGGTGGGGCGACGGCGTCCGGAAGGAGACCGACCCGCAGCTGACGGCGGTGCTGCAGGACTACTACCGCACAGGCGTCCGCCGCACCGTCGCCGCGCCGGATCTGCAGAGCGTCGCGTGGCAGGCGCACGAACCGTGGAGTGCGGTCTTCGTCTCCTGGGTGATGGCGACGGCCGGCGCCGCGACCTTCCCGCGCAGCAGCGCCCACCGCGGCTACATCAGCGCCATCAAGCGCCGCACCGCGCAGGGCGACACGACCAGCGAGTTCTGGCTGCACCGGCTGGAACGTGCCCAGCCGGAACCGGGCGACATCCTGTGCGCCGACCGGCCATGCGGTCCGAACAAGCCGTGCAACGGTGCCACGTACGACAACATCGACAACGGCCACGGGTGGTGCACGCACGGCGACATCGTCACCGCGGTCGACCTGGACCGGCGGACGGTCCGGGTGGTCGGGGGCAATGTCAGCCAGTCGGTGAAGGCGCGCACGTACCGGCTGGACGCGCAGGGCTTCGTACTGCCGAAGCAGGGCGGGTGCGGGCACTTCGCCCTGATCAAGGTCCGGGCACCCGGCGGGGCCGGTGCCTCCGGACTCGGCTCGGTGTTCCGGCTCTTCGGGCTGCTTCCCCCGGACGCCCTGGCCAAGGCGATGCGGCTGAACCGCTCGTACGGCGAAGGGCTCGGCTGGCGCGGCCGGATCGACGCCGTCGCGCGGCTGCTCGGCGACCCGCAACTGGCTGTGGACGAAGTGCGCTTCGCGCATGCGGTCGCCCAGTGGCAGGGGCAGCACGGGATGGCGAAGGACGGCATCGTCGGCCCCGACACGTGGGCGGCGCTCCGGCGGCTTCTCGACGTCGGGCGGCCGGCGGCGCCTGCTACGGGACCCACCCCGGCCCCTGGCGCGCCCCCGTCCCCCGCGCTGCCCGTGACCGCGCCCGGCGTGCCGCCGCTGGGCGGGGACAGGCAGCCCAGCAAGGCCTACCGGATCGTGTATCACGGCGAGGGCGCCGCGCGTACGGCCCGAGGGCTGGCCCGGTACTCCGCGGACCGCCCGCTCGCCGCAACGCTCAACGACCTGCGTAGACGCGGCGTCGTCACCATGTCCGAGGACATCCTCGACACCTTCGTACGCGTGTCACAGGTGGAGACCGGCGGGGCCGTGCAAGCCCTCAACACCTGGGACAGCGCGGTGGTCAGCATCGGCTTCCTGCAGCTCACCCTGCAGCACGGGAAGGTCCAGAAGTGGATCGACGCGGGGCCCGAGGCGTTCCGCCGTTTCGGGATCGAGGTCGACCGGGGCCGCACGTACCGGTGGGGCAAGAGCACGCAGCAGGCGATCGTCGGAGCCGCCACCAAGGATGAGCTGCGCTGGGACGGCTGGGCCGAGCGCTTCTACCTGGCCGGGCTCGACGAGGCGGTGATCGTCGCCGAATGCGCGGTCTCCGTTCGGTGGTTGGAGGCACATCTGGCGGGCATGAACGCGAGGTTCACCAGGGAGCGCATGGGGTGGGCCGTGAACGCCTTCCGGGCACACTACGACCGGTCGCCCTATGCGCGGGGGATGTTCCAGTCCGCGTACAACAATCTCCCGGCGGTCGCCCAGCGAGCAGTGGTCAACGCGATGCACGCGGACCACAAGGCCGGTGGCCTGTCCACGGACCGCTTCCTCCCGGTCCTCGCGCAGGCGATCAAGGCGGCGTTCGCGTCGTGGAAGACGCCACTGCCGGAGCGCGGGGTCCACGTCGTGGAGAAGACGCGGAAGGGGCTGCACGACTGACTGACTCCTGCTGAGCTTTTCGTTGGCCCTGTGGATGCGAGAGCTGTGGTGGTGCCAGCATGTGGGTGTGTCTCATGAGTCACAGGCCGCTGCTGCAGATGTCTCTTTGTCCCGCCCTACGGGCAGAACACGTCCAGCAAATCGGCGAGGGTGAGGTGAGCTGCGCGGCTGTTTCCTCCACTGCTTGGGCAGCCTCTCGCTGCTGATCCGGAGTGCCCCGTCGAGGTCGGTGATGACGACCTGGGCGGTGCGTTCGGCGATGTGGCAGGCCGCAGCAAAGCCGAGGACCCGGTACTCCCATCGTGAGTGCTTGAGATCGCACCTACTGCCCTCGCTCAAGTACCCGTACAGCCGAGCGCGCCCCGCCCACAGTTGAGCAGCGACGTTGCTTCTGTATGCCCCTTGATCACTTCTGGGCGCCTTCGAACCGGGACACGGAAACGGTCTACCGGAGATGCTGACGTGGGTGGCGGAGAAGGTCGAGAATCCGGAGGCGAAAGGTGAGTGCTTCAACCTCAAGGAGGTCGAGGGGAAGCCCGAGGTGTACGGCATCGGGCCCGGGAACGACACCGAGGCGGGCCTCTTCGTCTACGAGGGCGAGGCCTGCACGGGGAAGGCGACAGAGGTGCCGGAGTTCACGAAGGCGCCCAAGACCGTCATCTTCAAGTCGTACATCCACGACGCCTCGGCATGAGCTGACCGCGGCGGTCGCGAGCCAAGGGACAGCACCAGCAGGGCCCAGTTCCTTCTGCTCCCGGCCCGGCCGCCGTACTCCGCCCCCTCGGGCAGGCAGCCCGGCGTGCCGCACCCCGCGACGGCATCAGCAGATGATGGCCGCGGTGACGTGGCACAGATCGGACACCTGCTCGCCGGAGCGGCCCGGGCAGTCGTCGACGAGGTGTGCGCCGGCGCGGCCCGCCCTGACGAAGACGACGGGCATCGGCTGTTCGCCGAGCTGATCCTGCAGGAGGCCGAGGGGCGGCCGTCGCAGCCTCGCACCAGCCAACCCCGGTTGCACAGCCGGGCCCGGCTGGTCCGCGCGCTGTACGAACGCCTGAACCGGCTCCGGCTCGCTGCGCCTGCCGAGCAGACCGCAGCCTCCTCGTCCTGAGCCGCCTCGCTCCGCTCCGCCGCGACAAGGAACACCCCCTTGCAGGAGGGCAGATGTCAGCGGATATCAGGTAGTTCAGGCGGCACGGTACTCCTGGACGCGGGTGGAGGAATGCACCAGCGTAGGCCCGGCCTGAACTCGTCGCAGTCGACGCGTTTACGGAGGACGTTCAACTCGCAGGCCGAGAAGGCGAGCACGACAACAAGCGTGAAGCGTTTCTTGGACCCGCTCGCTTTCACTTCGCACCCGTTGCATGCTCTGAGGTCATGGGCATGCAGAGAGGCGTCGCATGGTTTTGGGTGCTCGTGTGCGCGGTGGCGCTGGGTTTGGCAGCTGTGTGGGGCCTGCCCGCGGTGAAGCGGGGCGATGCGGACCCGGTGGGGGCATGGGTCGGCCTGGCGGGGCTCATGGTCGCCGGCTGGTCGGGGTGGATGTCCTGGCGGGCGCTGCGCCACCAGGAGCGTGACGCGGTGGCCATGGCGGGCCTGCTGGCTCGTGCGGTGCTCCAAGGTGAGAGCCGTGCACGGGCGCAGTTGCTGGGGCAGGACAGTACGACGATCGATGTGCGCTTCGGCGCCCGTCCCGCCACGACGCGCAATGCCGCGGGCGCCGCCGAGGAGGGGCGGCTGAGCGAGGTGGCGAGCTACTACCAGCGGCTACGTCCGGGACGCCTGGTGATCACCGGCGGTCCGGGGGCGGGCAAAACCGTCCTCGCAGTCGAGCTCATCCTCGCCCTGCTGGAGAACCGCAAGCCCGAGGACCCCGTTCCGGTACGGCTGTCACTGACCTCTTGGACCACGTTGCCTGCCTCGCCCCGCGGCGTCGGGCGCGTAGCCGCGAACCGTGATCCGGGCGTGGCAGCCCAGGCTGTACGAGCGTGGATATGCCGACACTTGGTGGACACCTATGCGGGGATCTCCCCGACGACGGCCGCCGCGTTGATGGACGCTGGGCTCATCCTTCCGGTACTCGACGGGCTGGACGAGATGGCCGCCGAGGACACACCCGGATACGGCTCCCCGGCCCGGCAGGCGCTGTCAGTGCTGAATGCCTTCCAGCAAGGCCGATCAAAGGCCCCCATGGTGCTCACCTGCCGCAGCGAGCAGTACGAAGCGTTGGCGGCCGTCCAGGTGTGGGCTCAGGACGCCGCCCGGATCGAGATCACTCAGGTCAGCCATGCCCAGGTCCGTCAGTTCGTCCACGAGCGCGTCGAGAGCACGGCACGTTGGGAGTGCCTGCTGGACGCCCTCGACCGGGCGCCGTCTTCGGCACTGGTGCGGGCGCTGTCCACCCCGTGGAGGCTGACCATGGCCGTCACCACCTACGAGCAGCGTGACGCAGCCACGGGTGAGTACTTACGAGAACCTGAGGATCTGCTCACCCCCGCTCTGGGCACTGACCACGCAGTCCGCGATCACCTGCTCGGGCTGTTCCTCCAGGACGCCATCACTCGGCGCCGCGCTCCGCGAGGCGGAACTTACGCGCCTGGACAAGTCCGGGCCTGGCTGGGTGTCCTGGCCACCTACCTCCGGAGCAACACTCTCACCGGCCGCACGGTGGCCGGCCGGCCGCTCTCCGGCACTGACCTGGTCCCGCACGAACTGTGGCCCCTGATCGGTACTCGCCGCCCCCGTATGGTCGAGGCTGCCCTTGTCGCCGTGACGCTCTCGGGAGTCTGCACCCTGGGCATGTGGGTGTCCGACTGGGGGTTCGCTTCCGCGCCCGTTTTCGTCGTGCTCATCCTGCCCGTGTTCATCGCGCTGTTGAGGGGGAACGGGCACCACTGGATCCAGGCGTGGCCGGAACGGCCACGGATCGGCCCGAGGCAGCTACGTGCTCCGCAGGCTCAGCGCAGAACAGCCGTGCTGCTGGCCTTTGTGCCCTTGGTGGGGCTCGGGTACCCGCTCCTGGTGAAGGTCCAGCCCGGCATGGCGCTGGGGATCTCCTTCTGCCTGCTTTTCGGTTTCTTGGTCTGGCTCGTGGCCCGGCCCGGAGGCAGCGTGGACACGCTCGACATCATGGACTCGCCGCGCACCGCCGTGCGTGCCGAACTCATCGCCGCGCTCTTGTTCGGGCTCCCGGTCGGCGTCCTGTACGGGGCCATGGTGCGGCCCGTGTTCGGACTCCTGGCCGGGGCAGCGATCGGGTTGCTGTGCGGCCTCGGAGGGACAGGAACGCGCTATATCGCTCTTCTGGTGTGTACCCGCCGCGGTCGTCACGCCCTCCCGTGGCGCCTGCGCCGGTTCTTGCACTGGGCGACTGAAGCCGGCCTGCTGCGAGTTGCCGGTACCGCCTACCAGTTCCGCCACCGAGAACTGCAGGACTGGCTCGCCGCCGCCCCACCAACCACCCCGGACGACACACCTTGCCCCGGCCAAACGGGAAGGAGCCCCCGATCCTCCTTCACCGCTGGGTGAGACCACGTGCCCGAACCGGCGTGCCGGCACCACAGCCGACGACGGCGACCGACGACTAGGAAGGCCGTGTCGATGGTTGTGTCCACCTGCTGGACGAACGTGTCGCCGTCGAGCTGAGCTCGTACCGGGTGGGCAGGGCCTCGCCGTTGGCGTCCTGGGACCAGGACGCGTCGATCGACCCGACGGCCGTGCCGGTGCCGTCCGCGTTGCTGCGCACGAGGTCGAAGCCTCCGGCGTCGGTGGGGACGACCTCGGTGCCGGAGGGGAGGTTGAGCTCGTAACGCTGGTCGGTGGGCGCCCTGGAGTCCTTGAGCGTCGTCAGGGCGCGGGCGCCGCCGTCGTTGGTGAGCTGGACGGTCGCCCTAGGACGGGGTGGCCGCCTTGGCCGACTCCCCGGGGGTGGTGGCCGTGTGGGCGAGGTCGGTGGTCCCGGTGGCCTTCTCCACCGTCGCCGCGGTCTGCCGTGCCTGTGACGGCTCCGCACTGGCTGCGGCGGACAGTGCGAGTCCTCCCACCAGAGCACTCGTGGTCACGACGGCGACGACGCCGCTGGCCATCCGGCCAGGGCGCTTCATCGGTTACGTGTCCTCAAGGGTGGACGCGCGCCGCCTGCGTCACGGCCGTCTTGCCCCGACAGCTGCGCGGTGGAGTTCCTGCGCGTGCCACCGATCTGAGTCCCTTTTCGAAGGGAAGGAAACGATTAACGGTAATTTGTCCTACTGTGAGGTCCTCTTCACTGACCTGGCGCCCGGTGAGCAGTCGGATCGTTTTACGACTAGGACAACGTCTGGCACTGGGGGGGCTGGCGTCGTACTGGTTCGAAACCGTGGCTGCGGGCAGTGAGGCGGGCGGGGTCCCGCCAGCCACGGGCAAGTCGGTGGAGGGGCACCGGCTGGCAGCCGGTGCCCCTCCGGCAGCCGAAGTCCATGACGGCCCTGGCTGCCGGGATCGGCCGACGGGTCCTTTGCTGAGGCGGCGTTGAATGCTGGTCCGGGGTGACACCGCAGTTCTGCTGCGCCTGAGTACTCGTAAAGGGCCTTGATGGCTTTGTATGGACAAGTTCGGCGGCCGTGGGGGCTTCCGCTGGCCGAGCGGGTCCTGGTGGTGGCCGTGTATTCCCGCACGAACCTGACGATGCGGCAGCTCGGACCGCTGTTCGGGATCTCGTCCTTGACGGTGTGCCGGTGACCCGCGGCTCGGTCCGCTGCTTGCCCTGGAGCCGGTGTCCCGGCCGGCCGACGTGGCGGAACGTCTGTGGATCGTGGACGGCACCCACATCCCGGTGCGTGACCGCGGGGTCGGATCGACCTCGCGCACCTACCGGTTCTCGGCGGACGTGCAGGTCATCGTTACGACGCGCACCGCAGGGTGCGCGCGAGGGCGGAGCATGTGATCGGCCGGATGCAGAACTGCAAGATCCTCCGCGACTGCCGGCAGCACGGCAACGGCCTCCACTATGCGGTCAAGGCCGTCGCCCGCATGCACAACCTCGTGCTCACATCATGACCGCAAGACTCCACCCACAGGCTCTGACCTGCCCAAACACGGCCTTGTGCAACACCCTTTAGCCCGAGCGGCCGACCGGCGAGGCGGGGTCCGGGGGCGCCGTGGCAGAGTTCCAGACATGACCGAAGGCTTCCTGTACATGGCAGATCCCCGAATCACGGTCCTCGGGGTCCAGCCCGGCCACCCCCCGTTCCGCATCGTCGAGATCGACGGTGAGGTGGTGGGCAAGGCGAAGACCGTGACGGACGTCCTCGACGCGGCCGCCATGGCAGGCATCACCGTGCACGACCTCGACGACCCGGACACCGTGCGCTGGGTGGGCGGTGACAAGTTCACCTGGAAGCCCGACAAGGAGCCGACGCGGCCGTGACCGACGCTCAGGGGCGTCCTGTCGCCGCCACCTCCTCTTCCAAGGGCACGGGCCCCGGAGCCGTACCGTCCCCGAAGGGGCGGCCGCCCAGCTCCTCCCGGTGGTGCGGCGTCAGCCACCCCGAGAGGTCAGGGCCGAGCGGCACGATGCCGGTCGGGTTGATGCCGGTGTGCACCTGGTAGTAGTGCCGCTTGATGTGGTCGAAGTCGATGGTGTCGCCGAAGCCGGGGGTCTGGAAGAGATCCCTTGCGTACGCCCACAGGACCCGGTTCTCGGAGAGTTTCCGTACGTTGCACTTGAAGTGGCCGTGGTAGACGGCGTCGAACCGCACCAGCGTGCAGAAGAAGCGGATGTCCGCCTCGGTGATCGTGTCCCCGACGAGATAGCGGCGGCTCGACAGACGCTCGGAGGCCAGGTCGAGACGGTGGAAGAGATCGCGGCACGCGGTCTCGTAGGTCTCCTGGTCCGGGGCGAAACCGGTGCGGTACACCCCGTTGTTGACGTCGCGGTAGATGCCGTCCATCACGGTGTCGATCTCGTCGCGCAGCGGCTCGGGATACAGGTCCGGCGCCCCCTCGCGGTGGAGCGCCGTCCACTCGGTGGCGAAGTCCAGCGTGATCTGCTGGAAGTCGTTCGTGACCAGCTTGCCGCTCTCCACGTCGACGAGGGCGGGAACGCTGACGCCACCCGGATAGCCGGTCTCCCGTGCCTCGTACGCCTCGCTCAGATAGCGGATGCCGAGCACCGGGTCGCGGTCGCCCGGGTCCAGCGTGAACCGCCAGCTCCGGTCGTCCTGGATCGGGTCCGTGACGGCCAGGGAGATGGCACTCTCCAGGCCCAGGAGCCGCCGCGAGACGAGGGATCGGCCCGCCCAGGGGCAGGCTCGGCTCACCACCAGACGGTACCGTCCCGCCGCCACGGGCCAGCCGTCCCTGCCGTCCGCCGTGACGCGGTCCGCGAAGTGGCTCTTCGAGCGCTTGAACTCCTTGTGCCCGTACGAGGCGTTGCCCTGGTCCGTGCTCATGACTGGCTGCCCTCTCGCGCGCAGGAGCGGGACATCCGCCGGCGTTCCTCGGGCAGCGGGCCCGGATCGGCGGAGCGCGGGGGAGGCGGCGCGAGGTCGTAGATCCGGTCGATGAGTGCTGCCTCATTGCCCGCGAGACCCGCGCGGCGCAACGCCTCGTCGGCCTCCGCGATGGGCCCCGCGAGCAGCGTCGCCGCCGCCACGGGGGAGACCGACGAGGAGTCGGAGAGCGTGGCGCGCGCCGTGTGCAGCAGGCGCAAGCAGGCCTGGGCGGCGAGCAGTTCCTCGGACGTCGTGCCGGTCATGTCGAGCGACTCCTCTGCGCTGGATGGCATGGTGGCATCGGGGGATGCCACCTCCACTCTTGCGCACGGGTCTGACAATGACGCTCTACGCGGCCCGGGCGCGGCGCGACAGACGCAGCGTCAGGCCGTCCGGCATCAGGGTGAGACGCTCGGCTACGCGCAGCCGGTAGCCCGGCTCCGCGTGCAGGTCGTAGCGGCGCAGCAGCAGTCCGAGCACCAAGGTCGCCTCGTGCAGCGCGAACTGACGTCCGATGCAGGCGCGGGCTCCGGTGCCGAACGGCTTGAAGACATGGGCGGGCCGCCCACGTACGGCCGATGGGGCGAACCGGTCGGGGTCGAACTCCTCGGGATGGTCGCCCCACGCGGTCGGATCGCGGTGCAGCATCGTCGCGAGGACCAGCGCCCACGCGCCGCGCCGCATCGGATGCTTGCCCCCGAGGACGGTGTCCGTACGCGCCTCGCGGGCGAAGCCGGGAGCGGTCGGCCAGAGCCGGAGCGACTCGTCGAGCACCCGGCGCAGGTAGCGCAACTTGGCGACCTGCTCGTACGCGGGCTCTCCCTCCGCGCCCCACACCTCGTCGACCTCGGCCCGCGCGCGGGCGAGCACGTCCGGGGAGCGCGACAAGTAATGCAGCGCGAACGACAGCGCGCCGGACGTCGTCTCGTGCCCGGCGACCAGGAAGGTGATGACCTGACGGCGGATGTTCTCCGGAGTGAGCCGTTCCCCGGTCTCGGGATGGGCCACTTGCAGCATGCGCTCGAGCAGGTCGCCGCTGCCGCCCGCCTCCGAACCGCCCTCCGCGCGGCGGGCCGCGATCACCGCGTCGACCGTGCGGTTGAGGTAGGCCATGTCCGCGTCGTTGCGCCGGTCCGCGCCGCGCAGCACGAGCGGGGTCAGCAGCGGTGGCACGACGTTGCGCCGCTGGGCGTAGGAGAGCGTGCCGACCATCGCCGACACGAAGGGATGCGGCGCGGACCGTTCGAAGGAGCCGAAGTCGTGCCCGAAACCGGTGCGGGCGATGGTCTCCAGCGTCAGCTTCGTCATGTCGCCCGGCACGTCCACCGAGCGGCCCGCCGCTTCCCGCTCGTCCCAGCGCGCGGTCAGCTGCCGCGCGACGTCCAGCATCAGCGGGTGGTAGCCCGCCATCGCGTCGCGGCTGAACCCGGGGGCGAGGATGTCGTGCGCCAGCTGCCAGTTGGGCTCGTGGTTGTACGCCGTGAAGAGGCCGTCGCCCGCGACCGGCCGCAGGTTGGCCACGCCCAGGCCCACGTGTTTGGCGAACCGCGACTCGTCGGCCATGTCCGCGGCGAGCTCGGCGCCCCACACGAAAACGAACTCCTTGCCGAACGCCTTGCGCCGGAAGATCGGCCCGAGCTGCGCCGCCATCTTCATGGAGTCCTGCAAGGGCGTGCGGACATTGGCGCCCAGGATGTCGCCGAGCACGGGTAGCCGGCGCGGCGGATGCGGTATCCGGTGCAGCTCGGGCCAGCCGAGCTCGGCGCTGCGGAAACCCTTCGGGGGAGGGGCCGGCGCACGCTGCCCGTCAGGCCCGTTCGACGCCGCGGACCTCGTCGTCTGCGCCATGTGCCCATCTCCCTTGTCCGACGGGCCCGTTGGGCCTGTTGTACGTGGATTCAATAGGAGATCCCAGTCTGCTGCCCGTACTGAATTCGCGTCAAGTAAGGTGCTGCAATGGCCGCGAATCCCCAGGAGCGCACGCGCCGCAGACTGAGCACCGAGGAGCGGCGTGAGCAGCTGCTTTCGGTCGGGGCGCGGCTCTTCGCGCAGAAGCCGTACGACGACGTGTGGATCGAGCGGGTCGCGGAGATCGCCGGTGTCTCGCGGGGGCTCCTGTACCACTACTTCCCGACGAAGCGGGACTTCTTCGCCGCCGTGGTGCACCGGGAGAGCGAGCGGATGCTGCGCCTGACGGCGGCGGTTCCCGGGCTGCCGGTGCACGAACAGATCAGCACCGGCCTCGACGCCTTCCTCGGCTACGTGGAGAGCCACGCGCAGGGTTTCCGCGCCTTCCACCGGGCCGAGGCGGCGGGCGACCCGCTGGTCCGCGAGGTCTACCGCAACGGTCTCGCCGCGCAGGAGCGGCAGATCCTCGCCGCCCTCGCCGCGGATCCGGCGGCCGCCGACATCATGCAGGACCTGCCCGCGCTGCGGCTCGCGGTGCGCGGGTGGCTCGCGTTCATGGTGGCGGTCTGTCTGGAGTGGCTGGAGGAGCCGGACCTGTCGCGGGAGCAGGTCCGGGACCTGTGTGCCAAGGCGCTGCTGGGCGCGATCACGCGCTGAGGATCACGCGCCGAGGCGGAGCGCCTCGCGCAGCCGGGTGGGCGTCGTGAAGAGATGGCCGCGCACACCGGCGTCCTCGGCGGCGCGGATGTTGTCCTCGCGGTCGTCCACGAAGAGGACACGTCCGGGCTCGGCGCCGAGCGCGTCCAGGCACCAGCGGTAGGCGCCGGGTTCGGGCTTGGCGTGGCCGATGCGGCAGGAGGAGGCGCACACCTGGAAGAGCTCGAGCCAGGAGTGACGCTCTTCGTAGTGGGCGGCCAGCTCCTCGGGGATGTTGGAGAGCAGCGCGATCGGCTGCCGGGCGGCCGCCAACTCCTCGACGAGGGCGACCATCGTGTCGTCGACGGCGCTCCAACTGGCGAGGTCCGCTTCGACGAGCCGCGCGACGCGGGCGTCGTCGAAGGAGGTGCCGAGGGAGTCGGCCACCTGCTTCCAGTACGCGACGCCGTTCACGTCCCCGCGGTCGTACGGCTGGCGCAGCCCCCAGTAGGCGTCCCAGAAGGCCGCAGCGGGCCCGCCCGCGATGGCCGCCAGACGTTCCTTGCAGGCCTCGGACTGGTGGCGTGCGATGACGCCGAACATGTCGAACAGGACGATGTCGGGCGCGGTGGCACGGGTGGGGTGGCTCTCGTTCATGGGGGTCATACCTTTCGTACGGTCACGCCCGCCGCGGTCAGTGAGTCGGTCTCCGCGTCCGGTGCCGCGTCGTCCGTGACGACGGCGTGCAGGGCATCGGCGGGGGCGACGAAGGCCAGAGCGGTACGGGAGAGCTTCGACGCGTCCGCGACGGCGATGACGCGGCGGGCCGAACCGATCGCGGCGCGCTTCACGGCGGCGTCGTCCAGGTCGTAGGCGGTGAGGCCGTCCGCGGCGGTCAGACCGCAGCAGCCGATCACGGCGGTGTCGAAGCGCAGGGCGGCCAAGGAGGCCGTGGTCAGCGGTCCGGTGAGGGCCAGCTCGCCGGGGCGCGGCCGCCCGCCCGGCACGAGCAGCGTCACCTGCGGCGCGGCCGACAGAGCGTTCACCGCGTGCAGTGACAGCGGCGCCACGGTCAGACGGCGGTGCTCCAGGGCGCGGGCGACCTCCAGACAGGTCGTACCGCTGTCGATCACCACGGACTCCCCGTCGGCGATCAACTCGGCCACGGCTGCGGCGATGCGCCGCTTGGCCGCGAGGCCCTCCTGCTCCCGCAGGGCGAACGGCGGCTCCTCGCCGCGCAGCAGAAGGCTCCGCGCACCCCCGCGATACCGCTCCAGGACACCCTGTTCCGCCAGGGCCTCGAGGTCGCGGCGGATGGTCATCTCGGAGGCGCCGGTGAGCTCGGCGAGCTCCGCGACACCGAGCCGCCCCGCCTCGCGCACGGCGTCGCTGATCTGCCTCAGTCGGTCTGCACTGGCCACGCACACATCAAACAACAAACTCGTGCGCAGATCAACCTTTCGAACATGGTCCATGTTCGTTATGTTCGAAGTCATGGAGAGAACACTGCGAGCCGGCCGACTGGCCACCTTCGCCTACTTCGCGCTGAACGGTTTCCTCATGGGGATGTGGATCGTCCACATCCCCGCCGTCGAGGAGCGTGCCGGGATCAGTCACGCCGTGCTCGGCTGGCTCCTGCTGCTGCTCGGCGCCGGCGCCTTCGTGGGCATGCAGATCGTCGGCCCGCTGACCGACCGGCTCGGCGCCCGCACCGTGGTGCCCGTCAGTGCCGCCCTGTGCGCCGCGGCCGTGGTGCTGCCCGGCCTCGCCACGAACGTCTGGACACTGGGGGCCGCGCTGCTGGCCCTCGGCCTCGGCAACGGCTGCCTCGACGTCAGCATGAACGCCCACGCCGTGCAGGTCGAGCGCGGCTATCGACGGCCCGTCATGTCCGCCTTTCACGCCACCTTCTCCATCGGCGGTGTCCTCGCCGCGCTGGTCGGCGCCCGCACGCTCAGCTGGGGCTGGAGCCCGGCGGCGACGCTCGGCGCGGTGGCCGCGCTCGGTGTCGCGGCCGCCGCGGCGTCCGCTCCCGCGCTGCTGCGCCCCGAACCCGTGGACGCGGCGACGCCCGAATCGTCGAAGTCGCCCGCGGCGGCACGGCGCGCGACGCCGCGCCGGATCTGGGTCCTCGCCGCCCTCGCCCTGATGCTCATGCTCTGCGAGGGCGTGGCGAACGACTGGAGCGTCCTGCACCTGCGCGACGTCCTCGACGCGCCCGCCGCGAGCGCGGCCCTCGCCTACGGCGCATTCGCGACGGCCATGACCGTCGGCCGCCTGCTCGCCGACCGGGTGGCCGCGCGGTACGGCCCGGTGGCCATTCTCCGGTACGGCGCGGCTGTGGCCGCGGTGGGTCTTACGGTGGCGGCACTGTCCCCCTGGGTTCCGCTCGCCCTCATCGGCTGGACCGTGTTCGGCGCGGGGCTCTCCGGCTGCATCCCCCAGCTCTTCAGCGCCGCGGGCCACGCGGATCGCGAGGCCGCCGGGGCCAACGTCTCGCGCGTCGCGGGGCTCGGCTATCTCGGCATGCTCGCGGGCCCCGCCGTCATCGGCCCGCTGACCCACTTCATGCCGCTCAACCTGACGTTCTTCCTGCCGGTGGCGTTCTGCGCGGTCGCGGCCTGTGCGGCGGGCATCCTGCGGGAGGCTCCTCAGGTGGCGGGGAACCCCGCCCGGAAGTGCTCCAGCAGCGTCTGACGCGCTGCGGCGGTCGCGAGCCGGTCCGCCACCCAGAGGAAGAAGTCGTCGGCGAGCTCGTCCAGCCAGTCGTACGCCGGGTCGAAGGGGCCGGAATCCGCTGCCGGGTAAGGGAGTTCGAACTCCGGGGCGCCGCCGGAACCGGTCACGGCGAAGTGCCGCGCGCCGTCCGGCAGTGAGGCCTGCCGGACCGAGACCGACGCACAGTCCCAACGCCGCGCCCCGAACTGCAGCCACAGCGTTCCGGCGCCCTCCCCGGCACCGTACAGCGCGGCCGCCGCGTGCTCGCCTTCTCCGGGAAGGTGGACGAAGCCGTGGCAGCTGCCGCCGGGTGCGGGGGAAAGGAGCCCCGAAGCGGGGTCCAGGTCCCACACCCGGCCGTGCCGGTCGTAGTCCGACAGACGTGTCATCGGCCGCGCGGCTCCAGGCCGAGCTCCCGGTCCACGGCCGCGCTGCTCCGCGTGGCGGCCGCGATGACCGCGCTCCAGCTGCCGTACTTGGCGTACTGCTGGTCGGCCGTCGGGCCCAGCGGGTTGCCGTACTTCTTCATGTTGCGCGCCTCCAGGGCCTGTACGGCCTCGGGTGACATGCCCGCGCGCGTGATGTCCTTCGCCTCGTTGCGCATGTCCACGAGTGTGCGGGCGATCTCCTCGTCCGAGCGGCCCGCTGCGTGCATCTCGTCGGCCGTGCGCTCCATCGAGTCGAGCAGCTGGTGATAGCGGATCCGGGTCTCGCGCGCCTGTGCGCGCTGCTCCGGGGTCATCTCCCGGATCATGCAGACGGCGGCGTCGCTGCTGGTGCACGACTCGTCGACGACGACGGCCGCCGCGTGGACGGCCGCGTGAGCCTGCCCGGGGGCGACGAGGAAGCCGTTCGCCGCGGTGAGCAGGGCGAGCAGGAAGAGGACGGCGAAGCGGGTCGGGGAAGCGCCGCGGTGGACCGGTGCCGTGGGGGCGGGCACGGATGTCGACATCGGGGAGGGGTCTCGCTTTCTTGTCTGCGGGGCGTGCGAATCGGGATGAAACGGACGTTACGGCGGCAGGCCGGGGTCACGCGCGCGTGGCGGCGATGCGTTCGGGTGACCGTGAGCTGTCACGAGGCCGTGCGAAGATCAAGTGCATGGATCTCGAAGACATATCCGCCGAGCCGCACACGAGGTGCCGCTGACGTGGCGACCCTCGCACGCTCCTCACTCCTCATGGCCTTCGGGACCGTCGTCTCCCGCGCCACCGGCCTGATCCGGCAGGTCCTCCAGGGCGCCGCCCTCGGCACCGGCCTCCTCGCCGGCACGTACAACACCGCCAACACCGTCCCCACCAGCCTCTACACCCTGCTCATCGGCGGCGCCCTGAACGCCGTCCTCGTGCCCCAGCTGGTGCGCGCCCGCGCGAACGACCCCGACGGCGGCACGGCGTTCGAACAGCGCCTGATCACCCTCGTCGTCTGCGTGCTCGGCGCGGGCACGGCCCTCGCGGTGTGGGCGGCCCCGCAGATCGTCGGCCTCTACATGCGGGACACCGCCGAGAACCACGAGGCGTTCGAGCTCACCGTCGTCTTCGCCCGGTTCCTGCTGCCCCAGATCTTCTTCTACGGGCTCTTCGCGATCCTCGGACAGGTCCTGAACGCCCGCGAGAAGTTCGGCGCGATGATGTGGACCCCCGTCCTCAACAACGTCGTGCTCGTCACCATGTTCGGCGCCTACCTGGGCCTGATGACCGTGCCCGACGACGTGCGGGACATCACCGCCGAGCAGGTCAGACTCCTCGGCATCGGCACCACCCTCGGCATAGCCCTGCAGGCCCTCGCGCTCGTGCCGTTCGTGCGCGCCGCGGGCGTGCGCTTCAGGCCGCGCTTCGACTGGCGCGGCACCGGCCTCGGCAAGAGCGCACGCGCCGCACGCTGGACATTGCTGCTCGTCCTCGCCAACCAGGTCGCGCTGACCGTCGTCACGAACTACGCCAACGCCGCCGACCGGACCCTGCCGAAGGACGGCGTCGGCTACACCGCGTACTCCTACGCGCAGACCATCTGGCTCCTGCCGCAGTCCATCGTCACCGTCTCCCTGGTGACCGCGCTGCTGCCCCGCATGAGCAAGGCCGCGGCCGAGGGCAGGACCGCCGACCTGCGCGGCGAACTGTCCCGCGCGCTGCGCGTCACCGGCACGGTGATCGTGCCCGCCGGATTCTTCTTCCTCGCCTTCGGACCGCAGACCGCGCAGCTCCTCTTCGCCCACGGCGCGTCCGACGCCGCGGCCACCGAGCCCCTCGGCCACATGCTCCAGGCGTTCGGCCTCGGCCTCATCCCGTTCTCCGCGCAGTACCTCCTGCTCCGCGGCTTCTACGCCTACGAGGACACCCGCACCCCGTTCTGGATGGCGGTCTGGGTGGCGGGCGTGAACATCGGCCTCGCCACCGCCTGCCATCTGCTGCTGCCCGCGCGCTGGGCGGTCACCGGCATGGCCGCCGCGTACACGCTCTCGTACGCCGTGGGCCTGCTGCTCACCGCCCGGCTCATGCGCCGCCGCCTCGGCGGCTACCTGGACGGCCGCCGACTTGTCCGTACGTACGGCAAGTTGATCCTCGCGTCCGCCCTGGCCGGGGCCCTCGGCTGGGCCGCCGCCCGCGCCGGGACCGAGGTGACCTCGTCCGGCACGGCCGCGACGGCCCTGGCGCTGACGGCCGGCGCCCTGACGATGGCGGTCGGCTATCTCGTCCTCGCGCGCCTGCTGCGGATAGGTGAGATGCGGATGCTGCCCGGCCTGCGCCGCTGACACGGGTTCCGCGGTCAGGCGGCCCGCGCGGTGCGGTGGCGGTGGGTCCGGACCAGGTCCGCGTAGTGGCGGCCGCTGCCCTTGACCGTGCGGCGCTGCGTCGCGTAGTCGACGTGGACCAGACCAAAACGCTTGTCGTAGCCGTACGCCCACTCGAAGTTGTCCAGGAGCGACCACGCGTAGTACCCGGCCAGCGGTGCACCCCTGTGCGCCGCACGGGCGCAGGCCGCCAGGTGCTCGCCCAGATAACGGGAGCGCTCCACGTCGTGGATCGTGCCGTCCGCGCGAACCACATCGGGGTACGCGGAGCCGTTCTCGGTGACGTAGAGACGTCGCGCCCCGTACTCCTCCGTCAGCCGCATCAGCAGGCTCTCGATGCCGTTCGCGTCGATCTCCCAGTCCATGCCGGTGTGCGGCACTTCGGGCCGGTACAGCTGGCGTGCGAACGGCGCGGGACCCGCCGGGTCGTCGGCGACGACCGCCGGGAAGTAGTAGTTGAGCCCCAGCCAGTCCAGCGGCTGCGCGATGGTCGCGAGGTCACCCGCGCGCTCCGGCAGGTCGACGCCGTACACCTCCCGCATGTCGGCGGGGAAGCCGCGCCCGTGCAGCGGGTCGAGCCACCAGCGGTTGGTGTGCCCGTCCACCCGCCGGGCGGCGGCGACGTCCTCGGGCCGGTCGGAGGCGGCCTCCACCGGCGAGAGGTTGTTGACGATGCCGACCTCCGCGCCGGGCGCCGCCGCACGGATCGCCTGCGCGGCGAGACCGTGCCCGAGCAGCAGATGGTAGGACGCGCGCACGGCGGCCGTCAGATCGGTGAGCCCCGGCGCCATGCGGCCCTCCAGGTGGCCGATCCAGGCGGAGCACAACGGTTCGTTGAGCGTCGCCCAGAGCGGCACCCGGTCGCCGAGCCGCTCGGCCGCCACCGAGGCGTACACGGCGAAGCGCTCGGCGGTCGCGCGCTCGGGCCAGCCCCCGCGGTCCTGCAGCGCCTGCGGCAGATCCCAGTGGTAGAGGGTCGCGTTCGGGGTGATGCCCGCTTCCAGAAGGGCGTCGACGAGCCGGTCGTAGAAGTCGAGGCCCGCCGCGTTGACCGGCCCGTCGCCGCCGGGCACGATGCGCGGCCAGGCGAGCGAGAAACGGTAGGAGTCGACGCCGAGCTCCCGCATCAGCGCGATGTCCTCGGGCCAGCGGTGGTAGTGGTCGCACGCCACGTCGCCCGTGTCGCCGCCGTCGATCGCGCCCGGCGTGCGGGCGAACGTGTCCCAGATCGAGGGGGCGCGGCCGTCCTCGTCGACGGCTCCTTCGATCTGGTACGCCGAGGTGGCCACGCCCCATGCGAAGTCCCGGGGGAGCGCGGAGAGGTCGGGGGAGGGGACGGCCGGGGAGGAGGGGTCGGTCACGGAGTTCCTTTCGGGCAGGGGCGGGAGGGTCACTTGACGGCTCCGGCGGTCAGTCCGGCGACGAGGTAGCGCTGCAGGAGCAGGAAGCCGGCGACGACGGGGATGCTCACGACGAGGGAGGCGGCCATGACCTGGTTCCAGTACACGTCGTTCTGCGTCGCGTAGCCCTGGAGGCCCACGGCGAGGGTGCGCGTGGTGTCGTTGGTCATGACCGAGGCGAAGAGCACCTCTCCCCACGCGGTCATGAAGGCGTAGACGGCGACGGCGACGATGCCGGGGATCGCGGCGGGCACCACGACCCGGAACAGCGCACGCAGCGGCCCGCAGCCGTCGACCAGCGCCGCCTCGTCCAGCTCGCGAGGCACCGAGTCGAAGTACCCGATGAGCATCCAGATGGAGAAGGGCAGCGAGAACGTGAGGTAGGTGAGGATCAGACCGGCGCGCGAACCGAACAGCGCGATGCCGGTGGCGTTGCCGACGTTGACGTAGATGAGGAAGAGCGGCAGCAGAAAGAGAATGCCCGGGAACATCTGCGTCGACAGGACGGTCACGGTGAACACCCGCTTGCCGCGGAAGCGGTAGCGGCTGACCGCGTACGCGGCGAACACCGCGATGACCACCGAGCACACCGTCGCCGCGCCAGCCACGATCAGCGAGTTCATGAAGTAGTCGGCGAGCGGCACCGTCTTCCAGATGTCGAAGTACGGCCGCACGGTGAACCCGCTCGGCATCCAGCGGAACGAGCCGGACACATCCTGCAAGGGCTTGAGGGAACTGCTCACCATCACGTACACGGGCAGCAGCACGAACCCGGCGAGGAGCGTCAGGAAGATCCGACGCGACCACAGGAACGAACGCGGCGCGGCCATCGGTGAGCGGCTCGCCCCCGGTGCACGGCTAGACATCGGCGGTCTTCCTTCCCCGCGAGGTCACCAGGAGATAGCCGGCCGTCACCAGGAGAAGGAAGAGCAGCAGCAGGACCGACATGGCGGATCCTGTGCCGAAGTTCCAGGTGACGAACGACGACTGGTAGATGTGGATGGAGATGAGGTCGGCGGCCTCGGGCGCCGACTTGCCGAACAGGACGTACGGCGTGTTGAAGTCGTTGAACGTCCACAGGAAGAGCACCAGGACGAGGACCTGGTTCACGGGGCGCAGCGACGGCAGCGTGATGCGCCGCACCTGCTGCCACATCCCCGCACCGTCGATCGCCGCGGCCTCGTACTGCTCCTTGGGGATGTTCTGGAGCCCCGCCATGACGATGAGGAAGGCGAACGGCCAGCCCTTCCACACCGACACGGTCAGCAGCGCGACGAAACTGTTGTCGCCGATGAGCCAGAACGGGCGGCTGTCGGTGAGCCCCAGCTGGTCGTGCAGCACGTGGTTGATCAGACCGGTGTCGCGCTGGAACATGAACGACCAGGTGATGACCGCCGCGTACACCGGCAGCGCGTACGGGATCAGGAAGACGGCCCGCAGCAGACCGCGGCCGCGGAAGTGCTCCTGCATGAAGACGGCGGCGGCCGTGCCGATCAGCCAGCACAGGCCCACGGACAGCACGGTGAACGCGACGGTCACGAAGAACGAGTGCAGCAGCGCCTCGCCGACCGGGGCGTCGAAGTCCACCGACAGCTTGTAGTTGTCCAGGCCGGTCCAGGGGGCGGCGCCCCAGTCGCGGATGAAGAACTGCGTGAGCTCCTTGAAGCTCATCACGATGCCGACGCCCATCGGTATGAGGTGGACGACGAGTTCGAGGAGCAGGGCGGGGAGCAGCAGGAGGTAGGGGAGCGAGACGCGGCGCAGGCGGGCGGGCAGGCGCAGTCGTGAGGGGCGCTTGCCGGCGGGCGGCGCGGCCCGCTCCTTGGAGGGCGGTGGTGTGGTGAGGGTGGTCACGGGTCGGCTCTCGACTCTCGGCTCTCAGCTCTTCGGCATCTGCTGCTGCGCCTTGGACAGCTCGGACTTCACGGACTCCGTGGTGACCGGCCTGCCCGCCGCCGCGTCGGCGAACAGCTTCTTGATGGCCGTGCCCACCGACGTCTCGAACTGCGATTCGTTGGGCACCTGCGGCAGCGGCGCCGCGCTCTTGCGGAGCGTGTCGCGCAGCACAGCGGTGTCCTGGCGGTCGAAGGCGGCGTCCTTCTGCGCGGCGGTGACCGGCGGGATCGACCCGTACGCCTTGTTGAGATGGGCCTGTTCGGCGTCGCTCGTCATGAACTTCACGAACTTGCGGGCGCCGTCGAGGTTGTCGGTGTTCTTGAAGACGGCGAGATTGATGCCCGCGACCATCGAGTTGACCTGCCGCTCAGCACCGGGCTTCCCGGAGGCCACGGGCACGGGGGCCACTCCCCAGTCGTCGGGCTTCATGCCCTGCGCCTCGAACGTGGTCGCCGCGGCCTGCCACAGCACCATCGCCGTCTTGCCCTGCGCGAAGTCCCGCAGCGACTGGTTCTGCGCGTACTCGGCGTTGCCCGGTGCGATGATCTTGTCCTTGGCCATGAAGTCGACGTACTGCTTCACGGCGGACACCGCACCGTTCGAGGTGAAGGTCGGCTTGCCCTGCGCGTCGAAGAAGTCCGCGCCGTGCTGTTTGCCGAGGGCGAAGGCCTGGTGGATGTTGTTCACCAGGTTCGAACCCTCCGCGCCGAGCGCCCACTTGCCGTCCTTGGAGAGCTTCTTGCCGACGGTGACGAGGTCGTCCCAGGTGGCGGGCGGCTTGCTGATGCCCGCCTCCTTGAACATGGCCTTGTTGTAGTAGAGGGCGTACGACAGTGAGTACAGCGGCACCGCAGCCGGGTCCTTGCCCTCGGTGCCCGTCGAGCCGAGCGCCGCGTCGACGAAGCGGTCCTTGCCGCCGATCGCCTTGAAGTTCTCGGCGTCCCAGGGCAGCAGGGCGCCGGTGGCCTGGAGCGAGGACGACCAGGTGTTGCCGATGTTGAGGACGTCGGGGCCCTGCCCCGACGTGGTCGCGGCGAGGATCCGGTTGAGCAGGTCGGACCAGGGGATGACCTCCAGCTTGACCTTGATCCCCGTCTGCTGCTCGAACTTCTTCAGCTCGGGCGTGAGGATCTTCTTGTCCGCCGCGATGTTCGGCCCCTGGTTGGAGGCCCAGTAAGTGAGCGTCTTGGGCGAGGCGTTGCTGCCCTCGCCGCCGGTGCTCGTGCCGCCGCCGCAGGCCGTGAGGGTGGCACCGGAGAGAGCGGTCACGGTGGCGAGAGCTGCCAAGGCTCGGAGTCTGCGCATGACGGATCCGTCCCTTTCGTGGTGGATGAACGGGAATGAGGAGTGAGGAGAACAGGCGTGCAGAGGCGCCGACTTCGTCTTCGACTTCGACGTCTGAACGGATTCACGACTTAATTTAGGACGTGAGTTAAAACCTGAGAGAAAGTCGCGTCAAGGGGTCGCGCACGGGTATGTTGCCGATCGGAGAGGAGCCACATGGCCGAGCGGAGCAGTCGAACGGTGCGCGACCTGCGAGTGGGCAACCGGGCGTCGGTGTTGCAACGGTTGTATTTCGGTGGGCCGATGAGCCGGCAGGCGCTTGGCCCCGCGACCGGACTCAGTTCGGGTTCCGTGAGCAACGTCGTCGCCGAACTCACCGCGGACGGCATCCTGGAGGAGGCGGGGAGCGTCGAGTCCGACGGCGGCCGCCCCCGCACGCTGCTGCGCGTCGCCCCGTCGAGCGGCCGCCTCATCGGCGTCGACGTGGGGGAGACGCGGGTCCGCGTGGAGGCGTTCGACCTCGCGCTGACGGAACTCGCGCGCACGGAACGCCCGTTGACGGACTCGGGGCACGATGTGGAGACGGTCGTCCGCCACATCGCGGAAGGCGTGGCGGAGGTCGCGGCCGAGGCGGGCATCGAACCCGGCGCGCCGGACGGTTCCACGACGACCGGCGTGCCGCACGGGGGCCTGATCGGCGTGGGGGTCGGCGTGCCGGGCATCGTCGACCGGGACGAAGGGGGCGGCGGTGCGGGCGGCGGGGGTGGCGCGAGTGGCGTGGGTGCCGCGGTTGGTGTGGGCGGCACGGTGGTGCACGGCCAGACCATCGGCTGGGACGCGGTCCCGCTGGAACGCATGCTGCGTGAGGCGATCGAACTCCCGCCGGACACGGCCTACTTCGTGGACAACGGAGCCCGCGCCCTCGGCCAGGCCGAGATGTGGTTCGGCGGCGGCCGGGGCGCACAGGACGCGGCGATCGTGCTGATCGGTTCCGGTGTGGGCGCGTGTGTCGTCACCGGGGGCGTCATCCACGGCGGGGCGCGTGGCGGCCCCGCCGAGTGGGGCCACCTGACCGTGAACGTCCGTGGCCGCCGCTGCCGGTGCGGGGCGCGCGGCTGCCTGGAGGCCTACGCGGGCGCCGAGGCGCTGCTCGCGCGCTGGCAGGAGGCGGGCGGTGTGCTGCCGTCCGGCGCGGACGAGGAGACGGGGGTGAGCGCGCTGCTCGCGGCGGCGTATCCGCGGGAGGGCGGCACGCCCGATCCTGTCGCGGTCGCCGTGCTCGACGAGACCGCGGAGTACCTCGGCGCGGGCATCTCCGACCTCATCAACCTCTTCGGTCCCGAACGCGTTCTCGTCGGCGGCTGGGCCGGCCTCCAACTGGGCCCGCACCTGCTGCCCGCCGTCCGCCGGTACGCCGAGTCGTACGCGCTCCGCCACCCGGCGGCCCGCGCGAAGGTCGACCTCGGCCAACTGGGCCCCGACGCCGTCACGGTGGGCGCGGCGACGCTCCCCCTGGCCGACTTCTTCACCCGAGGCGGCCGTCGCGCGACCCCCTCACGCACGGAGGCGACGACGCCGGGGGTACCGGACTGGCAGGTGGTGTTGGAGGGGCGGGGGGTGCGGTGAGGGGGTGTCGGGCGGGGTGCTTGGCGGTGCGGTAAGGGTGAGTCGGGGCGGGGCACTGGGAGCACTTGGGCCGCTCGGGGTTCTTATAGCGGGCCCGATGCGGGTACGTCGGGTGGGTGTGAGCCGCACCGCGACGAGGTGCCGTCGGGTGCGTCCTCCTGGCCTACCGTCGCGGGCTGGGGCGCCGACCGCGTCGGCGGTGGGCCCGACTCGATGTCGGCGATCAGCTGGTGGATGAGCGCGGCGCCGGGCGGCCCGGTCATGGCGACTACGGACCGCTCGGCCGCCGGGCTCTTTCCGGACGCGGGGCCTTCCCCGGACGCCGGATTCTCCCCGGGCTGCCTGGATGCGGGGCTTTCTCCGGGCTGCTTGGATCCGGGCCCTTCTTCGGGCTGCTTGGGCGCGGGGCCTTCTTCGAGCTGCATGCACGCCGGGTTTTCCCCGGCCCGCTCGGACGCAGGACCTTCCCCGGATCGCTGGGGCGCCGTGCCTTTGGCGGCGCGGTGGAGTGCAGTGTTTCCCTCAGCCGCTTCGGACGCCGCGCCTCCCACTCCCACCGCCCCGGCCAGCGCCTTGTGCGCCCTGCGCCATGCGCGGCTGCGGCGGCCTCGGAAGTGGTCGACGAAAGCCTGCGCGTACTGCGTCATCGACCGGGTCCAGACGTCATGGCGGGCCTGCGGACCCGCCGAGGCGCGCCGGATGCTGCGTCGCGCGTCGCCCGGCCTGATCTCGGCCTGCGCCACCGCCAGCAGCGCCCAGCTGACAGCCGCCGGGGGCCCGTGCTCCGCGTGCACGGGAATCGTGTCGGCGGCCGCCCGCAGGTGGGCGATGGCCCGCTCGGTCCGCCCGTCCGCGAGGGCCATCGCGCCGAGCACGTGCGAGACCCGCCCCACGGTCGCGTCGTCCCCGGCGAACATGGCCACCCGCCAGGCCTGGCCCAGCAGTTCGGCCGCCTCCGGTGCCGGGGAGCCGGCGCACACGGCGAGCCAGCCCGCCAGCCACATCGCCTGCCCGCACACCCGCGTGTCGGACCGGACGAGCGGCAGCAGGCGGCGCAGCAGCGCGCGGCCCTCTTCCGCGTGACCGCACACCGCCCACCAGAACCACAGGTCCACGGCGACCGCCAGCGTCGTCGACGCCGGGTCCGTGACGCTCGGCTCCCTGGCCAGGGCCGCGCGCAGGTCGGCCTCGTCGTCGCGGACGAGCGCGGCGGCCTCCTCGTGCAGCCCGCTGCTCCACAAGTGGTGTGCGGTGGAGGCGACATGGCCGTACCAGTACAGGTGACGGCTGACCGCCGCGGCCGTCTCCCCGGCCGACTGCAGCCGCTCGGCGCCGAACCCGCGGACCGCGGCGGACATGCGGTAGCGCGGGGAGAGGACGCCACCGGGGTCGCGGACCGGTTCCAGGACCGAGGCGAGCACCAGGCGGGCCAGCGACGCCGGTACGTCCTGGGCGTCGAGGCCGCCGCCCGAGCACACGTACGCGGCCGCGTCCTCGTCGAAGTTCCCGGCGAACACGCTGAGCCGGGCCCATACGGTCCGTTCCGCCGAGCCGCACAGCGCGTACCCCGCTCCGACGGCCGCGCGCAACGACCTGTGCCTGCGCAGCCGCGCGTCCGCCACGCCGAGCCAGCCCTGCGCGGTCTTCAGCATGAGGGCGAGCTGGGGCAGCGAGTACTGCGCTGCCTGCGCCGCCGCCAGCTCGATGGCCAGCGGTGTCCCTTCGAGCCGCCGACAGATGTCGTCCGCCAGCCGCACCTCGTCCACGTGGTCGCCGGGCGTGTGGCGGGAGCCGCCGGGACGGCCGCGGGGAGGCGTGTCGTGGCCCGCGCGGCGCCTGGCGTCCCGCATCCGCGTGAGGAAGAGCGTGGCGGCGGGACCGGCGGTGACCGGGGTGAAGTCGGCAGAGTCCGCGTCGTCGGCTCGGCCGGTGCGCTCGGTGTGCTGGGCGTGCTCGATGTGCTCGGTGTGCTCGGCACAGGCCGCGTCGGCGTCAACCTGGGCCGCAGCGTCAGCGTTCTCAGCCGCGCCGACGCCCACGTACTCCGCGGCGTCGGTAACACCTCCACGCACCCCACCCCCCAGTGGCCCTAGCCGCAGCACCGCCTCCTCGCCCAGGCCCAGCGGATGACGCCCCGCGGCCAGGATCCGCACGTCCGGGGCTCCGTCGAGGAGTGCCCGTACGACACGTACACACTCACCGCGTACCGGATCGAAGTCGTCCAGCACCACGAGCATCCGCCGCGACCGCAGGCGGTCCGTGAGCGCGACGACACCGTCGGACCCCGACACGCCCACCCCGTCGGCCGTCCGCTCCCTCCCACCGTCCACCGCCTCCACGACCGCCTCCGCGACCGACCGCCGCCGCGCGGGGATGCCGTCCCACCACCGCACCCGCACCACACCGTCCGGCATCGAACTCCCGACCGCGGCGGCCGCGTGCTCGGCGAGCAAACTCTTGCCGATGCCAGCGCCGCCCACGACGGTCACGAGTCGGCCCCGGGCGAGCATCCCGCGGAGCGCGCCCAGCTCCTCGGCCCGTCCGACGAGCACTCCGACGCCCTCCTCATGACCGCGTCCTCGCGCCCGCCCTTCTCCGCGTCCTCGCCCTCGCACTCCGGACCACCACTCCCGCTCGCGTGTCTCACACCGCGAGTCCCTGTGCAGAATCGTCTCTGCACCGCATGCGGCTGATCGACTAACTCCCCTCCGGCGGCCCGGGTAGTGACGTGCGGACCGAATCATGCGGGACGGCGACTCCTCGCATCCCTGTTCGATGGTGCCTACATCTCAGTCAGGTGGATCAGCCGCAGCCGCGTCCTGTCCGACGTGACCGACGCAGCTCCCACCCCCAGACCCACGTCCCCCGCAGGCGCCGAGGCCCCGGCCCCCGAGAAGCCGGAACGACTCCCCGCGAAGGAGACCTGGCGCGCCCTGTACCGCCACTTCCGCCCGCACCGGGGCGCCGTCGCGCTGGGCGCCTTCCTGACGCTGATCGGCTCGGCGACCGGACTCGCCCAGCCGCTGGCGGCCAAGTCACTGGTGGACCGGCTCGGCGGCGACGACTCCATCGCCGGAATCCTGATCCTGCTCACCGCGCTGGTGGTGCTCGGCACCGCGATCGAGTCCGTCGGGGCGTACGTACTGGAGCGCACCGCCGAGTCGGTGGTGCTCGCCGCCCGACGGACCCTCATCGGACGGCTGCTGAGACTGCGTCTCGGGGAAGTGGAGCGGACCCAGCCGGGTGATCTGATGTCACGCGTCACCTCGGACACGACGCTGCTGCGGGCGGTGACGACCCAGTCCGTGGTGTCCGCGGCCTCCGGAGGACTCACCTTCGTCGCGACGATCGTGATGATGGGGCTGATGGACCCGGCGCTGCTCGGCGTCACGCTCGGTGTGATCGTGCTGATCGGCGGCGCGGTCTCCCTGGTCATGCCGAAGATCGCGCGGGCGACGCAGCGTGCGCAGGAGGCGGTGGGGACTATCTCCACGGCGCTGGAGCGGGCGTTCGGCGCCTTCCGTACCCTGAAGGCCTCCGGTGCCGAGGAGCGCGAGTCGGCCGCGGTGGAGGCGGCCGCGCAGGAGGCGTGGCGGCACGGGGTGCGGTCGGCCAAGTGGCAGTCGGTGGCGTGGAGTTCGGTCGGTCTCGCGGTGCAGGTGTCGTTCCTTGCGGTGCTCGGGATCGGCGGCGCGCGGGTCGCGTCGGGCGCGATCTCCGTCTCGACGCTGGTGGCGTTCCTGCTCTTCCTCTTCTATCTGATCGACCCGGTGTCGCGGCTGGTCGAGGCGGCGTCGCAGTACCAGGTGGGGTCGGCGGCCATCGCGCGGATCGTACAGGCGGAACGCCTGGAGACGGAGCGGACGGAGAGCGGCCCCCTTGACGGGGCGCGGCGACCCGCACCGACGACGGCAGCCCCCGACGGTGACGCCGACGTCGAGGCCGACGCCTTCGCCGTCGCCGCGTCCGTCGCCTTCGACGACGTGACGTTCCGCTACCGCGACGACCTCCCGTACGTCCATCACGGCGTGAGCTTCGACGTGCCAGGGCCGGGCATGACGGCATTCGTCGGACCGTCGGGCGCGGGCAAGACGACCGTGTTCGGTCTGATCGAGCGGTTCTACGAGGTGACGGGCGGCCGGGTCCTGGTCGACGGCACGGACGTACGGGAGTGGCCGCTGGCCGAACTGCGGGCCGCCATCGGATACGTGGAGCAGGACGCGCCCGTACTCGCGGGCACCCTGCGCGAGAACCTCCTCTTCGCGGCGCCGCGCGCCACGGAACCGGAGATCCGGGACGTGCTGGTGCGGGCCCGGCTCGACGCGGTCGTGGAGCGGTTGCCCGAGGGCCTGGAGACGGTCGTCGGCCACCGGGGCTCCAAACTGTCGGGCGGCGAGCGCCAGCGGGTGGCGATCGCGAGGGCGCTGCTGCGGAAACCCCGCCTGCTCCTGCTCGACGAGGCGACCTCACAGCTGGACGCGGTCAACGAACTGGCGCTGCGGGACGTGGTGGCGGAGGTGTCGCGCGAGGTCACGGTCCTGGTGGTGGCCCACCGCCTGTCGACGGTGACGCTGGCCGACCGGATCGTGGTGATGGACGCGGGAAAGGTGCGCGCGGTGGGCACGCACGCGGAACTGGTGGCGGCGGACCCGTTGTACGGGGAACTGGCGGCAACCCAGTTCCTGGCGACGACGGCCGGACCGGTGGTAGGGGAGACGTCCGTGGGTTCGGCCGCGTCCACGGGTGCGGAGACGGCGGCGAGTTCGCCGGCCTCGGTGAAGTCCGCATGACCGACGACCGGGCGATGACCTCGCCCCCTGCGCCGGCCCCCGCCCCCTCACCCGTCCTCACGAGCCCATGGTTCGTGCCCGGCACGTTGCGGTCCGTGGTCTACCGTGACGCCATGACGCGTCCGAGCCTTCACGCGGTCCACGACCGCTACGCCGACCGAATCATCGACCAGACCGCCCAGTTGACGTCGACCATCGCGGGTGCCGACGCCACCGCGCCCGTGCCCGGCTGCCCCGGCTGGACCCTCGCCCACCTGCTGCGCCACGTGGGCGGCGCGCACCGCTGGGCCGAGACGGTCGTCCGGACGCGGGCCACCGGACCCGTGCCGGACGAGCAGGTCAACCTCGTCACGCCCGAAGCGGACGACGACGTCCCCGCGCTGTCCGCCTGGCTCACCGAAGGCGCGGCCCGGTTCGCGGACACGCTGCGCGAGGCGGGACCCGAGGTGCGGGTCTGGACCGTCGCGCCGGGCGGCACGCCCCTCTTCTGGGCGCGCCGCATGACGTACGAGACGGTCGTCCACCGCTTCGACGCGACCGCCGCGGTCGGCGGAACGTACACCCTCGACCCCGACGTCGCCCTCGACGGCCTCGAAGAGTGGCTGGAGTTCAGCACGCTGCCCCAGGCCTACGCGTCGGAGGACGAGATGCGGGCGCTGCTGCGTCCAGGCCGCACGCTGCACTTCCACGCCACGGACGCCCCGGAAGGGACGGGGGAGTGGCTGATCGACCTCACCGGGGCGCCGATCACCGTCTCGCACGCCCACAAGAAGTCGACCACGGCCGTGCGCGGCCCGCTCACCGACCTTCTGCTCCTCCTCTACCAACGCCGCACCCCGACGCCCGCCGACGGCATCGAAGTCCTCGGCGACGAGGCCCTGTTCGCCGACTGGGTGCGGGGCGCGGGGGACTGGCTGCGGAGCTGAGCCCGGGCGGCGGTCCGTTCCTTGATCGTCGCGGCTAGGGTGTCCGCCATGTCTCGTGTACTTGTTGTGGGTTACGACCCGAAAGCGCTGCCCGGCACCGATGCCGAGGCCGTCATCGCCGCGTTGGACGCGGAGTCGGCACGGTTCCGGGAGCGCGGCATCGATGCCGGCGTCGCCCTGGTGACGTTCGACGCGGCGACCGAGGAGGCGCTCGTGGCATCGCTGTCCGAGCGTGCCTGGGACGTGGTGGTCATCGGCGGGGGCATCCGCAAGACGGAGCAACTGGTCCCGCTCTTCGAACGGATCGTTAACCTCGTCCGGCGGCATGCCCCGCAGGCGGACCTCGCGTTCAACAGCGGGGTCGGCGACAGCGTGGAGGCGGCGGAGCGCTGGCTCCCGGCGTGAATGCCCAGGGGGAGGGGGCGGTGTGAGCACCGTGGGAGGTGTGTTGCCGCACGCCGGGCCCGGGAAAATGCTTTGCCGCCCGCCCGCCCCGGCGCGATGATTCCCGGATGGTTTCCACCCCCGCACCCGACGGACGCGCCGGCATCGACGCCGCCTTGGTCCGACGGCTGATCGCCGCCCAGTTCCCGCAGTGGAGCGAGCTGCCCGTGACGCCGGTCGAGGTCGACGGCTGGGACAACCGGACGTACCGCCTGGGCGACGACAAGACGGTCCGGCTGCCCACCGCCGCCGGATACGTGCCCGCGGTGGCCAAGGAGAACGCCTGGCTGCCGCGCCTCGCGCCGTCGCTGCCCGTCGACGTTCCTCCGGTGCTCGCCAAGGGCGAGCCGGGGGAGGGCTACCCCCATCCGTGGTCCGTACGCGGCTGGCTGACCGGTGAGACGGCGGCGCGCGGGCACATCGACGACATGCCCCGATTCGCCGTGTCGGTCGCCGAGTTCCTCCTCGCGCTGCAACGCTGCGACACCACCGGCGGGCCGCTCGCCGGCGAGCACAGCTGGTACCGGGGAGCGTCACCCGCCCATTACGACGACGAGACCCGCCGGTGCCTCGCCGCGCTCGAAGGCAGGGTCGACACCGTCCGGGCGGCGGCCGTGTGGGACGCCGCCCTGGCCGCCGAGTGGCGCGGGACCCCCGTGTGGTTCCACGGCGATGTCGCCCCCGGGAACCTGCTGGTGGAGGGCGGCAAGCTCACCGCCGTCATCGACTTCGGCACGTCGGGCGTCGGCGACCCCGCCTGCGACCTCGTGGCCGCGTGGGGCATGTTCGACGGCGAGAGCCGGGAGGCGTTCCGTGCGGCCGTCGGCCAGGACGCCGGGACCTGGGCGAGGGCCCGCGGCTGGGCGCTGTGGAAGGCGCTGCTGGTCCTGTCCGCGTGCATCGACTCGGACGAGGAGCAGGCTGCCGTCAACCGTCGCATCATCGACGCGGTCCTCGCGGACCACGACCTCCACGCACAGCTGTCGTAGGTGCGCGGGCGCACCGTGCCGCGGTGTGAGCGCGGGCTCAAGCTGTATACGGGTGCACCGTCCTGCCTGCCCGCAAGGTGCGGCCCCACCACGCGAGCTGGTCGAGCATCGTCTTGGCCGCGGTCTCCGGGCCGGTCGGATCGAGCGGCTCGCCGGCCCCGTCGAAGCAACTCCGCGCGCCGTGGAAGCTCACGGTGTCGCGCACCGTCACCGCGTGGAGCTCCGCGAAGATCTGCCGCAGGTGTTCGACGGCGCGCAGGCCGCCCGACAGGCCGCCGTAGCTGACGAAGCCCACCGGCTTGGCGCGCCACTCCGCGTAGTGCCAGTCGAGCGCGGTCTTGAGGGGTGCGGGGAAGCTGTGGTTGTACTCGGGCGTGACGATGACGAACGCGTCCGCCGCGTCGATGCGCGCGGCGACGCGGGCGGCCTCCGGGCCCGGCCGTCCGGACAGGTCTTCCGGCAGGCGCGCCTCCGCGAGGTCGATCACGTCGACGTCCAGATCGTGGCGGTGCGCGGCCTGGCGCAGGAACCAGGCGGCGACCGTCGGCGCGAAGCGGCCCTCCCGCGTGCTCGCGACGACGACGGCCAGCTTGAGGGCCTCCGCGTTCTCGTCGCGCCTCTCCCTGACGGTCCCCTGCGTGTCGTGCGTGTTCATGATGTGCCTCCCCGGCTCGGTGCGCGCTGGCGCCTGACACCGACGAACCTACGAACCCGCATCCCGCCTCCGCATCTGTCGCTCGACCGGGATCGGTACCTGCGCGAGGCCTAGGCCCACCGGCGGAGCGAGGGGGTCGACCCGTGTACGCCGGGGTGCGCCCGGGCAGGTAGCAGCGGGACGGCCACGGCGGGACAGGCCACGGCACGGGACGGCAGGAGGAGTCGGAGATCATGGCACAACACACGGCCAGCGACTGGGAGTTCACCGACGACAGGGACCACCTGGTGAGGACCGCGCGCCGCCCGTCCCGCCTCGTCGCCTACGTACCGACCGGCGCGGCCCTGCACGACCACGGCATACGCCCCGTCGGCGTCTTCGGTTCCGCGCACGACGACCCGGCCCTGCCCGACCCGGCCAAGACGGGCAGCCTCCCCCTCGCCGGCCTCCCCTACTTCGGCGCGGGCCCCGCACTCGACCTCGACGCCCTCCTCGCCGCGAGGCCCGACCTGGTCGTGGCGCTCACCTACGGCGGCGGCCAGGTCTACGGCATCGACCCGGAGGCCGCGAAACACCTGGAGGAGCAGATCCCGCTCGTCGTGCTCGACGTCGGCGGCGGCCGCAGCCTCACCGGGATCAGAGACCGTCTCACCGCCCTCGCGCGCAGCCTGGGCGCCGAGCCGGACCCCGAGGCGGACGCCGAACTGGCCGTCGCCGAGCGGCGGTTGACCGCCTCCGCCGTGGGACCCGTGCGTTCGCGCGTGCTCGCCCTCTCCCCGGCGGGCCCCGACTCCGTCCACCTGGCGAGGCCGTACGCGTGGCCCGACCTCGCCGCGCTCGCCGGGCTCGGCGTCGGCCTCGTGGACCCCGAGCCGGGGCAGGGCGCGAACTGGTCCACGACGACCTGGGCCGAGGCGGCCGCGCTGGAGCCCGACCTCGTCCTCACCGACGTACGGGGCAACGCGGCGCCCCTCGGGGACGCCCTCGGGTCGCACGTCCCCACCCTCTCCTGGAACCCCGAACTGCCGCCGAGCGCGAGGGAGCACGCCCGCTTCCACACCGCCGTCGCCGACGCGCTGAAGGCCGTCCGGCCCTGACGTCGACGTACGCGCCGTCCACGTACCGTGGCTCCATGACACGACTGCTGCACATCACCGAGCGCGCCCTGTGGGACGCCGCGCGGAGAACCGGGACGTACGAAATGTCGACCCGCGGCAAGACGCTGGACGAAGTGGGGTTCATCCACTGCTCGCTGCCCGAACAGCTGCCGGGGGTCGCCGCGTTCCTCTACGGGGGGTACGACGGGCCCGACGAACTGGTGGTCCTCGGCATCGACAGCGAACGTCTCACCGCGCCGGTGCGGTTCGAGGCGCCTCGGCCCGGCGGAGTGGAGTTCCCGCACCTCTACGGGCCGTTGCCGGTGGACGCGGTGGTCGAGGTGTCCCCGTGGAGTGCGGCGTAGCCGCCGGGCGTCGCACCATGATGTTCAGGGGAGGTCGAAAGTGATCACGGTGCGTGCCGGGCTGCGCAGGAGGTCCGGGGCGATGGGCGAGGTCTCGACCGTGACGCTGACGGCGTGGCCCCCGGGGCCGGTGGGGTGGAAGTCCCGGACCGGGCCGCGCAGAGATGACCCGCACAGGCCCTCGGGGAGCTCGATCTCGTCGGCGGCAACACCCTTCTCGCCGTACTTCTCGTCGAACAGGTCCCCGTCCTCGGGGAGGATGCCGGTGCGGTGGAGGTAGTCCGGTACCCGGTCGCTCGTGAAGGTGACTTCGACGGTGCCGCCCTTCGTGTAGTAGTGCACGTCGGAGGCGTCGGCGGGGAGCGTCGCGCCCCCTGCGACGATCACGCCGGGCAGTTCCGCATCGCTTCCCTCGCATGCCCGCACGTCACCGAAGGGGTGGAACAGCTCGTCGCGGAACAGCCAGGCGACACTGCCGCCCAGGAGGATCAAGGCGAGCAGTGCGACCCCGAGACACGACAGTCTCCGCCGCCGGTCGACTCGCTCCATGAAGTCCCGCCCCCGATCTTCCGCGTCTCCACGCATCCGGAGCATACGCCGCTGGTCAGCGCGGCTCCGCGGCGGATTCCGGGTTGGTGAGACAGCGGTGCAGATGGGCCGCTCCCTCCAGCATGGCCCGGGACCGCAGGTCCAGCGCCGCTTCCCGCTGCGCCAGGGCCGTGCGGAGCGCGCCGACGCCGCCGCTGCGGCGCAGGTCGTCCAGGACCGGGCGGATCTGCGCCAGGAGGTAGTGGCTCTGCCGCAGCATGTGGATGATCCGGGCGTCGCGCACGTCGGCCGGAAGGTACGAGCGGTAGTGCGTGACCGGGTCGCGGGAGGGCGTCAGGAGACCGGCCGCCTCCCAGACCCGCAGGGCCGAGGTGCGCACGCCCAGATGGGCCGCCACCTCCCCGATGCGCAGCCGGGCGCGCGGCAGGGCCGGAGCGGAGGGCGCGTCCTCCGCCACCGCCGCCAGAGCCTCGCCGGTCGTCCGCAGGGAGGCGCGCTGCTCGTGCAGGAGCGCGTGCCCGGCGTCGACGAGCGCGAGCGCCCGCGGCACCTCTCCCGCGTGGACCGCCCGCATGACGTCCCGGGCCGTACCCGGACCGTGGCCGCGCGCCAGGGCCCGGTACGCGTACAGGGCCTGCAAGTGAGCGGCGTCGAAGGTGCGGTACCCGGCGGGGGAGCGCGGGACGGACGGCAGGATGCCCGCGTCGGCGTAGACGCGGATCTGCTGCGGGGAGACGCCGACAGCGCGCGCCAGATCGACCGGCCGCAACGGGCGCACCGGCATCAGCTCTCCTCGGAGCGGCGCGCACGCAGTGTCCGCACCTTGTGGCGGTTGCCGCAGTGTTCCATCGAGCACCAGCGCCGACGGCCGGGGCGCGAGGTGTCGACGTAGACCAGGGCGCAGTCCCCGGCCGAACAGGTGCGGATGCGGTGGGCGAACGGTCCCGTCAGCAGGTCCACCGCGTCCCGCGCGACGGTGGCGAGGAGCCGGGTGCCGTCCGCGGGGCCGGCCCAGGCGCGCCCGCCGTCCGGGCCGACGGCGGGGACCAGCGGCGCGTGGGCCGCCGCCGCGTTGACGGTCGCGATGTCGGCCGGGTCCGCGGCCTCCTCGTGGGCCCGCGCGGTCGCCACGCGGAACAGCGCGTCCCGCAGCCGCCGCGCGTCCGTCACCTCGGCGTCGGAGACCTGGAGGACCGGGGTGGGCGTCAGCCGTGACCGCCCTGCCCAGTCGGTCAGGTCGCCGGGCGCGTGCAGCACCTCGTACCGCCGGAACTCGCCCGGGCCGCCGGTCGGCAGGAGTTCCAGACAGAGCGCCCCGGGGTCGAAGCGGTAGGTGGACCCGCTGTGGGAGCGCAGCACGAGACCGGGGGACTGTTCCATGTAACCAATATAAGGAGTTACGCGACCCGCCCGCCGGGCGCCCTAGACTCTCGGCATGCCCGACACCTCGCTGGCACAGCTCAGCTCCGGAAAGTACCTGCTGGTCAGCACCTACCGGAAGGACGGCACCCTGGTGCCGACCCCCGTCTGGGTCGTCGAGGACGGCGACGCCCTCGGCATTTGGACGCCCGGCGAATCCTGGAAGGTGAAGCGCATCCGCCGGCGCGCGGACGTCATGGTCGGTCCGTGCGACGTACGGGGCAGGCCGACCGGCGAGCAGGTGCCCGCCACCGCCGAGATCTGCCCGCCCGACGTCACCGCCCGCTACCGCACCCTCATCCTGCACAAGTACGGGGTGATCGGCTTCCTCACGCTCTTCGGCAGCCGGGTCCGGCGAGGCCTGAAAGGCACGGTCGGGATCCGCATCACGCTCACACCGTGACGGCGGGCGCCTCCTCGGCCCGGAACGCGACGACCATGTCGCGGGCGTGCCGCAGTCCCATGCGGTCGAAGTCCGCCTCAAGGGTCGCCAGTTCGGCGAGCGTCGCCTCCCGGTCGCGCCCCAGCCGCGCCCGGCACTTGGCCAGGCCGAGCCGGGAGAGCGCGGTGCCGCGCGGCTCGCGCATCGCGGTGAACTCGTCGAGGGCGCCGGAGTACGTCTCCAGAGCCGCCTCGTAACGCCCGGCGCGGTACAGGACGTTGCCGCGCATCTTGTGGTTGTAGGCGAGCGCGCTCGCCAGGTCCATGGCCCGGCACACGGTCTCCGCCTCGGAGAGCAGCTCCAGGGCGCGGTCCGGATCACCCCGCAGGGACAGCACGTCGGCCACGCCCCGCAGCGACCAGGCGCGTCCCCGCGCGTCGTCCGCGTCGGTCGCGATCCGCACCGACTCCTCGAACAGCTCCAGGGCCTTCGCGTGATCGCCGCGGTTGCGGTGCATCTGCGCGATGCCGGTCATCGCCCACACCATGTGCCGCGCCTCGCCGCGCGCCCGCCCCTGTTCGAGCAGTTCCTCGTGGAGCGCTGCGACGGCCGCGTAGTCCCCCTGGATGCGTCCCGTCTCGGCGAGACCCGCGAGCGCGTAACCGTGGGCGAGCCGGTCACCGCTGCCCGATGCCAGCTCCACGGAGTGGGCGAGCAGCCGCCGCGCGAGCCGCAGCGCCCCGCACTGCCGCGCGAGCGTGCCGCCACTCCACAGCGCCCACGCCATGGCCCCCGCGTCCCCGGCGGCGCGGGCGCTGCGGTAGCTCTGCCGCCACGCGGCACCCGCGTCGTCGACCCGGCCCAGCCGCCTGCTCGCCTCCGCGAGCGCCAGCGCCGCGCGCGCCCGCTCGGCCGCGCCGTCCGCCCGGGACAGCGCACGGCCGGCCGACGCGCGCACGTCCTCGTAAGAGGAGTTCACGCTCAGCTCCGAGCCCAGCTCGCCCTGGTACTCCGGGGCGAATGCCTTGACGTACATCGATGCGAAGCCTTTCGATCGTTCGGCAAACCGACATGATCAAAAAGCTACGAGCGGGGCCGGGGCTGGCGAATCCCTCCCGATAGGGGTCCTCGCGTACGACTCGAGTGCTACGAGCGGGGCTCCTGATCAGCCTCGGGACGTACGGGCATCGCCGTCTGAAGAGCCGAGATGCACGCGCCGATGGCCTGCTGGAGGTCCTCCAGGCGCTTCACCATGTCGTCCTCGTAGATGTCGTCGATGTCATCGACGTCGTCGAACGTCAGCTCCTCGAACACCTTCGTGGCCTTCTGCAGACTGCTGTAGAACTTCGCCCGCCGCTCCTGCACCCGCAGCTCCGGGTCGCTCTGGACGGTCTGCGCCACCAGGTCCCGCACGGTGTCGTACGCCTCGCGCGCCCACTCGCCGGACTCCTCGCCCTCGTCCAGCTCGTCGATGAGGGACAGGTGGCGCTCGGCCTCCTCGCGCAGCTCCGCCGGAACGTCGATCATCTGTCCGGCCGGCGTCTTGACCTGACCCTTCTCCACGATCTGGCGGACGTAGTCGACGCGGTCGCCGGCCTTGGACTCGGCCGCCACGGCCTTCTTGAGGTCGTCGGTGCGCACGATGTCGCGGACCAGCTCGGTGCGGAGCGCCGGGTCCTCGTCCAGGCGGTCCATCAGAGCCTTGCGTGCCGCCTCAGCGGTGCCGGGGTCGGCGAGGATCGCGGCGCGCAGCGCGGTGGGGTTCTCCGCGACCTCCAGGGCCTTGGTGGGGCGGATGCCCTCGGCCTCGGCGGCCTCCGTGATCGCCTCGCCGCGCTGGGTCAGGGCGCTGGAGCGTGCGCTGTAGTACGACAACCAGACGTCGGCGTCCGGCAGTTCCACGTCCATGCCGGGGGAGAGCGCCTCGAAGTGCGGCACCATCCCGTCGTCGGCGGCCTTGTCCCACGCCTTGTAGTACCGCATGACGCGGTCGGCCGAGCAGCCCGCCAGCTCCGCGAACTCCTTCGCGGAGACCTTCGGCGTCTCGCCCGCGCTCTGCCCGCCGGGCCGCACGCTGCGGGCGACCTTGAGACCGAAGGCCCAGCCGCCGGTGCGCGCGTAGACCCCGAAGTCGCGGGCGTCCTCGGCGATCAGGGCGGCCGTGTCGGCGGTGGCCTCGGCGGAAGCGGCGTCTTCCTGGGACGGGACGATGGCTACGGTCACAGGGGTGCTCCTGGGTGTCACAGTGGTACGAAGGTTGACGCGATACTTTATCGCTCCTATTGAGATGTTTTGCGCGCGAGTTGGCGTGCCGCGGGGCCGCCCGGAGGCAGCTCGCTGTTCGCTCCTCGCCGAACGGCCCCCGCAGCCCCTCTTGCCGGGGCGACCCCTCGCATAGGCTGCCTGGATGAGCATTCTGGATGACGCCCGCCCGGGCATGAACCCCGAGATCCGGCCGCAGGACGATCTCTTCGGCCACGTCAACGGCGTCTGGCTGGACACCGAGAAGATTCCCGACGACCGCTCCAGCTGGGGCCCCTTCGTGGAGCTGGCCGACACCGCGGAGCAACAGGTCAAGACGATCATCCAGGAGCTGGCCGACGAGGTCGCGGCCGGCCGGGGCGAGGTCTCCGAGGACGCCCGCAAGATCGCCGCGCTGTACGCCTCCTTCATGGACGAGGAGACCATCGCCGCCCGTGGCCTCGCCCCGGCCGAGCCCCTGATCGACGAGGCCCTCGCCGTGTCGGACACCCGGGAGCTCGCGGCGTTCATCGGCCGCTTCGAGCGGATCGGCGGCTCCGGCCTCTTCGGCGCGTACGTCGACACGGACGACCGCGACTCCGACCGCTACCTCTTCAACATCCTCCAGGGCGGACTCGGTCTCCCCGACGAGTCGTACTACCGCGAGGAGAAGTTCGCCGAGATCCGCGAGAAGTACGTCGCGTACCTCACCGAGCTGCTCACCCTCGGCAAGCACGCCGACCCGGCGGCGGCCGCGCGGACCGTCCTCGCGCTGGAGACGAAGCTCGCCGCGGGCCACTGGGAGCGCGCCGAGACCCGCGACGTCCTCAAGACGTACAACCTCACCACCGTCGACGAGCTCACCGCGCTGGCGCCGGAGTTCGACTGGCACGGCTACGCCACCGCGCTCGGCGGCTCGGACGCCACCATCGCGGAGACCTGCGTCCGCCAGCCGTCCTACCTCACCCACCTCTCCGGGCTCCTCGCCGAGGTGCCGATCGAGCAGTGGCGCGACTGGCTGCTGACGCGCGTGCTGCGTGCCTGCTCGCCGTACCTCACGGACGCGTTCGTGCGGAACAACTTCGAGTTCTACGGCCGCACCCTCAACGGCACCCCGGAGATGCGGGCCCGCTGGAAGCGTGCCGTCGCCTTCGTGGAGGGCTCCATCGGCGAGGCCGTCGGCAAGCAGTACGTCGCGCGGCACTTCCCGCCGGCCTCCAAGGCCAAGATGGACGACCTCGTCGCCAACCTCCTGGAGGCCTACCGCCAGTCGATCGCCCGCCTCGACTGGATGACCGACGAGACGAAGGAGCGCGCGTACGAGAAGCTCGCCACCTTCCGACCCAAGATCGGCTACCCCGACACCTTCCGCGACTACTCCGCACTCCAGGTCTCACCCGACGACCTCCTCGGCAACGCGCAGGCGGCGGCTGCGTTCGAGTCCGACCGCGAGCTCGGCAAGATCGGCTCGCCGGTCGACCGCGACGAGTGGTTCATGCTGCCGCAGACGGTCAACGCGTACTACAACCCGGGCACCAACGAGATCTGCTTCCCCGCGGGCATCCTGCAGAAGCCGTTCTTCTCGCCCGACGCCGACCCGGCGGAGAACTACGGCGGCATCGGCGCGGTCATCGGCCACGAGATCGGCCACGGCTTCGACGACCAGGGCGCGCAGTACGACGGCGCGGGCAACCTGAACGACTGGTGGACCGCCGACGACAAGACCGCGTTCGAGGCGAAGTCCAAGGCGCTCGTCAAGCAGTACGACGCCTTCTCGCCCCGCAACCTCCCCGGCGAGTTCGTCAACGGCTCCCTGACCGTCGGCGAGAACATCGGCGACCTGGGCGGCCTGACCATCGGGCACACGGCCTACCTCATCGCCCTCGACGGGGCGCCGATGCCCGAGAGCGACGGCATGACCGGCTCGCAGCGGCTCTTCAAGAACTGGGCGTACTGCTGGCGGACCAAGCGCCGCAAGGAGCAGGAGCAGCAGTACCTCACGATCGACCCGCACTCGCCGCCGGAGTTCCGCGCCAACATCGTCCGCAACCTCGACGAGTTCCACGAGGCCTTCGGCACGGCCGAGGGCGACGGACTGTGGCTCGACCCCTCGGAGCGCGTCCGCATCTGGTGAGGCAGGGACCAAAGTCCCTCAGCCGATGAACGACCCGGCCGCCGTCACGAACGCGGCCGGGTCGTCCAGCCAGGGGAAGTGCGCGGCGCCGGGCTGCACCACCAGCTCGGCGTCCGGGAACAGCCCCGTGAGCTCGGCCATCGCGGGCGGCGGCGAGTTCAGGTCGGCCTCCCCGGCGAGCACCAGCACCGGGCACCCCAGCCGTGCGAGCGCGGCCCGCGTGCCCTCCGGGGCGTAGGCGCCCTCGGCCCCGAACACGGCGGCCGCCTCGGCGTTGCGCTGCCCGTCCTCGGCGGCCCGATGGGCCCGTGCCGCCTCGTCCCAGCGGCCGTAGGCGAACGGCGCGATCGCCTCGAAGGCCCCGGCCGTCGCCCGGCCGGCCACGATCTCCTCCAGGGCGGCGAAGGCCGCGGGGAACCACGGCTCCTTCCGCCGCAGCAGCGCCGTCTCGCGCCGGACGGAGCCGTCGACCGCGATGCCCACGGCCATCACGCTCGGCGTGATCAGTACCAGCCTGGCGACGCGCTCCGGATGCCGGGCCGCGTAGAGCACCGCGAGATTGGTGCCCCCGGAGTGCGCCAGCAGATCCATCGCCTCCAGACCGAGGTGCGCGCGCAGCGCCTCCACGTCGTCCACGAGACGGTCGCAGCGGTACGAGGAGCGGTCCTCCGGCACGGCGGAGCGGCCGGTGCCGCGGAGATCCAGCATGAGCAGCGGCCGACGCGCGGCAAGGCCCCCGAGATCGCCGAGGTACGCGGAGTCCTGCATCGGACCGCCCGGCAGACAGATCACGGGGGAGCCCCCTCCGTCCCCGACGACGCGATAGGCGAGCTCGGTTCCGTCGGGCGCGGCAAAGGTCGGCATGGCCGTGACCATGTCAGCAGCGCGAATCCGGAGCAATCGAATTACGGGGTCTTTCGCGCCACCGAACGCAGGGCCTAAGTCCCAGAGGTCGATGCGGAAGGTCCCGGTACGTGAGGTTCCGTTTGCGGAACCACTCGCGGGACCGCACATACCGGGTGAGAAGAGAGCGTTGTGCAGAGGGACATCGACATGGAAAGAGACCAAGAGCGGCGGGCGGCGGCCGAGGAACCGGCCGCGGGAGCGCACGGCAGGGACCGGTCGGCCCGACGCGTGTGGATCGGCGACGGTCCGGCGCGTAGGACCGGAGGCACCCGCCTGATCCCGACCGGCGCCCGCAAGCCCGCCCTGTCCGGCGGAAGCCTGCCGCCGACCCTGGGGAAGGCCCGCGGCGCCCCCTGTTGGCTGAGCCTCGCCTCGCGGGACATCCGGGCCGCCGAGGAGTTCTACGGCCGGGTCCTCGGCTGGTGCCACGTGCCACTGCTCGGCTCGCCGCGCCGGCCGCGGTCCCTCGCCCTGCAGAACGGCAGGCCGGTCGGCACCATCAGCGAGACCGCCTCCGACCTGGGCGTCTACGCGGGCTGGATGCCGTACTTCGCCGTCGAGGACGTGGACGTCACGGTGGCCAGGCTCCACGAGCGCGGCGCCACCGTGGCCGTCGGCCCGCTGACGACCGGTGCCGGACGCGTCGTGGTGGCCGCGGGCCCCGACGACGCCGTGTTCGGACTGCGCGAGGAGGCTCCCGACCAGCACTGGACGGTGGGCGAGGGACCGGTCGCCCGGCTCGAACTGCTCACGCGGGACATCTTCGCCGCGGCCCTCTTCTACGGGGGCGCGCTCAACTGGGCGGACTCCTCCTGCGACTGCTGCGAGGTGGAGTACGTCGACGGGCAGATCCTGGTCCGCGACGGGCTGCGCACCGTCGCGGCGCTGCGCGACGGCACACCGCCGGGGTTCGAGGGCCGCCACCGCTGGCACGCCTGCTTCCGCGTGGCCGACGTCGACTCGGCCGCGGCTGCCGCCGTGGGCTGGGGCGGCCGCGTGATCACCCCGCCACAGGGACGTGGGCATCGGCGCGAGGCGGTTCTGGCGGACCGCGAAGGCATCCCCTTCACGGTGGTGGCGAGCTGAGTCAGCGAGCCGACACGCCGAGGAGCCGAGCCATGGAAGTCGAGAACGTGGAGAACCAGACGATGTTTCTTCGGCAGAAGGGCGTCGCCGACGCCGTCGACGACGCCGTTGAGCCGATACGGCGGACGCGGGACGAGATCGTGGGACTGCCCCGCGTCGTCGCAGCCGATCAGGTCGCACCGAAGGACGCCCGCGAGCTGTCGAAGCTCTTCTTCGACCGGCTCCAGACCCTTGAGAAGGGATCGGCCGACTACCTGTACGCGCGCAACACACTGATCGAGATGAACGTCTCCCTGGTGCACTATGTGGCCGGCCGGTTCCGCAACCGCGGCAACGGGCAGCTGGAGGACATCGTCCAGGTCGGGATGGTGGGGCTGATCAAGGCGATCGACCGGTTCGACAGGAGCCGCGGATTCGAGTTCGTGTCGTTCGCCGTCCCCTGCATCCTCGGGGAGATCAAGCGTCACTTCCGTGACACCAGCTGGGCCGTCCACGTACCGCGCAGGCTCAAGGAGCTCCGCACCGAACTGGTCAAGTCCCGGGAGAAGCTGTTCGCCGTGCTCGGCCGTGAGCCGACCGTCCGTGAACTCTCCGAGGACCTGTCGGTGACCGAGGAGCAGGTCCTCGAGGTGATCGTGGCCGCCAACGGCTATGCGGCAGGCTCCCTGGACTCCCAGCACGGGGGGAGCGAGGACGGCACCACGCACAAGAACAACCGCTCGCTCGCCGACGTGCTGGGCGAGCCCGACCCGGCCATCGAGGTCGTCGAGAACATCCACGCCCTGGCCCCGCTCCTCGCGGAGCTCGACGAACGGGAGCGCCGGATCATCGAGATGCGCTTCGGCCAGGAGATGACGCAGGCCGAGATCGGCAACGTCATGGGCATCTCGCAGATGCACGTCTCACGGCTGCTGTCCAAGACACTGGCCCGTCTGCGCTCGGGAATGCTCGCGCACGAGTAGGGCGGACGCCGCGTGCCGGGTGCGCCGGTCCCACGGGCGCGCCCGGCACGTCGCACGCCGACGGCAGTGGTTCACGGGTGAGTCACCAGGAGGTAACTGGTCTGGCCTCGTTACCTCATCAACGGGTTCTAACGTCGCGGGAGTTCACGCCGGGCGGCACGCACCGTAGGCCCGGCCAGAGGCAAGGATCCGGACCCCGTGAGACGTACCCCCTTCGTGATCACCGCTGCGTCCCTGGCGCTGCTGCTCCCGGCCGCCGCCCACGCGACCGCCCCGACCGCCTCGCCGGCCGGGGTGGCGCCCCGCGCCACCGCCGCGCACACCACCCCCGCGCCGCCGACGTTCGCCACGACCGGCGGCCGGTACGAACGCCCCGTCTCCCTGACCCTGCGGGCCGAACGCGGCACCACGGTCCGCTACACCCTGGACGGCACGACGCCCACCCGCACGGACCGTGCCTTCGTGCCGGGCCGGCCGCTGCGCCTCACCAAGGACACCAACGTCACCGCTGTCGCGTTCCGCGGTGGCCGGTCGAGCGTCCCGGTGTCGGCCGGGTATCTCGTCCGGGGCAAGGAGAAGCCCGTCGCACGCCTCGTCGTCATGTCCGACGTGCACATCGGGGACCACGCGAAGAGCGACAAGAAGTACGAGAGCTTCTTCGACACCATCGGGTCGGTCTTCCCCGAGCCGGACGCGATCCTCTCCAACGGCGACATGATCAACGACAACGGCGACGGCCGCGGCGGCGACCACCGCATCGTCTCCGAGATCTTCCGCGCCAACCTGAAGCGCAAGGGCATGGACGGCACCCAGGTCCTGCTCTCCCACGGCAACCACGACGCGAGCCTCGCCGACATGCGCGCCCACTATCCGCGCGCCTGGTTCCCCGACTCGGGCGGCGGTTACTACGAGTCGACCGTGCGCGGCCTGCACCTGTTCACCGTGAACACGGAGACGTACGAGTCGGACCGCGCCCAGCGCGCCTGGCTCAGGAAGCGGCTCGCCGAGATCACCGCGGACCCCGCGAACGCCCGCACCCCCGTCCTCGTGCAGGGCCACCGGCCCGCCCCCGGCACCGCGATGGACGGCCAGCAGGCCTCGAACCCCCGGCTCACCGAGGACCTCGCCGCCCACCCGCAGGTGATGTACTTCTCCGGCCACTCGCACCTGAACATCAACGACGAACGCTCCGTCCACCAGCGCGACTTCACCGCCGTGAACGACGGCTCGATGTCGTACGTCGAGATGGACCACGGCTACCGGGCCGTCACGGAGACGGGGCTCGCGGACCGCTTCGAGGCACCGACCGCGCAGGCCCTGTTCGTCGAGGTGTACCGCGACCGCACGGAGATCGCGCGGGTCAACATGGCCGCCGACAAGCACGACATCTACACCGGCGGCACGTGGTCGGCCGACTGGCAGCCCCCGTACGCCAGCGCGGGCACCCTCAGCGGGCCGACCTGGACCGTACGCCTCAAGGGCGACAGCCCGCAGCAGATCAAGGACGGCTTCACCTACACCGACGCCCGACGGAACAAGACCGCACCGGAGTTCACGGACCGCCACCCGCTGGCCCTCGTCGACGGCGGCCGGGCCCTGCGCGTCCGGCAGGCCCGCGACGACCAGATGGTGCACCACTACCGCGTCGACGTCGAGAACACGGCGACCGGCACGAAGCTGCTCTCGTCGAAGGTCCTGTCCGAGTACTACTTCATGCCCCGCCCCAACTCCCTGGACATCCCCCTCCCCGCCGCGAAGAAGGGCGCACGCTACGTGGCGAGGGTGCGCGCGGTGGACGCGCACGGCAACGCCTCGCCGGAGCGGACGCTCAGGTTCAGGGGCTGACGCACCGCGGGGCCGGGCAACAGTTGTTGCCCGGCCCCGCAGTACGTGATGAAGCAGACGGCTCAGTGGTTGTTCACGCCGTTGCCGGACAGCGCCGGGATGTCGCTCAGGATGTGCGACAGCGGCTCGTCGCCCTTGGCCTGCGTCGAGTTCTCGACACACTGCTGGTTCTGCGGCGCCGACAGGACCGGGATGTCCTGGACGGCGATCGGCACGAGACCGACCAGGGCGCCGACGTTGGCCTTGACCGGGATGCCGGCACAGACCTTGTTCAACGAGCCGTCGACCAGCCGCGCCTGCGGGCTGAGGTCCCCCTGGGTGGCGCTGTTGCCGAAGGCCTGCTCGGCGCCGTTGCCGCTGACACTTTGAGTGCCCGTGTCGTCGCCGATGGCGGCGGCGGTACCGGCGCTGCCGGCGAGCGCGGCGGCGGCGAGGCTCAGGGCGAGGGGGAGATTACGGGTACGCATGTCACTCCAGTACGGAAATCAGGAACTCAGGTGCCAGAAAGGGCGAGGCCCAGTACATCCGGCAAAGGCCCGAAACCGAAACTTATTCACCCATTGGCGGAGTGTCGGCGGACCGGGGCTGACGCGGTGCCACCCTCTTCGGGCGGCGCGAGCGGCACTCCGAGGGGCCGGGCGAGACCGACGATGCCCTCGTCGAGCCGCTGCAGATGCCGCAGCACGCGGAACGCCACCGAACCGGTCCGCAGCACCTCGTGGCGGCCGCTGTCGAGCATCGAGGCGATGCTCGACCCGGACTGGATGATGCCGTCGGGCTCCTCGTCGCGCACCTGGGCGGCGATCAGATCGATGTTGTGGGTGATGCGCCGCCCCGCGAGCGCGAGACGCGCGTCGGCCGCGACGCTCTTGCTGGAGGGCACCAACTCGGCCGTCGCCGCCAGCGAACGGGCGTGATAGGCGCAGGTCTCCAGGAGCGCGACGATGTAGCGGGCCGTCTGCCTGCGGGCCCGCAGCGGGGCGATCGGGTGCGTCAGCGGCTTCGTGGAACTGCGCAGGTCGTCCAGCGCGGTGTCCAGGTCGCGCGCCAGGTCCACGAGGTCGACCGCGGGCCCGCCACTGAGCTGGGACACGGCCGCCGACACGACGTCCCGCAGCCGCGCGAGGACCGTGCCGAGCTCCTCGTCGGTCCGGTGCGAGGTCCGCACCGGAAGGACCAGGACCGCCGCGATGATGCCGCAGGCCGCACCGAGCGCCGTCTCCTCGATGCGCAGCACCAGGACGTCCAGGCTGTATGTGTTCAGCAGGGTGTAGAGCAGGCCCAGCATCGCCGTGACGAAGAACGACATCAGCGCGTAGGAGAGCGGCGCGGTGAAGAACATGCCGAAGACACAGAGCACGACGAGGGCGAACGCCGCCCAGGTGTGGTTGCCGACGGCGCCGGCCAGCGCCACCCCCGCCACCACACCGAGCACCGTGCCGAGCAGGCGACGGTAGCCCTTGACCATGATCTCGCCCGTGGACGCCGTGTTCAGGAACACCACCCAGCAGGTCAGCACCGCCCAGTACCACCGCTGCGTGGACAGGAACTCGCCGCCGACGATGGCGAGCGCGGACCCGACCGAGACCTGCACGGCCGCGCGGGTGGTCGGCCGCCGCAGCCCGGTCTGCTCCTCCTCCGCCTCGGCGGCCTCACCGGATATCGAGATCTCCTCGGCCTCGAACTCCTCACGGGACCGCATGACTTCCGGACTGTCGTACTCCTCGTCCGGCGCCCCGTCGGTCGCGAGCCGCAGACCCAGAATGGCGCGCGCCGCCTCACCGATCGCACGGAAGCAGTCCTGGATCGCCGGGGAGCCCTGCGGCAGGCCCTGCTCCTCGCGGTAGCCGAGCAGCCTGTTGCGCACGTACGGCAGTGCCGTGCCGCGGTCGTCGGGCACCAGGCGCACCACGAGCAGGTGCAGGGCGCGCAGGTCCCTGCGCAGGGCGGTGCCCGCGTCGGGCCCGATGCGGCCGCGCCGTGTCAGCGGGACGGGGGCGCTCGGCAGATGCAGGGTGAGCGTCTCCACGCGCTCCGCGCTGCGCGCGTTGAGCAGCAGCATGCCGAGGCGCTCCGCGGCGATCTCCGCGTCCGCCACCCTGCGCTGCAACAGCGCCGCGGCCGCCGCGTCGCGCGAGCCCTCGTCGAGCCGGCCCTGGATCATCAGCGCCGCCTCGTGCAGCCGGGCGGTGCTGCGCCGCAGGTCGTCGAGGACCTTCTCCGGGCCCTCGCCGGAGTCGGCGTCCATGTCGAGGAGTTCGATCTGGTGGGCGATCAGCTGGGCGAGCCGCGCCCGGAACGCCTCGCGCAGCCGCGCAAGGGTGCGCTCAGGGGTCTCCGGCACCACGGCGAACCGTACGACCGCGCTGCACGCGAAGGCGATGGTCAGGGTCAGATAGAGCGTGGGCAGCGACGATGTGGACGCGTTGACGAAGAGCGAGACGAAGTAGACCTGGAAGCCGATGAGCCCGAGCGTGGTGCCGCGGTCGCCGAACCGGCGGCAGTAGACGGCCCCGAAGATCAGGACGATGAAGAACACGTCCCCGGCGATGACGCGGGAGTTGAGGAGCGCCCCCAGCGAGATGGCCGCGAGCGCGACCGGCAGGCCGAGCGCCAGGGTGATCGCCTGGCCCCGCACCTCCTTCTCCTGGATCGCGAACGTGGCGACCATCGCCGTCATCGCGCCCGCGACGAGGTGCGTCACCGACGTGCCGAGCGGCGCGAGCACGGCGAGCGCGAGGAGGATCGCCCCGACCGTGCGCAGTCCCGCCATGAGCCGCAGGAGCCCGGGGTCGGATGCCGAGTAGCGGTCCCAGATGCCCTTCGCCGTCCGTCGTACCAGTGCCATCGTTCTGCCCGTACTCCCCGTCGTTCGCTCGGTGCCTCCCGCTGATCCCCAGCATCGCACGATGTCGTTTCAGGAGGTCAAGGGCGGTGGGACGGGCTGCCGACGGCCGGTTGCCCACAGTCGAGTAGGGTTTCGCTCCCGCACTCGAGGAGGCACCGTGGCGCCGATGGACCGCACGTCGCACAGGACCCGGGCATGACGGCGCGCGTGGCGGTGGGCGACACCGTCGAGGACTTCACGCTGCCGGACGAGACCGGCACCGCGCGTCGGCTCACCGAACTCCTCCAGGACGGCCCGGTGGTGCTGTTCTTCTACCCGGCGGCCCTCACGCCCGGCTGCACGGCCGAGGCCTGCCACTTCCGCGATCTCGCCGCCGAGTTCGACGCCGTGGGAGCGCGGCCCGTGGGCATCAGCGGCGACGAGGTCGACCGGCAGCGGGAGTTCACGGAGCGTCACACCCTGGGCTTTCCGCTGCTCGCGGACCCCGAGGGCGTGGTGCGCGCCCGGTTCGGCGTGACCCGCGGCTTCTCGCTCGCGCCCACGAAACGGGTCACGTTCGTCATCGGCAAGGACCGGACCGTCGCCGAGGTGGTCCGCAGCGAGTTCCGTATGAGCGCACACGCGGACCGGGCGCTGGCGGCGGTGCGCCGTCTGGCGGCAGGCTGAGGGAGCGGCTCACCGCGAGGTGTCGAGCCAGTCCTTGTAGTGGGTGGGGGCGAGGCGGGCGTCCGGGCCGCCGATCAGGACGTCGCCCTCGACCGCGGCGAACATGCCCGCCTTCTCGTCCGTGACGACGGTCCGCGGATCCTGCCGGGCCGACAGCGTGAACCGTCCCAGCTCGTCCAGGCGGAAGACCTCGGGACCCGCGACGTCCAGCGTGCCGTTCAGGGGCGCGCCGGTCGCGACGTCGGCGAGGGCCGCGACGACGTCGGCCGTCGCCATGGGCTGGATGTGCGTGGCGGGCAGCCGGACGGTGGTGTCGTCGGACGTCCACGACATGACCGCGTCCATGAACTCGAAGAACTGCGTGGCGCGCACGATCGAGTACGGGGTGGGGCCCTGGCGCAGCAGGTCCTCCTGGAGCGTCTTCGCGCGGTAGTAGTCCAGCTGCGGCACCTGGTCGACGCCGACGATGGAGAGGATGACCTGGTGCCGTACGCCGGCGCGCTCGCCCGCGCCGAGCAAGTGCCCAGAGGTGGTGCGGAAGAACTCCGGTGAGGCCTCGTCGAACGTGGGGGAGTTCGTCACGTCGACGACCGTGTCCGCGCCGTCGAGCGCCTCGTCGAGGCCCGCGCCGGTGAGCAGGTCGACGCCGGTCGACAGGGACGAGGCGACCACGTCGTGACCGGCCCCGCGGAGCCTGCTGACGAGCTGCGAACCGATCAGTCCGGTGCCGCCGATGACCGTGATCCTCATGATCGAGCCCTTCGCTCCGACCGAGTGCCGTCTCCGTGGGCGGGGGTGCCCCGGGGGATCAAACTCGGATACCTGATGTCCGAGATGATACTCGGATACTCTGTGTCCGAGTCAATCGGGAGGGTGTATGAAACTGTCCGGCGGCGTCGAGTGGGCGCTGCACTGCTGTGTGGTCCTGACGGCGGCGATCGAACCGGTCCCCGCCGCCCGTCTCGCGCAGCTGCACGACGTCTCGCCCAGCTACCTGGCCAAACAGCTGCAGGCCCTCTCCCGCGCCGGACTCGTGGAATCCGTCCAGGGCAAGACGGGTGGCTACGTGCTGACCAGGGCGGCCACCGACATCACGGTCCTCGACGTGGTGCAGGCCGTCGACGGGGCGAGCCCGGCCTTCACCTGTACGGAGATCCGGCAGCGCGGACCGTTCGGCACCCCTCCCGAGGACTGCACGAAGCCGTGCCCCATCGCCCGCGCGATGGCGGCCGCCGACGCCGCGTGGCGGGCATCGCTGCGGGAGGTCGCCATCGCCGACCTGGTCGGGTCGGTGCGCCGGGACAGCGGGCCCGAGGCGCTGCCGCGTATCGGCGCGTGGCTCAACTCGTCGGCCGCCGCGGACCACTGATCGTGCAGGTGAGCCGCGTCTCACCTGGCCTGTGCCGCTTGTCTATGCAACGAGTTGCATAGAAGGATTCGAGGCATGGCGCTCGAGCACGCGATCCTCGTCTCCCTGCTGGAGAAGCCGGGCTCCGGATACGAACTCGCCCGGCGGTTCGACCGGTCCATCGGTTACTTCTGGGCGGCCACCCACCAGCAGATCTACCGCGTCCTCAAACGCATGGAGGGCGACGGCTGGATCGATGTCCGTGAGGTGGTCCAGCAGGACCGGCCGGACAAGAAGGAGTACTCCGTCGCCTCCCTCGGACGGGACGCGCTCTCCCGGTGGCTGCACGCGCCGATCGAACCCGAGAGCGTCCGGCACGAGCTCGCCGTGAAGATCCGCGGCGCGGCCTTCGACGACCCGGTGGCGCTGATCCACGAGGTGGAGCGGCACCGCCAGGCACACGCCGACCGTCTCGCGCACTACCTCGCGGGGGAGCGGCGTGACTTCACCGGACCCGACGCACCGACCCGCGAAGCATCCGGCGCTCCCGATCGCGCGGAGCCCGAAACCCCCGATCGCGCGGAGCTCGACGCCGGACAAGAGCTCCAGCACGTCGTGCTGCGCGGCGGCATCGCGTACGAGCGGATGACGCTCGCCTGGCTCGACGACGTGCTCGCCACGCTCCACCGCCTCAACCCCGAGCGCTGAACGCGCTCCCCGCACCTCTTTCGTCCCCGTTCCCCCCCGAGCCGGAAAGGCGAACCGCCATGGCCGACCCGCTGCTGTTCAACCCGAACACCTACGACCCGACCCACTTCGACCCCGAGACCCGCAGGCTGCTGCGCGCCACCGTCGACTGGTTCGAGGCGCGCGGCAAGCGCAAGCTGATCGAGGACTACCGCACCCGCGCCTGGCTCGCCGATTTCCTGGAGTTCTCCGCCAAGGAAGGGCTGTTCGCGACCTTCCTCACTCCGGCGTCCGCTGCGGGGGAGGGGCAGGCCGACAAGCGCTGGGACACCGCCCGCATCGCCGCCCTCAACGAGATCTTCGGCTTCTACGGCCTCGACTACTGGTACGCCTGGCAGGTCACGATCCTCGGCCTCGGCCCGGTCTGGCAGAGCGACAACGCCGCCGCCCGCACCCGCGCCGCCGAACTCCTCGACCAGGGCGAGGTGTTCGCCTTCGGCCTGTCCGAGAAGAGCCACGGCGCCGACATCTACTCCACCGACATGCTCCTGGAGCCGGACGGCGACGGCGGCTTCCGGGCCACCGGCTCCAAGTACTACATCGGCAACGGCAACGCCGCCGGACTCGTCTCCGTCTTCGGCCGCCGCACCGACATCGAGGGCCCCGACGGCTACGTCTTCTTCGCCGCGGACAGCCGCCACGACGCGTACCACCTGGTCAAGAACGTCGTGGACTCGTCCAAGTACGTCAGCGAGTTCCGTCTGGAGAACTACCCGGTCGGCCCCGACGACGTCCTGCACACCGGCCGCGCCGCCTTCGACGCCGCCCTCAACACCGTCAACGTGGGCAAGTTCAACCTCTGCACCGCCTCGATCGGCATCTGTGAGCACGCGATGTACGAGGCCGTCACCCACGCCACGGGCCGCATCCTCTACGGGCGTCCCGTCACCGCCTTCCCGCACGTGCGCCGCGAGCTGACCGACGCCTACGTCCGCCTCGTCGGGATGAAGCTCTTCAGTGACCGCGCCGTCGACTACTTCCGCTCGGCGGGCCCCGACGACCGCCGCTACCTCCTCTTCAACCCCATGACGAAGATGAAGGTGACCACGGAGGGCGAGAAGGTCATCGACCTCATGTGGGACGTCATCGCGGCCAAGGGCTTCGAGAAGGACAACTACTTCGCGCAGGCCGCCGTCGAGATCCGCGGTCTGCCCAAGCTGGAGGGCACGGTCCACGTCAACCTCGCCCTGATCCTCAAGTTCATGGGCAACCACCTCCTGAACCCGGCCGAGTACGCGCCCGTGCCGACCCGCCTCGACGCGGACGACGACGCCTTCCTCTTCCGGCAGGGCCCGGCCCGCGGCCTCGGCGCCATCCGCTTCCACGACTGGCGCACCGCCTTCGACGGCTACGCCGAGGTGTCCAACGTCGCCCGCTTCCGCGAGCAGGCCGACGCCCTCTGCGAGTTCGTCAGGACGGCCGCCCCCGACGAGCGGCAGAGCCGCGACCTCGACCTGCTCCTCGCCGTCGGCCAGCTCTTCGCGCTGGTCGTGCACGGCCAGCTGATCCTGGAGCAGGCGCGTCTGACCGGCCTGGACGAGGACGTGCTCGACGAGCTCTTCGCCGTCCTCGTACGCGACTTCTCCGCGCACGCCGTCGAGCTGCACGGCAAGGACTCCGCCACCGCGGACCAGCAGGCGTGGGCGCTCGGCGCGGTCCGGCGTCCGGTCGTCGACGACGCCCGTTCCGCGCGCGTCTGGGAGCGCGTCGAGGCGCTTGCGGGAACGTACGAGATGGCGCCGTAGCGGGCGATGGTCATGGCGTGATGCCGCGCATGCCCTTGTAGAGGACCGGTCGGCCGGTGAGCGCGTCGAGGACGACGCGGTCGCCGACCGGCCGGCGCAGTTCCACGGTCACCCGCTGCATCTCCGCCTGACTGGTGCAGAGACCGTCGTCGTCGTTCCGCTTCTTGACGGAGGGGAGCAGCACGACACTTCCGTCGGTTTCGAGTGGCCTCACGAACGCTCCGTCGTCGCAGGCGCCGTGGAGGGCGATCACGGTCACCGCCCGTCCGTCCGCGGCTGTCCCCACGAGCCGGTCGAGCGGGAGGCCGGGGACGTCGCGGGCTCGGCCTATCGGTGGCCGGGGAGGGTCCGACGGCAGAACCGCGGCTTGCTTCAGGGGTGAGGCGTAGCCGTCCAGTGTGTAGAGCCAGGCCGGGACCTTCGCAGGACCGCGGCTCGTGGTCACGCGCATCTCGCCCCGCTTCACCCCGGTGACCGTGAGGCGCGGCTCCCCGGCCGCCGTGGAACGGGCGAGGGCCCTGTACGACTCGCCGGCCCCCATCAGCGGCCGAGTGAGTGCCGGACCATCGGGCCAGGTCACCTCGGCGTTCTTCGGTCCCGGCCCGGGCAGCTCGGCGCGCAGCACGAAGCGCCCGGCCTCGAAGGCCCGCTCGTCGGCTGCGCCGCGCAGCCCGCCCCGCGGCGGCTGCACCGTCTCCCCGGCGGGGTGATAGCCGGTGCGCCACGCGGCGGCCGCTGCGGAACCGTCCCAGGCCTCGGCGACCTGCCGGGCACGATCCGTGAGCGAGGAGGAACCCGCGCCGTCGGCGGAGGCATCCTCACTGCCGCACCCGGACATCGCCGCCAGGACGGCGCCGGACACGGCGACCGCGGCGAGCGCGCGGAACGGACGGGTGAGCATGTGACCCCCTGAGTGAAGCCCTGACGCGACCGCCCCTGTGACGCGGCTGTCCCTATGACGTGGCGGGCACGGGAAACGTTCACCGTGTCGGAGGGATGTCGGTGGTCCGCTTCGACCCCCCGCTCCCTGTCGGCGATGTGTCGGTGACCGCTGACACCCTGAGGTGACGAAGATCCGCACCACCAAGGGAGCCCCGCCGCCATGTCGCCCGCATCCTCCAGCCCGCCCTGGAACGTCAAGCGCCTGCCGCGCGCCGACGGCAGCGTCTTCCTGGTCACCGGCGGCAACGCCGGCATCGGCTACTTCGTCGCCGAGCAGCTGTCGGCGACCGGTGCGACCGTCGTGCTCGGCAGCCGCAGCCCGGCGAAGGCCGAGGCGGCCATGGACGCGATCCGTGCGCGTGTCCCCGACGCCCGGGTTCGGGCCGTACGCCTCGACCTCGCCGACCTCGCGTCGCTGCCGTCGGCCGTGGAGTCCCTTGCCGTGGACCGGCTCGACGCGGTCGTGCACAACGCGGGCGTCGCCCTCGACGATCCGCCGCGCCAGGAGACAGGCGACGGCCACGAGCTCATGTTCGGCACGAACCACCTCGGGCACTTCGCGCTGACCCGACAGCTGATGCCGCTGCTGTCGGCGGCGCCCGCGGCCCGCGTCGTGACCATGGGCAGCTTCGCGGCGAAGACTGAACGGCTCGACATCGACGACCTGCAGTCCCTTGCGGACTACCGCGCCAAGCGCACGTACGGCCGCTCCAAGCTGGCCCAGATGTACTTCGGCATGGAACTCGACCGCCGTCTGCGCGCCTCCAAAAGCCCCGTCGTGAGCGTGGTGGCCCACCCCGGCGGAGCCCTCGACTCCCTCACGCCTGCACGGCCGCCGGTCCACGTGCGGACGGCCGGCGCACGGCTCGGCGCGGCACCGGCGGCCCTTCTCGTCCAGGGCAAGGACGCCGGAGCCTGGCCTGCTGTCCGCGCCGTGCTCGACCCGGCCGTGCGGGGCGGCGAGTTGTGGGGCCCGCGCGTCTTCGGTCTGCGCGGGAAGCCGCGACGCGAGCCGGTGTGGGAGCACCTCGCGGACTCCTCCGTGGCGGCACGCGTGTGGGACGCGAGCTGCGAACTGACCGGCGCCACCTGGGATTGCTCGAAGTGACGGCGCGCAGGGGGCCGGAGAAGGTCAGAGGAAGCTGACGTTCTGGGCGAGGGAGAGCCGGCCCGAGTAGTTGATCGTGTTTGTGGCCGACCGCATGTACGCGCGCCAGGCGTCCGACCCCGACTCGCGGCCGCCTCCCGTCTCCTTCTCGCCCCCGAACGCGCCGCCGATCTCCGCGCCGGACGTCCCGATGTTCACGTTGGCGATGCCGCAGTCGGAGCCCTCCGCGGACAGGAAACGCTCCGCCTCTCGCTGGTCGCGGGTGAAGATGCTCGACGACAGGCCCTGGGGCACGTCGTTGTGGAGGGCGATCGCCTCGTCGAGGGTGTCGTACGTCATGACGTACAGGAGCGGCGCGAACGTCTCCTCGCGGACCACGTCGGACTGCCGGTCGACGCGCACCACCGCCGGTTCCACGTACGCGGCGTCCGGCGCGGACGGCGTCGGACGACGGGCGCCGCCCGCCAGCACCTCGCCGCCCTCGTCGCGCACCCGGTCCAGCGCGCCCCGCATCTCCGTGAGCGCCCGCGCGGAGATCAGCGGGCCGACCAGCGTCGCCCGGTCGAAGGGGTCGCCGACGGGCAGCTTCCCGTACGCGGCGGTGAGGCGCCCCACGAGCGTCTCCGCGATGTCGCGGTGCACGATGAGGCGGCGCAGCGTCGTGCACCGCTGCCCGGCGGTGCCGACCGCCGCGAACACGATGCCCTGCACGGCGAGGTCCAGGTCGGCGGACGGGGCGACGACCGCCGCGTTGTTGCCGCCGAGTTCCAGCAGCGAGCGGCCGAAGCGGGCGGCCACGCGCGGGCCGACCTCGCGGCCCATACGGGTCGACCCGGTGGCGCTGACCAGCGCGACCCGCGGATCGTCCACGAGCTGCTCGCCCACCGCGCGGTCGCCCAGCAGCAGCCGGTGCACGTCGCGCGGTGCGTCCACGTCGTCGGCGGCCCTGGCAAGCAGCCGGTCGCAGGCCAGCGAGATCAGCGGGGTCAGTTCGGAGGGCTTCCACACCACGGTGTCGCCGCAGGCCAGGGCGACGGCGGTGTTCCACGACCACACCGCCGCCGGGAAGTTGAACGCGGAGATGACACCGACGACACCGAGCGGATGCCAGGTCTCGGCGAGGCGGTGTCCCGGACGCTCGGAGGCGATGGTGCGTCCGTAGAGCTGCCGGGACAGCCCCACCGCGAAGTCGCAGATGTCGATCATCTCCCGCACCTCGCCGAGCGCCTCGGAGCGGATCTTGCCCGCCTCGATGGTGATCAGGTCGGCCAGGTCCTCCTGGTGTTCGCGCAGCAGGTCGCCGAGGCGGCGGACCAGTTCGCCCCGGCGCGGGGCGGGGGTGGTGCGCCAGTCGAGGAAGGCGGCACGGGCCGCCGCGAGGGCTGCCTCTGTCCCGGCCGGGCCGGTCGTGGCCAGACCGAAGAGGTCCTCGCCGGTGATCGGGGTACGGGCCCGCAGACCGTTGCCTTCGGGGACGGTGACACCGACGCGGTCGAGCGCGGTGCGGGCGCGGGCGCGCAGCTCGTCGGTGGCGGGCAGGGCGATGCCGGTCATGACGCTCCCTGGGGACGTGGTGCGCGGGTGGGACGCAGTGCGCGGGGGAGGAGGGCGAGGGAGCGGTCCCGCTGCCGCTCGTACAGTGCGAAGGGGTCGAGTACCTCGCGGCCCATGGCCACGGCGAGCCGGTCGGCGTCGTACGCGCCGCCGTCCCGTTCGCGGTCCCGGGCGCCGTCTCCGGACCCGGTGCGGTCGAGGTTGGACCGGAAGATGCCGGCGGCCGACCGGGGGAGGAAGTCCTCGTACACGATCGGCTCGGCGCGCAGCCAGCCTCCGGCCAGGAGTCCGTCGAGGTCGCAGGGCGGTCGACCGCCGTCCGCGGGCCGGTCGGGGACGGCGTGGTACGTGAAGAACCCCAGGTCCCGTGCGGCGAGTTCGTGTTCGGTCGGAGGCAGGTGCTCGGTCCACACGGCGCGGGCCACGGCGTCCCGCTCGGCGGCCGGGCGGGACGCGGCCCGTGCGTCGACGAGGCCGAGCATCCGGTCGTACAGGACGCGGCCTTCGCGGGTCAGGGCGATGCCGCGGGCCTCGACCTCGCCGAACCGCACCCGCAGCGCGCCGTGCCGTACGACGCCGCCCGCCGAGCGCAGGGCGCGCGGTTCGGCCAGCGCGCGGAACGAGGTCTGGCGCAGCAGCACGTCCGGCCCTGCCCAGCGCGGCGGACCCTGAATGGTGTCGATCATCTCGATGCCGCGTTCGGTCATGCGGCGGTAGAGCTCGTCGATGTCCAGGACGCGCGGGGTCAGATGGTTGATGTGGGTGCTGCGGACACCGCCGATGTCCGCTGCGACGGCGGAGACGCGCTCCAGGGACGCGTACCAGTCCTCGTCGATGGGTTCGGCAGACAACTCGAAGGCGCGTACCGCCAGTTCCAGGAACCGATCGGCGTCCGTGTCCGACAGTTCCCGCTCCGCCTCCGCCCGGTCGGCCAGCGCGAGCAGCTCCGGCGGGAACAGCTCGCGGCCCGCGAGGAACGTGCCGAGACGGGAGCGCAGACCGTCGTCGAAGAAGCGGGTGTCGGACACGGTGAGCATGGACGTGAAGACCCGGAACGGGTTGCGGGCCAGCTCGTCCTCGTCCACCGGCCGGAACGCGGTCGACACGATGGGCAGAGCACTGGCCGGGGTGTCGCGCAGGTCGTAGAAGCCGACCGGGTGCATGCCCAGCGCGCCGAACACGCGGCCCACCTGCCGCAGCTCCTCAGGGGTGCCGACGCGGATGGCGCCATGCCGTTCGGCGGTGACGCGGCCGATGGACCCGAGGCGCTCGGCATCGGAGCCGCGCTTGCGCAGAACGTCCTCGTTGACCTCGCGGGATACGTCCACCAGCGTCCTGTACGCGGGGACCTCGCGCCCGTACATCCGCGAGAGCCGCTCGGCGAACCCGGCACGCAGCTGCCACTGCTCGATCATCGACATGTCGTCCTTTCGGCGTTCTTGCCCGAGTCACACCACGTGGGCTTCCGGGCGGCTCTCGGACCCCGTGCGGAATCGCTGCGCGCCGAGCGGCTCGACGTCGACGCACGGCCGCCGCCCCAGGTACAGGTCGCGGACGATCTCGCCCACCGCGGGAGCCTGGAGGAAGCCGTGGCCGGAGAAGCCGGTGGCGTAGAGGAAGTTGACCGGTGCGTCGGAGCGGCCGATGAGCGCGTTGTGGTCGGGCGTGACCTCGTACAGGCCTGCCCAGCCGCCGGACGTCTCCATCTCCGCGAGGGCGGGCGCCCGTTGCCGCGCCACGTCCCGGAACAGCTCCAGCCAGCCGGGCGTCCACGTGGTGTCGAAGCCCTCCGCCTGGCCGGGGTCGGCGAGGCCGAGGAGCAGCCCGTCGTCGCTGTTGTGGAAGTACGCCGACGACGCGAAGTCGATGGTGAACGGGATGCGCGGCGCGGCGGGCACCAGCGGCACCGTGAAGGCGAGTTGGCGGCGGATCGGCCGGACCGGCAGTCCGACGCCCGCCATGGCGCCGATCCGCGCCGACCACGCCCCGGCGGCGCAGACGACCGTCGAGCAGGAGACCGGCCCCCGGTCGGTGTGGACGACCGCGACGCGCTCGCCGGTCACGTCCATGCCGGTGACCTCGGTTCCGGTGGCGAACACGGTGCCGGCGCGTGCCGCGGCACGCGCGTATCCGCGCACGACGAGCGCGGGGCGTGCGTGCCCGTCGTCGGGGGAGTGCGCGGCCGCCACCAGGCCGTCGGTGGTGAGATAGGGGCAGAGTGCCCGTGCCTCCGAAGGCCCGATCATGCGGCTGGGCACGCCGAGGGCGTTCTGGGTCCGCACCGCGGCCTCGAAGGCGGCCACCTGCACCGGGTCGGTGAGCAGGAAGAGGTAGCCGACCGTGTCCAGGCCGATGTCCGTGCCGGGCCGGCGCGGAAAGTCCCGGAAGGCGCGCAGACTGCGCCGCCCCAGCTCGATGTTGAGCGGATCGGAGAACTGCGCGCGCACCCCGCCGATCGGCTTGCCTGAGCTGCCGCCGCCCAGTTCGCCGCGCTCGACGACGAGGATGTCGCGTACGCCCGCCTCGGCGAGGTGGAACGCGATGCTCGTCCCCATCACTCCACCCCCGACGATCACGACGTCGGCGGTGGACGGGACGGACACGGCGCGACGGGCGGACGCGGACGGTGACGGGGGCGCGGACGGTGAGGAGGCCAAGAGGCGGCTCCCTTCCGGGCATCGGCCCGGACTGTCGTGGCACGAACAGCGGTCTGGCCCGCCCATGGTGCAGCACGTCGCCCACGGCGTCCATGAGGCGTATCCGGGCCGCGCCCGGATCGCGACGACCGCCTCAGTCCGCCAGCGCGAGGAGATCGGCCCGGTGTGGCTGGAGCGTCCGGGACCGCCGAACCCGCTCGACGAGGTGCTCCTCGACCGGCTCGCCATCGCCGCCGCGGCGGCCGTCGAGCGGTACGGCCCCGCCCGCACCACCATGGCCGACCCCGCCCTGGTCGAGCTCGCCATCAGCGCGGACAGCGAGGAGGCCGCCCGGGCGCGTGCCCTGCGGCTGCTCGGCTTCGCCGCCGACCTGCCGGTGCGCGTGGTCGCCGTACGCACGCAGGTGCCGCTCGACCGGATCGGCGCCCCGACCGTTCGTGGCGGCAGGCGCGCACGGCCCTGCGCTTCGTCGCCACCGAGGGCCGGCCGGTCGTGCCGTACGACGAACTCGGGGCATTGGCGCTGCTCGCGCACATTCCTCAGGAGGCCGTACGGGACAACCCCGATGTCGTCGCCGTCTCGGCGCTCGCCGAGCGCCCGGAAGACCTGGAGACGCTGGACGCCTACTGCTCCACCGGCTCCCTGCGGCGGGCCGCGGACCTCCTCCACCTGCACTGAGCCGGGCGCGGCTCGCGCTCACCGCGTGGCGGCTGCTCGACGACTGACCGAGCCGACGCCCGCCGCCGACGGCGCGCCCCCACGCCGCCTCTCCGTCCACCGCCACGCCGCGAACCCGGCCATGGCCACCAGCAGATAGACCGGTACGAGGAGTTCCACGTCCGGGGACGACAGGTGCACGGACCAGCCCGCGTCGCGCTCGTCCCCCTCGAACACGACCCGGTTGACGGTCAGGAAGGCCAGATGCGCCCCGATGCCCGCGCACAGCGGGGCGCGCCGCACCGCCGTGCGGGCCGTGACGAGCATGAGGCCGAAGAAGACCAGCAGGATCAGGTAGTCGAGCGGGTTCTGTCCGCCCGGCGCGAGGCCGACGGGTCCGGCCGCACGCCCGACCAGCGGCGCGACCCCGGCCTCCACGACGGTCGACAGGCCGGGCACCACGAGGAACACGGCCGTCGTGCCGAGCGCGGAGACGACACCGCCGAACCGGCCGCGCAGCGCGGTCCACGTCTGCCCCCGCAGCGTCGTCTCCTCGGGCAGCGCCTCCAGGAGCAGAGCGACCGCGCCGTTCGTCACCAGGAATCCGGCGAGCTCGGGCACGTCCGGACGCGACCAGCTCAGCAGCCCGGCGGCCGTCGCCGCGCCCAGCACGAGTGCGGCGGCGCCGGAGGTGACCCCCGCTCCGATGGCCAAAGCCCGCAGATTCCCGCCCCGCTCACCGAAGCCGATGTCGCGCAAGGAGCCGCCCCGGCGGCGCAGCGTGAACACGACGAGCGGCACCGCCACCGCGCTGACCAGCGCGGCAGGAACGAGCCGCGCCGCGAACCCGGTGAGGCCGAGACCGTCGGCGAGCGCCGGCCCCACTGCCGTACCCGCGCCGAGCGCCACGCCCATGATGAGGCCGCCGCCGAGTGCCCGTCCCACAACCACTGTCTCTCCTCGATGCCGTTCGCCTCCGCCTCCTCACAACTGGGGCAGGGCGTACTCACCATCCTGGGCGTCCCCGCGATCACGGGAGTCGTGACGGTGGAGGAGATCGCCGTACATCTTTCGATGCAGCGACTGGGCACGTCGGAGGAAGGGCAGGTCACATCGGGGGAGTGGCGGGCGCGGGGCCCAGCGTGGTGGTGCCGGGCGCGGCCCGGTGGCCGAGGCCCGTGCGGTACGCGTCCATCGCGGCCTCCACGCGCCCCGTGCGCCGCAGCAGATCTCCGAGGAGGCGGCAGAGGTCGGCCAGATCGCCCACCGCACTGGAGCGTTCGAGCAGTGAGAGCGCGGCGCAGTAGTGCTCCTCGGCGCGCTCCGTGTCGCCCCGCTCCTCGGCGATGAGGCCGAGCAGCCGGTGCGCGCCGCCCGCGTGCACCGCGCCGCGTCCGGCGCCGAGCGGCCCGGCACGCCCTTGCTCGTCGTCGCCCGCAGTGAGCAGGGGCCGCAGCAGCGCCTCGGCCTCGTCGGTCTTGCCGCGCCGCCGCAGCACGTCCGCCAGTTCGACCTCGACCTGCTCGGTGAAGAGCGCGGCCCGCTTGGAGGCGAGGATGTCGCGGGCCGTGCGCAGCTCGTTCTCGGCATGGCCCAAGTCGCCGTCCTGGGCGTGCACATAGCCGCGCATCCAGTGGCAGTGGGCGAGTTCCGTGCGGATGTGCAGCTGGCGGTAGAGCTCCTGGGCCTTGGCGAGCGACGCGTCGGCCTCGGCGATGCGGCCCTCCGCGATGAGCGTACGGGCCACCCCGCGGTGCATCCCCGCCACCAGCGCGGGGTCGCCCACGCGCGGGGCGAGCGCGAGTGCCAGCTCGGCGGCGTGTGCGGCACGCGCGTGGGCGCCCATGTCCATGTAGGGCGCGATGGACGCCGTGTAGAGGAGCAGCAGGGCCTCGGGGTCGTGCAGCCCGGCTGCGTCGAGCTCGTCGAGGGCTCTCTCCAGGAGGTAGCAGGCGTACCGCAGTTCACCGCTGAGCAGGTGCGCGGTGGCGCGTCCCCGTACGGCGGGGACGCGGCGCGGCAGCGGCTGTTCGGCGAGCAGCCGTTCGGCGGCGGCGAACCGGTCGCGGGCGTCGGTGAGTTCGCCGGACTCCAGGAGGCAGTCGCCGAGGCCGAGGAGCGCGTCGGCCTGCTCATCGGCCAGGCCGTGCGTGACGGCTTCTTCGTGGGCGGTGCGGAAGAGCTCGGCCGCGTCCTCGGGGGCGCCGGTGGCCAGGGCGCGGCGGGCGTCGGTGAGGCGCAGGCGCAGCTCCGCGGCGAGGTGGGCGGGGCGGCCGGTGGCCAGTTCTTCGTAGCTGACGCCGAGGCGGTCGGCGAGGTGGCGCAGGGCGGCCTCGGAGGGGCGCACCTTGCCGGACTCCAGCGTGGAGACGTACGCGGCGGTGTAGGCGGGTTCGGCCAACTGGCGTTGTGTGAGCCCGCGTTCGCCGCGCAGGCGCAGGACGCGCCGTCCGATCTCGGCCGGGTCGTCGACGGGCACGCCGTCGGAACTCCTGTGCGTCACTGCGTCCTCTCTCCGGGAGGCTTGGCTCTTCGTACGAGGAGCCGGGCGGATCCGCTCATTCCGTCGGCGTGAACTCACCCACCCCACCGGCAAATTGAAGCTCACCCATTGCCTCGAATCCCGGGAGCCTCTACGTTGAGCCGCGCCTTAACTCTGCTTAACCCACCATTTATATCGTGGACTTCGGAAGGACGCCCATGCCCCCCACGCATCGAATATCCATCCGCACCAGACGCACCCCGCTACGGGTGGCGCTCGCCACGGGCATCGCCCTCGCCGCGGCAGCCGCGGCCACCGGGCCCGTCGGCACGGCAGCGGCCGCGAACCCGGCCCCGGAGCCGGGCGCCGCCGCGCAGTCCCAGCGCGTCGAGTACTTCACGGGACCCGACGCCCACCCACGCCACACCGACGTCCCCGCCTCCCCGACGCTCTCGCCGAGCGCGCGCGAGAAGATCAAGGGGGACGGCGACGTCGTCCCGATCGTGCAAGCGGGACCGACCGGCACCAAGCTCGACGTCGTCTTCATCGGCGACGGCTACACCGCCTCTCAGCAGGCGGACTTCCACGCCGACGTGCGCGCCAAGTGGGCGAAGGTCTCGGCCGTCGAGCCCTACGCGTCGTACAAGAGCCTCTTCAACGTCTGGGCGGTCGACGCGGTCTCCCGCCAGTCCGGCGTCTCCAACGACCCGGCGAACGGCACCGTGAAGGACACCGCACTCGGTTCGGCCTTCTTCTGCGACGGCATCGAGCGGCTGCTGTGCGTGGACACCAACAAGGTCGAGACGTACGCGAAGAAGGCCGCGGACCCCGACCTCGTCATCGTCCTCGCCAACTCCACGAAGTACGGCGGCGCGGGCTACAACGACATCACCTCGCCGTCCGGCTACGACGGCATCGCCACCGCCTCGTCGGACAACGCCCAGTCCGACCAGGTCGTCGTCCACGAGACCGGGCACTCGCTGGGCAAGCTGGCGGACGAGTACTGGTACGAGGAGTACGGCACGTACACGGGCGCCGAGCCCTGGGAGAGCAACACCAGCAAGCTCACGGCCGCACAGCTCACCGCCCAGAAGAAGAAGTGGTACCGCTGGATCGGCCAGACCTCACCGGACGGCGGCAAGGTGGGCGCGTACGAGGGCGGCGGCTACTACCCCCGCGGGCTCTACCGCCCCACCACGGACTCGATCATGCGCACGCTCGGCCGCGAGTTCAACCTCCCCGGCCGCGAGGCGATGATCGCGGGCTTCCACCGGCACGCGTCGGTCGTCACCGCGGAAACGGCTACAGACCGCGCGGTGCGCCGTGACGACAAGGTCCGCGTGCGCGTCGCGGACGGCGTCCGGCTGCGCTGGAGCGTCGACGGCCGCGAGGTCCGCGGCGCCCGGGGCGACCTGGTGGTCACGCCCCGCTCCCTCGGCGTCCCGGCCGACGGCCGCAGCCACAAGCTGACGGTCCGCGCCACGGACCCGACGGACGCGGTCCGCGCCCCGGACCTGCGCGTCCTCCTGACGGACTCGCTCACGTGGCGGGTCGCCCGCTGAGCCGAGGCGGTGAGCGTCCCGCCGTCGCGCGGCGGCGGGACGGACCGCGAACGGTCGCCGTGCGGAACACGGCACCGATCACGCCGCCCGGCCCACGAGTACGGAGACCTCAATCGTCTCGAGATACGGACCGGGCGGGAGCGACCGGCGAATCCGTTCGGCGAACGCCGCCCGGTCGTCCGGCAGTTCGTCCGCGGGGATCGCGGAGCAGACGCCGCCGATGAGCTCGTCGAAGCCCAGCTCGTCGCTGTAGTCGATCACCGTGTCCCGCACCTCGGTGTACCCCGCGGACCGAAGCGCCTCCGCGTACCGACGCCGGTCACGCGCGCTGGTTCCGCAGGTCGCCTCCAGGCTCGTGCCGAAGTGATCCTCGAGACCGGCCCGCAGAGCGCGCGACCAGGCACTGTCCTGCAGCCACAACGGGGTGCCGTTGGCCACCACCGCGATGCCCCCCGCCCGCGCGGAACAGCGGCCGCAGAGTGCGGAACAGCTCTTCGTGCCGCATCCAGTGCAGTGCCTGCCCGACCACCGCCATCGCCAGGGACTCGCGCCCCACCAACGCCCCCACCACCGGAACGACGGCGTCGGAGCCCAGCACCCATGTCACGTTGCGGACGCCCTGCTCAGCCGCCGTTCGGCCGGCGAGCCGAAGCATGTCCGGTTCCGGATCCATCCCGACTGAATCCCAGCGTCATCTCCCTCACCTACCCTCACATCCGAGCCCTGAGTACGTCGATCTCGCACCCCGGAGCGGTCGGGTCGAAGCCGTGCTCCACCAGCCAGCGAATGGCGAGGAGGCTGCGCAGGGACCACCACGCGCGGATCACGTCGACATCGACGTCCGTGCCGTAGCCCGTGAGCAGGTCGTCGAGACGGTCCTCGTGTCCGAGCGTCAGGACGGCCAGGTCGAAGTGGGCGTCGCCGCGGGCAGCCTCGGACCAGTCGATGATGCCCGTGACCTGGTCTGCCTCGACGAAGACATGGGCGATCTGCAGGTCACCGTGGGTGAAGACCGGCTTCCACGGCCGGAGCGCGGCCTCGGCCACCCGGCGGTTGTGGGTGACGAGGTCGGCAGGCAGGACGTCGTTCGCCACGAGCCACGCGCATTCGGCGTCGAGCTCCGCGGCCAGCTCCTCCGGGCCGCGACCGGTCCGGGTGGGCAGCGGCGCGTCGTGCAGCTCGCGGACGGCTGCGCCCGCCGCGGCCCAGGCCGCGGGCGACGCGGTCGACGGTTCGCCGAGCCGGCCGAGCGCCGCCCCCCGCACCGCGGCGATGGCGAGCACGGACGGCTTGTGCCACAGGACCTCAGGGGTCGGGACCGGCACCAGTGCCATCGCCTCGACCTCGGCCTCGAGGCGCTGTGGATCGGCGTCCACCTTCAGGAACATGTCGCCGACGCGCAGGGTGGTGCGCTCGGAATGTGCGACGACTACCTCGACATCGTTCATGGCGGCCAGTATTCAGGCCGTATCGCGCGGCGCCGGGCCTGGCCTCCGTCATCTCGGGGCGCCGAGGACGGGTAATCGCCACATACTGCAGTTAAACGACTCCAAACGGTGGGTCGCCCTCGTCGGGGGCAGGAAGCCGTCGTCTCGATGCGTCGGACTAGGAGCAGGCCATGGGTCGCGAACTGCGGCAGACCGTGTTCACGGATGAGGACCACCAGCTCTTCCGCACGAGGCTGGAACAGTCGCTCGGTGTCCTCGACGACACTCTCACCCGGTCCTCCTTCGGCCTCCCGCAACCGATGCTCGGCGCCGAACTGGAGATGTTCCTGGCCGACCCGGACGACGGCCTCCCCGTCGCGCGGAACGAGGAAGTCCGCCTCGCCGCGGCCGACCCGCGGCTCGTCCTCGAGGTCAACCGGTACAACCTGGAGGGGAACCTCACCCCCGTCCCCCTGCGAGGCTCCCCTTTCACCGCCCTGCACCAGGAAACACGCGACCTGCTCAACGCGGTCGCGAAGGCCGCCCTGCCGCACGACGCGGTGCCGTACTGCTCGGGCATCCTGCCCACCCTGCGCCCCGGCGACCTCACACGGCACAACGTCTCCCCGAAGCGCCGCTACAGCCTCCTCGACGACGCCCTCGGCCGCACACCGCGCGACCTGAACGTCCACGTCCACGGAGAGCAGAGCTGCCGCCTCCGCTCCGACACCGTGTGCGCCCAGGGAGCGGTCAGCTCCTGGCAGATTCACCTGACCGTCCCGGCGTCGGACTTCGCCCGCTTCTACAACGCGGCGCAGCTCGTCATCGCCCCGGTGCTGGCGGTCTGCGCCAACTCTCCCGTGCTCCTCGGCCGCCTGCTGTGGGACGAGAGCCGCATTCCGTGGTACGAGCAGGCGTTCGGCACGCCCCGCTCGCCCGCATCCGGCTCGTTCGAACGTACGGGCTTCGGCGAGGGATGGGTGCGCGACGGGGTCGGCGAGCTCATGGAGGCCGCGTGCAGGCACCGCCCGCTCCTGCCGATGTGCGCCGACACGGCGCCGACGGAGGAAACGGATCACGGGGGACCCGCGGAGCTGGAAGAGCTGCGGCTGCACATGGGCACCGTCTGGTGGTGGAACCGTCCCGTGTACGACCCCATCGGCGACGGGCACCTGCGGATCGAGATGCGCGCGCTGCCCTCCGGCCCCACCCCCGCCGACATGGCCGCCAACACCGCCCTGCTGATCGGCCTCGTCCTGGACCACGCGGCCGACCACGAGCCGGTGGTGCCCGCCCTGCCCTTCACCCACGCACGCGCCAACTTCTACGCCGCCGCCCGCCAGGGACTGAACGCCACGCTGTGGTGGCCGCAGGCACGTGGTGCGCCGGCGCAGCGGAACGCGCACGACCTGGTCCGATCCCTCCTGGGGCGCGCGGCCCGCGGTCTGGCCGGGGCCGACGTCGCGGACGACGAGATCCAGCGATGGCTGGGCGTCATCGAGGCCCGCGTCGCCTCCGGCGGTTCCCCCGCGCACTGGCACCGGCACGCCCGCCGAGCCGGCGCCTGCGACCGTGACATCTTCCGCCACTCCCTGAAACAAGCGACGGAGGATGTCCCGGTCCACGCGTGGACGGTGCCGGGATCCGTCGGCTGAGGGGCGTGTCCAGCTGGTCCGCGCCACACTGAGGTCGAAAGCCAAGTGCCTTTCCTCAGGGCCCGTCCAGTCTCATGTCGGCGCCCGACGCCCGTCGGCGGGAGGACTTGCCATGCGCAGCGTGACCTACTCGATGAGCCTTTCGCTCGACGGTTACATCGTCGGGCCGGACGGCGGCTTCAGCTGGTCGGTGCCCGACGAGGACGTCTTCCGTCTGGCCACGGAGGAGGTGGGCGGACTCGGCGCGCACCTACTGGGACGGCGGCTGTACGAGACGATGCTGTACTGGGACACCGCCGACCGGGACCCCTCGCTCGACGCCCCCACACGCGAGTTCGCCGCGCTCTGGAACGCGCTCCCCAAGGTGGTCTTCTCCACCACGCTGACGGAGGTGCGGGCGAGCAACACCCGCCTTGCCTCGGGCAGTCCGGCGCAGGAGATCGAGCGGTTGCGGGCCGAGCCGGGGGAGGGGGACATCGCGATCGGCGGTGCGGGCCTCGCCGCCGACGCGGCCACGCTGGATCTGATCGACGAATACCGCGTCAGGACCTATCCGGTGCTGGTCGGCGGAGGAACTCCGTTCTTCGCCCGGAACGAGCGCCGAGTGGGTCTCGACCTCATCGAGCACCGCTCCTTCGGCTCAGGCGTCCTCTACTCGCGCTACCGCGTGAAGCGTTGACCCGAGCGCCTCCACCCCGCTCGACTCGCGCACCACCAGCTCAGGTGCCAGTCGTATCGCCTGCCGGGGGCGGCCGTCCTCGCCGCCCGCGAGACGGCGGCCGAGCAGCCGCGCCGCCTCCGCCGCGAGCTCGGCCACCGGCTGGCGGACCGTCGTGATGCCGGGCGCCGAGAGCGCCGCCATCGGGATGTCGTCGAAGCCCGTGACGGCGACCTCGCCGGGTACATCGACGCCGAGCTGCTGCAGGCGCTGGAGCGCGCCGATGGCGATCAGGTCGTTGGCGCAGACGAGGGCGTCGGGCCGGGTGGGCCACACCTCGTCGACGGCGGCCCTGCCCCATTCCACGGAGAAGTCGCCGAGGGCCACCCGGTCCGGCGCGCCGGGATCGATGGCCGCCGCACCCGCCGCGTAGGCGCCCCGGCGTTCCGCGGCGGCAGAGGCGGTGCCCGTCGCGCCGAGGAAGCAGACGCGGCGGCGGCCCGTGGCGGCCAGGTGGTCGAGGACGAGCGCCATGCCCGCGGTGTTGTCCACCGCCACGGAGTCGGCGACGGCGGGCCCGCAGCCGCGGTCCATCAGGACGAGCGGCACCCGGGCCGCCGCCGCGGTCACCGCGTCCCGGCTGCGCTCCTCGTGTGCCGGGATCACCAGGAGCGCGTCGACCTGCCGACCCAGCAGATCGGCGATGTACTCCGCCTCGGCCGCCGGGTCGTCGTCGCAGTCGGCGAGCAGCACGGCACGGCCCTCGGCGTGCAGGGCGTGCGTCAACTCCCGCACCAGCGTCGGGTAGAAGGGGTTCGTGATCTGCGGCAGGACGAGCCCGACCGTGCCCGTGGTGCGGCTGCGCAGGGCGCGCGCCGCGTGGTTCGGCCGGTAGCCGAGCGTCTCGGCGGCAGCGCGGACCCGGCGCGCGGTCTCGGCGCCGACGGGGCGCGTGCCCGCGAGGACCCGGGAGACCGTGGCGACGGAGCAGCCGGAGGCCCGGGCCACGTCTCTCAGCGTTACGTCGGCCACGCCGCGCCCACCCTTCGATGCGTTTCGGCAAACGTTATCAGCGGGCTACCACCGCCACCAGGCCCGATTTTCCGGGCGTATTCTCCCTGTTGGACCAATTCTGTGGGTGCCGATGCGCTCTGGCCCACTGTCCGTTCCGGGCGAGTTTGCCAGTTTGTGTCGTTGACCATTGACATAATTCGCGCCGGTGCACACAGTCTTGGGAGAACGTTTTCCCGAGCGTCGCCGCACGCGCGGCGCCCGCTCAGCCGAACAAAGAGGTTCCGCGATGCCCCGAAAGATCATCCTGGACTGCGACCCCGGACATGACGACGCGATCGCCATGCTCCTGGCGCACGGAAACCCGGATGTCGACCTGGTAGCCGTCACCACCGTGGTGGGCAACCAGACCCTGGAGAAGGTCACCCGCAACGCCCTGTCGGTGGCCCGCATCGCGAACATCACCGGCGTCCCCTTCGCCGCGGGCTGCCCCCGCCCCCTCGTACGCGACGTGGAGACCGCCCCCGACATTCACGGCGAGAGCGGCATCGACGGCCCCGTCATGCCCGAGCCGACCCTGGCCCTGGACGAGCGCCACGCCGTCGACCTCATCATCGACACGGTCATGGCCCACGAGCCCGGCGAGATCACCATCGTCCCCACCGCCGGACTCACCAACATCGCCCTGGCCGCCCGCAAGGAGCCCCGCATCGTCGAGCGCGTCCGCGAGGTCGTCCTCATGGGAGGTGGCTACCACACGGGCAACTGGAGCCCCGTCGCCGAGTTCAACATCAAGATCGACCCCGAGGCCGCGCACATCGTCTTCAACGAGAGCTGGCCCGTCACCATGGTCGGCCTCGACCTGACCCACCAGGCCCTCGCCACCCCTGAGGTCATCGAGCGCATCGCCAAGGTAGGCACCAAGCCCGCCCTCTTCGTCAATGAGCTCCTCGACTTCTTCGGCGCCATGTACCTGGAGGCCCAGGGCTTCGACGCCCCGCCGGTCCACGACCCGTGCGCCGTCGCCTACGTCATCGACCCGAGCGTCATGACCGTCCGTAAGGCTCCGGTCGACATCGAGCTCACCGGAACCCTCACCCTCGGCATGACCGTGACGGACTTCCGCGCCCCGGCCCCGGACGACTGCACCACCCAGGTCGCCGTCGACCTGGACCACACGCGCTTCTGGGACCTCATCGTGGACGCCCTCGAGCGGATCGGTGACGTCAGCGCATGAACGCCCTCACCGAACCCGCCGCCGCTCCGGGCGGCGCCCGCGGCTCCCGACCGGTGCGCATCGGCGTCCTGGTCACCGCGCTCCTCGCGGCCTGCTTCGCGTTCCAGCTCAACGCGAGCATGCTCAGCCCCGCCCTGAAGAACATCGAGGACTCCCTCGGCGCGACCTCCGCCGAGGTGGGCCTCACCCAGACCGCGTTCTTCACCTCGGCCGCGCTCTTCTCGCTCTTCCTTCCCCGCCTCGGCGACCTCGTCGGACGGCGCAAGGTGCTCGCCGGGATGCTCGCCCTCATGGTCGTCGGCTGCGTCGTCGCCGCACTCGCCGAGAGCGTGCCGATGCTCTTCGCGGGCCGCGTCATCCAGGGCGTCTCAGGCCCCACCGTGCCGCTCTGCCTGATCATGCTGCGCAACGAGGTCCACGAGCCGAAGAAGTACGGCACGCTCCTCGGTGTCATCACCGCCGTCAACGGCGGCATCGCGGGCGTCGACTCCCTGGCCGGCGGCTACCTCGCCGACCACCACGGCTTCCAGTCCGTCTTCTGGGCCATGGCCGGCGTCGCCGCGATCGCCACGCTCCTCGTCGCCACCCTCACCCCCGAGTCGAAGGCCGCCCCCTCCACCGACAACGCCGACTCCCGCATGGACTGGCCCGGAGTCACCCTCCTGGTCATCTCGGTCGGCGCGGCGCTGATCGCCCTCAACGAGGCGGGCAAGCTCGGCGACGCGAACTGGCCGCTCGTCGTGGGCCTCTTCGTCGTCACCGCCATCGCCTTCGCCCTGTTCTGGCGCATCGAGGACCGCAGCAGCCACCCCCTGGTCGCCACCCGCCACCTGCGCCGGCGCTCCACCTGGGCCCTGCTGCTCACCACGGTCCTCACCATGACCGGCGTGTTCGCCGTGATGAACGGCATGATCCCCGCCTTCGCGCAGGACGCGCAGGCAGGGTTCGGCATGAGCGCCGAGCAGTCCGCCTGGTGGACCCTGACGCCGTACGCCCTCGCGGGCCTCGCCATGGGCCCCCTCGCGGGACGCCTCGCGGCCACGTACGGCTACGGGCGCATCCTGCGCCTCGGACTCATCGGCTCGGCCGTGACGGTCGCCCTGATGCTGTTCACGCTGCACGCCGACTCGCGGCTGCTGCTGCTCGCCGCGTCGATCCTGATCGGCGTCACCTACGCGGGCGTGGGCAACATCGTCCTCAACGGGCTCGGCATCGTGCTCTCCCCGAAGGAGAACCCGGGCTTCCTGCCCGGTCTGAACGCGGGCGCCTTCAACCTCGGCGCGGGCCTCAGCTTCGCGGTCCTGTACGCCGTGCAGACCGCCGCCGCCCCGGCCGACAAGTCGTCACCCGCCGGGTACACGGCAGGCATGATCGCCGGAGTCGTCCTCATCGCGCTGGCCTTCGCGACGTCCTTCCTCATCCCCAAGCCGGTGGAGGCGGAAGCCACGGACTGAGCGGTGCCGGTGGCCCCGGTGGATGGAGCCCGAAAGCCGACGGCTTTCGGGCTCCATCCACCGGGGCTTCATTGGTATGGACATGCCCAACTCGTCGGACTAGCCTCTGACTTGGTCTAGACCGCACCGAACGTGAGACACAACCGCATCCTCTCGGACCACGGGAGCACATCATGCGCAAGAAGCTCACCTCGTTACTCCTGGGCCTCGGCCTCGCCGGCTCGGCCATGCTGGCCACCAGCGGCAGCGCCCAGGCCCACGGCTACACCGACTCGCCCGTCAGCCGCCAGCAGCTGTGCGGCAACGGCACCGTCCGCAACTGCGGACAGATCCAGTGGGAGCCGCCGAGCGTGGAGGGCCCCAAGGGATTCCCCGCGCGCGGTCCCGGCGACGGCCACATCTGCTCGGGCGGCATCGGACGTTTCTCCGAACTGGATGACCCCCGGGGCGGAAAGTGGCCCACCACCAAGCTGACCGCGGGCCAGAACCACACCTTCCTCTGGCGCATCACCGCCCGCCACGCCACGACCGACTTCCGCTACTACATCACCAAGGACGGCTGGGACCCGACCAAGCCGCTGACCCGGGCCGACCTGGACCCGCAGCCGTTCCTCGCGGTGCCCTTCGGCGGCCGCCAGCCCGGCTCCACGGTCACCCACAGCGGTGTCCTGCCCCAGAAGACCGGCCAGCACATCATCCTCGGCGTGTGGACCATCGCGGACACCGGCAACGCCTTCTACGCCTGCTCCGACGTCCGTTTCTGACGCTCAGCCGCGCACGCGCGGCAGCCCGGTGACGGACATGACCAGGGAGTACAGCGAGCTGGTCGCCGTGATGAAGAGCCGGTTGTTCTTCGGGCCGCCGAAGGCGATGTTGGAGACGGGCTCCGGCACCCGCAGTCGCCCGATGAGGGTGCCGTCGGGGTCGTAGCAGTGCACCCCTCCCTCGATGGCGGCCGCCCACAAGCGGCCGCCGTCGTCGAAGCGGATGTTGTCGAAGCGGCTGACGTCGTCCTTCGCCTCGGCGAAGACCTTCCCGTCGGAGAGCGTGCCGTCCTCGCGCACGTCGAAGACGCGGATGCAGCCGCCGCGCGTGTCGGACACGTACAACTGCCGCTCGTCGGGCGAGAAGACGAGCCCGTTCGGCGCCCCGAAACCGTCCGCCACCAGACGCACCTCACCCGTCGACGGGTCGATCCGGTACACGTTCAGGCCGTCGATCTCGGGCTCGGCGCGGTGTCCCTCGTAGTCGCTGGTGATCCCGAAGTCCGGGTCCGAGAACCACACGGAGCCGTCCGAGCGGACGACCGCGTCATTGGGGCTGTTCAGCCGCTTGCCCTCGTACCGCTCGGCGAGCACCGTGATCCTGCCGTCCGGTTCCGTGCGCGTGACCCGCCGGTTGCCCTGCTCGCAGCTGATGAGGCGGCCTTCCCGGTCGAGGGTGTTGCCGTTGACGTGCCCGGCGGGGGAGCGGAAGACGGAGACCGCGCCCGTCGACTCGTCCCACCGCAGCAGCCGGTCGTTCGGGATGTCGCTCCAGACGAGCTGGCGCCAGGCGGGGAGGTAGAGCGGGCCCTCGGCCCACCGGCAGCCCCCGTACAACTGCTCCAGCCGGTCGTCGCCGTTCGCGCACCGTCCGGTGCGGAACCGCTCGTCCAGGATCTCGTACAGGGAAGTGCTGTCACTGCCGGACATGGATACCCCTTTGGCGGTCCGAAGGTGAATGCTGTTCGGTTGATCGCGACTATGCCAGAACGCTGTATGGTTGCGCCATGGTGACCGTGGATGACATCGACCGCCGGCTGATCGCCCTCCTCCAGGAGGACGCGACCATCTCGTACGCAGCGCTCGGCAAGGGGGCCGGTCTCTCCGCGGGCGCTGCCCACGAGCGGGTGCGCAAGCTCCGCGAGCGCGGAGTCATCCGGCGCACGACCGTCGAGGTGGACCCGGCGGCGCTCGACCGCGGGGTGCTGGCCTTCGTCATGGTCGACTCCACGGCGTGGATGGGGGAGTCCGCCGACGCGTTCGCGGCCATCGCCGAGATACAGGAGGCCCACGTGATCGCGGGCAGTGCGTCGGTTCTGGTGAAGGTCCGTACGTCGACGACGGAACAGCTCCAGGACGTGCTGCGTCGCCTCTACGCGATCGACGGCGTCAGCGGCACGCAGGCCACGGTCTCCCTCGAGACGTTCTTCGAACGCCCTGTCTCACCGCTCACCGGCTGAGCGGGTTGCCAGGAAGGTGTCCCGTGCGGGATCGTTGCCGCAAGGCAACAATTCCGTACGAGTTGGTGAGGTGAGGGACTCGCCCAGCGGGTCCTCGATATTTGGTCTCCCCCCACATGCAGACCGCCGCAGTCACGGAGCCGGACTTCCCGTGGAGCTGTGCCCCCTACCCGGTCCTGGTCGTCGACGCGGCGGGTTTCGTCGAGCAGTGCAACGCCGCCGCACGGGCGCTGCTGCCCGCGGCCCGCTCCGGGATGCGCCTCGACGCCGTGGTCCCGGCCTGGCTGGCCGCCGCCCACGACGCGACGCGCCTGCCCGGACCACGCGCCGTACAGGAGTCCGACGCCCCACTCTCCGGGGTGATCGAGGGACGCCACTTCGAGGCACACCCGAGCGTGCGGGACGACGGCACCGTCGCCTGGTGGCTGGTGGACCAGACGGACCATCGGCTCGCCCAAGAGGCCCTGCACATGGAGAGGGAGCGGACCGCCTTCCTGGCCAAGGCGTCGAGCACACTGCTCTCCTCCCTCAACCTGGGGCGCTGCATGGACGTGACCGCGCAGATGGCCGCCGAGAACCTGGCCGACGCGGCACTGGCCATCGCACCGGCACGCGGCCACCGCCTGCCCGTGGTGACCTGCCTGCGCGGCGGCAGCCCCACCACGTCGGAGCGGCCCGTCGACCCCGACGAGGTCCCCGGCCTCGGCGAAGCCCTGCGCGGGTTCCCGCCGGTCCCCTCCCGGTGGATCGACCCGTCGGCCGCGCCGGAGTGGATGATCCCCGAAGGCTTCGGCCCCGTCGGAGCCATAGTGATCACTCCGCTGCCCGGGCACGGCGTCCCGGCCGGTGCGCTGGTCCTGCTGCGCAAGGAGGGCGGCGTCGGCTTCACCGAGAAGGAAGAGGTCTTCGCCCGCCTCTTCGCCGCACGGAGCGGAGCGGCCATGTCGGCCGCCCGTCTCTACGCGGAGCAGACGGCCATCACCGAAGTGCTGATGCGCGAGCTGCTGCCCCCCACCCTGCAGCAGATCTCCGGAGTGGACTTCGCCGGCCGCTACCGCCCCTCGGCCGACCACGAGCGGATCGGCGGGGACTTCTACGACGTCCACCCGGCCGCCGTCGAGGGCGAGCCCTCGTTGGTGACGCTGGGCGATGTGTGTGGAAAAGGGCTTGAGGCCGCCGTCCTCACCGGCAAGATCCGCAACACCCTGCACGCGCTGCTGCCGATGGCGGACGACCACCAGCGGATGCTCACCCTGCTCAACACCGCGTTGCTCAACTCCCACCACACCCGGTTCGCGACGCTGGTCCTCGCCTCCGCCGTGCGCAAGGAGGACGAGGTACACCTGCGGCTGACCAGCGCCGGTCATCCGACCCCGCTGATCATCCGCGCGGACGGCACGGTCGAGGAGGCCGACACCCGCGGCACCCTGGTCGGAGCCATGCCGAACGTTCCCGCCCGCACCACCGCGGTCACGCTCGCCCCGGGGGAGACGTGCATCCTGTACACCGACGGCATCACCGAGGCCCAGGGCGGCCCCATGGGCGACGCGCAGTTCGGAGAGGGACGCCTGCGGCGTGCCCTGGCCGGATGTGCCGGGATGCCCTCGGAAGGCATCGTGGACCATGTCCAGATGCTCGCTTCCCAGTGGCTCGGCAGCCGTCGGCACGACGACATGGCCGTCGTCGCGATCTCCGCGCCACGCACTCACCCCCAGAGTGCCGTGAACGGCCGTACTCGGGGCAGGCGCACCGCATGAGCACCAGCACCCCGTCCCGCGTCCATGCCCTGTCCACGTCCCCGGCCGCGTCCTCGGTCGCGTCCCCGGAAATGGCCGACCAGCTGTGGGAAGCCGTGGCGGTCGGCGACGAGTACACGGCCACGGACGTCGTCCTGCGCGCCCTGGACGACGGCGCCGACCCGGAATCCGTCCTCGTCGACGTGATCGCCGCCGTGCAGAGCAGAGTCGGCGAGGAGTGGGCCGCGAACCGCCTCAGCATCGCCCAGGAACACGCCGCCACCTCCATCAACGAACGCGCCGTCGCCGCCCTGGCCCTGCACCCCGCCGCCCGAAGACACCCCGACCGGGGCCGCATCACGGTGGCGTGCGTCGACGGCGAGTGGCACGCCCTGCCCGCCCGGCTCCTCGCCGAAGTGCTGAAACTGCGCGGCTGGCGCGTCGATTACCTGGGCGCCCAGGTTCCCGTACCGCACCTGATCTCCCACCTGCACACCACACAGGCCGACGCGGTCGCGCTGTCCAGCTCGATCGCGACCAGGCTCCCCACGGCGCACGCGGCGATCACCGCGTGCCAGGCCGTCGGCGTCCCCGTCCTGGTCGGCGGCGCCGCGTTCGGACCCGGCGGACGCTACGCGCACCTGCTCGGCGCCGACGCGTGGGCGCCCGACGCCCCGGCCGCCGCCGACCGCCTCGCCGAGGGGCCACTTCCCCGCCCGCAGGCCGACCACCAGCAGATGGACGACCTCCCGCACCTGGCCGACCAGGAATACACGATGGTCACCCGGAGCGGCGACGCCCTGGTGCGCACCGTCTTCCGCGCCCTGGAGGACGCGTTCCCCGCCATGCGCGGCTACGACGAAGCGCAGCGCGAACGCACGGCCGAGGACCTCGCGCACATCGTGGAGTTCCTCGCCACGGCCCTCTACCTCGGCGACGAGGACCTCTTCAGCTGGTTCATCACCTGGACCGCCCGGATCCTGGAGGCCCGCGGGGTGCCCGCACGGTCCCTGCCCCCGGCCCTCGACCTCTTCCTGCACGAGCTGAAAGACTTCCCCCGGGCGTCCCGTATCCTCCGACGCGGACTCGAAGCCCTCACCACCGATCACCCCACCGCGCCTGGAACGCCCGTATGACCACACTGCCTCCCGCACTCCGCCTGGCCACCGCGGGCACTGCGGACACCGTCCACATAGAGATCACCGGCGATCTCGACTACGACAACGCCGAGTTCCTCCTGACCGAGGTCACCGAGCAGCTCGCCGCCCGGCCCCGCCTCCAGGATCTGCACCTGCACTGCGCGGGCGTCGCCAACGTCGACTCCATGGGCCTGTCCATCCTGCTGATGATCGGCCGCCGCACCGAAGAGACCGGGACCCGGCTCCACCTGGACGACCGGCCCCCGAACCTGGAACGGCTCCTCGACCTCACCGGCACGCTCGAATACTTCACGGGAGCGCCCACCATCGACGCGGGGCCCGGACCCGACGGCGCCCCCTAGGAGACCTCAGAGCCTGTCTTTGGACCCCCGCCTGCGCAGCGACGCCCGGCAGGCACGCACGCGTCAGCGACTGTCGTCCGAACGGGACGAGCGGCCCTTGCCCTCCTCCTTCCCCTTGCTCTCCGCCTTCTCCTTGCCGTCCTCCTCGTTCTCGGTGCTGTTCAGCACCCCCCGAGGAGTCTGCTGCGGGTGTGGTCGCGTGCGTCATGGGTGTGCACCGGGCGGGTACGGGGGCGGCGGGAGGATGCCGCTGTCACCCAGGGCGCGGATGGGGGCACCCGGTACTCGGGCTCGGTGATCATCGAGTAGCGGGTGAGGTCACGCAAAGCGGCCTGGGGCGAGCTGGCCGGATCGGCGGCGTGGTCGTCGATGAAAGACCACCACTGTTCGGCGTCCACGCCGTCCAACGGGTATCCAGCTCGGCGCATGGCGGCGAACACGTCGGTCAGCGGCACGGGATCCGGGTGAGTCAGATGGTACGTACCGCCGGCCGCGTCCGGTTTGCGGCACAGTTCCACAAGGGAACGGGCCACCACGTCCACCGCGTCGACGGGGACCGTGCCCACCCCCAGCGGTACACAGCCGAGAGCAGCCGAGGCGCGGAGCATCGGTACCAAAAGATCGGAAGCGCCGGTACTGTCCGTCCGGCAGTGCCCGGTGACCACTCCGGGCCGGAAAACCGGTCAGCGGCGTGCCGCGCCCGGCCGCGGCGCGCAGGTCGTGCTCCGGCCTGACCTTGGTCAGCGAATAGCCCAGGGGGCCCGCCGTGGCGGTGGTGGCCGGGGTCTGTTCGTCGACTTCGGTTCCGGCGAGGTTGACGTGGGCCGCCCCCCCCGGGGGGCGGCCGAGTCGGGCCAGCCGGTGCTGGGTGCGGTCTGCTGCGCCGCGGGGCAGGCAGTAGACGGTGGCCGGGGTGCGGTTGAGGAGTTCCGTGCGCAGGTGTCCGCCGAGGCTTCCGGTGACGCCGGTCAGGAGCACGGCGTGAGGCGGTCGACCAGTGGCTGCGTCTGGTCTTTACCGCGGCCGCGCTCGTCGATGAAGCCTGTCTGATCGGGATCGAGCTGCCGGGTGGGATCGGCGGCCGCGGGGCAGTCCCACGGCTCCGGCAGCCGTGCTTCTGGGGCGGCTGGATGATGCAGGCCGGCTGTAGTTCGCCCCCGGAGCACCGCGCTGTCCCGCACTGCGGCCAGAGTGCTGGCCGCGCAGCCGGCACCGTCGGCAGGGACGCATCCGTGGGAGGGCGGTCCTTCTCTGCCGGGTGGGGCAGCAAGTAGCAGCTGACGGTGCGCCTGGTCGAGCCGCCCCTGTTCGCCGAAGTCGCCGCCGATGTCTCTATGGACTCTGCGGGCCGCTGGCGTCATCCGGTGCGGTTGGTGCGCGTGCGGGACGACCTGACGCCTGCCGAAGTGCCCCTGTACGGCGGCCGTGGCTTGGCGTAACCGGGTCCGGGCTTGCCGAGTGCGGCCGCTGCTGGAAATACCCCAGCGGATTCCTGGTCAGCCCGGCTGGCAACAGCCCGGCTGGCAATCGAAGGTGTTGCCGTCGCGGCGGCTCGGCGAGGAGCTGGACGGCGGCGCGATCCATCGACTATTCGCCACAGTTCGCCAGGGTGCGCCACATGGTCTGCCACCAAGAGTCCGGGGTCAGATAGACCCGGACGCCCAGTGCGCATGCTGGGCGCGCCCCGTCTTGAGGGAGGGGGTGAACATGCACAACCGGAAGAAGCGGTCGGACCAGCGGATACGGCTCGCCCCATCCGTCCGAGCCCAGGTGATCATTGCCGTGCTCGGTGCGGTCTCCGCGGTTGCAGGATGTGTGGGAGAGATCGTGCGCTGAGCACGGTCGAATGAGACGCCCGGACGGAAAGTCGAGCCCGCGTGAAACGGGCCCGACCGGAACGTGATCGGCCGGCCCCGTCTCAACGCCCGCACCGGCCGGGGTTCTGGAGGCAACCAGAACCCCGGCCACTCTGCTGTGCGGCCTCTGTCGAAACCAGAGGGGTTCGCAGTCCATCATCGGGCCTTGGAGCCCTGGCGTCCCCCTGGCGGAAACCGGCTATGGGTGGCGCGGCCGTGGCGATTCAATTGATCACGCCTCTGATCTGGAAACTTCGCCACTAGCGGCCCACGGTAAAGATCACTTGGCAAACGGTGAAGATCGGCTGTCGAGGGACAGCTGGGTTCTTGAGATCGCCCCGTCCGTCAGCGTGCAACTCCGCGACCTGGAGCGCACCCGGGAATGGATCGCGGACGAGGAGTGGCGTGAAACCGAGCGGCTCCGCGGTCGGTGAGCCCGGCTGCCGACACCGGAGTGGGTCGTCGAGTGTGCTTGACCGCATGCGGTCTTGCTCCTGCGATGGGTTGCCCCAAAAATGCACATGACAAAACCGAAGGACCTTCGGTCACACAGTCATCAGAGGGGAACCCCACATGAACAAGCCTCTCGTCGGTGCCGTCTGCACCGCGCTGCTCCTCGGCGCGACGGCGATACCCGCGTCCGCCGTGACCAACGGCGCGCCGGTGTCCGACAAAGGCACGGCCGCGGCGCAACCCGCCGCGGTGACCCAGGCGAAGGTGAAGACGAAGGCTGTGACCTTCGCCGGTACCGTGGCACTGAGCAACTGCTCGGGCTCCGTGGTGCGCGTGCCCAGCTCGCAGCCCACGGACAAGGCGCTCGTGCTCTCCAACGGCCACTGCCTGGAGACAGGTTTCCCCAGCGCCGGTCAGGTCATCGTCAACCGGGCGTCGAGCCGCAGCTTCACGCTCCTGAACGCCGGTGGCGGCAGCCTCGGCACCGTTCGCGCCAGCAAGATCGCGTACGGCACGATGACCGACACCGACGTCTCTGTGTACGAACTGACCAGCACCTACAGCGACATCGAGAGCCGCTACGGCATCAAGGCCCTCGACCTGGACGCCGCGCACCCGCAGACGGGCCGGGCCATCACGGTCGCCTCCGGCTACTGGAAGCGGATGTACCGGTGCAACACGGACGGTTTCGCGTACCGCCTGAAGGAAGGCCAGTGGACCTGGAAGGACTCGCTCCGCTACACCCAGCCCTGCCAGGTCATCGGCGGCACCTCGGGATCGCCGGTGATCGACGACGCCACCGGCAAGGTCGTCGCCGTCAACAACACCATCAATGAGAGCGGCCAGCGCTGCACAGACAACAACCCGTGCGAGGTCGACGAGAACGGCAAGGTCACCGTCCGGCCCAACATCGGCTACGCCCAGCAGACCTACATCATCGTTCCCTGCGTCGGCGCCGGGAACAAGATCGACCTGAACCGCCCCGGCTGCACCCTGCCCAAGCCCGCCCTGGCGGAGAAGCACCGCTCGTCCGTCGATGCGAAGAATTAGCAGGTCCGCTCGCTGAGGTCGTCCGGCGACCGCACATGAGTGAGGGCTCCCGAACCCGAACAATCCGAGAGCCTGCTCCCGCGCTGTCCGAGGTCGGAACTCACCCGTGCCCGCCTTCCGCACCCGCGGGGTACGGAAGGTAGGGGACCGGCGAACGCCCCGGCGAAGCCGCCGGGGCGTTGGGCGGGGAGCGTCAGGTGGTCGCCGTGATGTTCTCGGCGAACTCGGTAGTGCGCTGTGCGGTGACGGTGAAGTCCGGCGAGGCGCTGAGGGTGTCCATGAACTTCTGGAAAAGCACCTCGACTTCGGGTGCCATCATGTTGTCGGTCTCGGCGCGGCAGGTCACGGTCAGCCGGTACTCACCGATCTGTTGCTTGCTGACCGCGCGTGCGGTGTAGGTGCGGACGCCAGACTCTTCAGGGGTGCCGTACGACATGGAGTTCTCCTGACCTGGGATGGGAGCCGCCTGGTGGGGCGCTAGTCGTAAGACTACCTCCCAGAGGGGAACATGCATTCGAATATTCGGGTGGGCGAAAACGGTAGCTCTGTACGTAGCGCGGCGTGCCCTACTCCGGGAAGCCACAACGGGGCCCAGGCGTGGCCAGTCGGCACGATCGGGAACACGGGGGAGGCCGCATCCGCCACCGGGCGTTCAGGGCGTACTGGGCGGCGCCCCGCGCGAGTTCACCGCATACGTCCGCGAGGCAGCCGCAGCGGGCTCCTTCCGTGCACAGCACGACCTGACCCAGCCTCCGCCCGGCGGCAACGGCGGTGACGGTGACACCGCCCGAGTGCGCTGCTGGCCCCAACGTAGCCGCCGACCGTGAGGAACAGGCTCAGACGCTCCCCCCGCCATCGACCGAGAGCACGCTCCCCGTGACGAAGTCGGCGTCGGGACCGGCGAGGAACGCGACAGCGGCAGCTATGTCCTCGGGCGTGCCGATGCGGCCCAGCGGCCGGTTGGCGGCCTCCGCGAGGAAATCGGCGTCCGACTGGCCCAGCTGGCGCGCCTCTCGGGCGAGCATGGGCGTGCGCGTGTCACCGGGGGCGACGCAGTTGACCCGGACACCCCCGGGGCTGTGGTCCAGTGCCATCGCCTGCGTCAGCATCACCACACCGGCCTTCGCCGTGCAGTACGCGGCCGCCTTCTCCCCGGCGCGCAGCCCCCACCCGGAGGCCACCGTCACGATGCTGCCGCGGCCCGCCCGCTCCATCAGCGGGAGCACCGCCCGGCAGACGAGGAACACCGAGTCCACGTTGTCCGCGAACGACCCGTGCCAGTCCTCCAGGGACAGGTCCCGCACCGTACCGCGCCGGATGCTCCCCGCCACGCAGCACGCGTCGGTGATGTCGCCGAGCCGCCCCACGACGTCCTTCACGAGGGCCGGCACCGCCTCCTCGTCGGAGACGTCGCACAGGAACGCCTCGGCGCGCCCGCCGTCGGCGCGGATGCCGCGGGCCACGGTCTCCGCCGCGTCGTCCCGGTCGACGACCGCGACGGCGGCGCCCTCGTCGGCGAGCCGTCGCGCGACGGCGCTGCCGATGCCTCCGCCGCCGCCGGTGACCAGCGCCACCCGGGTGCCGGACCGTGACGCCCTCATCGTCCGCCGCCCGTGAGTGTTCCGTCGAACAGCTGGGTCAGCAGGGCCTTCTGCGTGTGCAGGCGGTTCTCCGCCTGCTGGAAGATCCGTGACCGCGGTCCGTCCTTCACGTCGGCGTCGACCTCCTCGCCCCGGTTGGTGGGCATGCAGTCGAGGAACACGGCCTCGTCCCCGGCCAGCCGCATCAGCGGTTCGGTGATCCGCCACCGGTCCGCGAGCCGCGTCCGCGCCTGGATCTCCTCCTGGCCCGCGAGGGTGGGGGACTTCCAGCTGAGGGTGTACACGGCGGCGCAGCCGCGGACGGCGTCCTCCAGGTCGTGGGTGAGCTCGATGCTCGCGCCGGTGCGGGCGGCGGCGTCACGTGCGGCGCGGGTCACGCGCTCCTCGGGGGCGAAGCCGGGCGGATGGGCGACGGTGACGCGGTGGCCGAGGAGGGCCGCGGCCATCATGGAGGAGTGCAGGACGCCGGGGGTCTTCTGCCGCGGGGAGTACGACCAGGCGTACACGACCCGTCGGGCCGGAACCTCCCCGCCGTACAGTTCGCGCAGCGTCATGAGGTCGGCGAGGACCTGGCAGGGGTGCTCCTCGTCGTCGAGCGCGTTGATGACGGGGATCGTGGCCTGCTCGGCCATCGCGCGCAGCCTGCGGTGCCCGGCGCCGTAGTCGTTCATGTCGTACCAGCGCACCACGAGGGCGTCGAGGTAGCGGTTGAGGACGCCGATGGTGTCCTCGATCGACTCGCGGTTGGCGAGCCGCAGCTCCTCGACCCCGTACGGGTAGCTGTCGGCGCCGAGTTGGGAGGCCGCGACCTGGAACGAGACCCGGGTCCTGGTGGACGGCACGTTGAAGAGCAGGCCTATGCAGCGGCCCGCCAGATGGGCGCTCGTGTCGTCGCCGCGCTTCATCGCTTCGGCGAGGTCGAGCAGGGAGCACATTTCCTTGGCTGAGAGGTCCTGTATCCGCAGGATGTGTCGCGCGGTCACGTGAGTACTCCTGAGTCGGTGGACGGGGGGACGCGCTTGCGCAGCCGGCGCTCGGCGACGACGGAGAGGAGCAGCATCGCCAGGGCGATGACGACACTGACGCCGAAGAACGGCAGTATCACGACGGTCGTCGCGATGAGCAGCAGGTTCAGCCGGGAGGTGCCGCCCGGGGGCAGGAGCCGGGCGGCGGCGAGGAAGGCCATGAGGAAGATGAGCAGGTAGGTGGCCGACGATGCTTTGATCAGCGTCGTCTCGCTGGAGTCGGTGGCCAGGAGCAGCAGCACCGACACGGCGTAGCCGGGCAGGAGTGCGAGGACCGCGCGTGCGGGGACCCTGCCGTGCCGGGAGAGCCGGCTGAGCCGGACCGGCAGGATGCCGTCCCGGGCGAGGGCGAAGACGACGCGCGAGGTGCCCAGGCACCAGGCGTTGGTGGTGAGCAGCAGCAGGACGCCCGCGACGAGGTAGCCGGTGCTCTCCAGCCCCGAGCCCGTGGCGACCTGGAGGAGCCTGACGAACGCCGTCAGATCGGACTGGCCCGCGGTGGCCTCGGGCAGGGCCACGGAGACGGTGAACGCCATGGCGAAATACAGAAGTCCCACGCAACTGACGGCGTAGAGAATCCCTTGGGGAAAGGTGCGTTCGGGGTCCCGCACCTCCTCGGCGACCGGGGCCGCGTTCTCCCAGCCGATGAATCCGAAGAAGCAGATGAGCACCGTACTGCCGAGGGAGCTCCAGCCGTGCGGGGCGAACGGGGTGAGGCGTCCGTAGTCCCCCTCGGGCAGGGCCAGGACGATGACGACGGCCAGGAGCAGTACCACGGAACCGAGCACCACCATCTGAGCGCGGGTACTCACCCTGATTCCCCACAGGTTGAGCGCGACGCAGAACACGATGACGGCGGCGCCCGCGAGGAGCGACGCCCGGTTCGACGCCGCGGGATCGACCGCCGCGAGCAGATAGCGGCCGGCCGCGAGCCCAAGCACCGGATTGCCCGCGAGCAGCGTGAGGAGCAGGAATACGGCGGCGATCCGGCCCGCCCTCGCGCCGAACGCCGCTTCCACGAACTGCGCGACGCCCTTGCTCGTGGGATGCCGCACGGACAGCTTCGCGAAGACGAGCGCGAAGGGATAGCTGTAGAGGATCAGCACCCCCCACGCGACGAGGGACAGCGGCCCGGCCTCCGCCCAGGCGAGGGCGGGGATCAACAGCACGCCCGCGCCCATCACCGAGGTGACGTAGTGCGCGACGAGCCCCGATGTGCCCAACTGTCTGACCAGTCGAGGGGGCCCGGGCGCTGCCGCCGTGGCCCCCTCCACTGGGGTCATACGGTCTGCTCCGCCTGATCTGTGTGGTCCATCCGCTCAGTCTGGTCCTCGCGGGAGCCGTTCCAGAGCCCGTCCATGGTCTCGTGGCTGATCGGCTTGTGCAGGTCGGCGCGGGACGCGTACCCCATGTTGATGATGAGGCGCCGCCCGCTGGTGAGCGGGTAGACGCGGTGCAGGGTGGTGTCGGTCCGCATCAAGTAGAGGTCGCCGGGCCGCAGTTCGAAGGAGTGGATGGGCTGCGAGATGAACTGGCGGTGCAGCTGCGGATCCTGCTTGTTCCAGTACGTGCGGGGCACGCACTGCACGAACCCGCCGTGCTCGGCGGGCGGACAGGCGACCACCCATACGAGCGCGAAGCTGTAGTCGTCCCAGTGCCACCCGTGCGTGTCGCCGGACTGCTCCAGCTCGGTGATCACGTACCGCTCCGGCTCGTAGGGGCACGGGAGCACCGGCTCACCGGCGACCCTCCCCAGCGCATCGAGCAGATCGGTGGACGCATACACGTGCGGGATCACGGTCCCGTGCTCGCTGATCTCCCGATGGCGCACATTGCGCATCTGTCGCGGCGTGCCGCCGGTTTCCTTGAAACTCATCCCGCGCCGCACGCCGTGTTCGGCGACGAGATTCTCTATTTCGTCCGCGACCGACGACTTGACCCGGTCGGGCACCAAGAAGGGTAATTTCGTGAATCCGTTCTGCAGAAAAGCGCGGCGCGCGCCCTCCAGCAGATGTTCCTCGACATTGCTGACGAGGTGTTCCGAGAGGGACTGAACGAGGCCCCCGATCCGCTCGCCCGGTCGCATGACCAGCTCCCCACGTGGTCGGCAGGAGGAATACTCATGTCGGTCTTTTGGAAACCGAAGCCTACCCGTTCAACCTGTGGGTCCCCCGGAAAGCGATGCGTTCAAGCCAGCATGAATGATTTGTGTTGCGGAAATCCGCATAATTAGTTGCGGCGGAATTCTTGACGCGACGCGTCCTCTTGTCACCCTGCCGGTCCTGCTGTTCGTCACCCCGCGGGGGCGACCCGTACCGATAGGCCGTAATCCAGTTCGGCCCCGTCGACGAGCACCGCCTCGACGGCCCGGGTCTCCGGGTCGATGTCGGCCTCCATGCCGTCGCCCACGTACCGCGGATAGCCGGAGGCGCCGGTCCTGCCGGTGGCCACCACGAGCGCCGAACGCAGCGCCCCGGCGGTGCCGCCCTCCGCCGTTCCGTCGCCCTCGGTGAACTCGGGCACCAGCAGCAGCTCGTAACTCTGCGGATCAGTGTTCATGCCAGTGACGCTAGACAGGACTGGCGAGTGCCGCACGTTCTGTTCGCCCCGAGTCGCCGGTCCGGTGGTTCCGGGGTCACTGGTCCAGGGCCGTCGCGGCGGTGGTCATCACCGCGTCCGCCAGCGCGGCGAGCGCCGGGGAGTCCAGCTTCCACTGCTGCCAGAACAGCGGTACGTCCACCACCCGCTCGGCATCGAGCAGGACCAGCGTGCCCGCGCGCAACAGCGGCTCCGCCTGCTCCCGCGGCACCACACCCCAGCCGAGGCCGGCCTCGATCGCCTCGACGAACCCGCGCGACGAGGGGACGTAGTGCCGCAGCGGGCTCGCCCCGCGCCCGCCCGTCACCTTGCGCGCGAAGTCGTCCTGCAGACAGTCGCGGCGGTCGAAGAAGATCACAGGAGCGTCCGCGAGGACGTCCCCGAGCGGCACGCGCGGCCAGTCGCCGAGCCGCCGCGCCACGAACTCGGGCGAGGCGACCGGCAGATACCGCATCCGGCCGAGCCGCCGCACCGTACAACCCGACACCGCGTCCGGCGACGACGTGACCGCCGCCATCACCGAGCCCTCCCGCAGCAGCGACGTCGTGTGGTCCTCGTCCTCGCGGCGCAGCTCGAAACAGATCCGCGGCTCGTCCGGGACCCGGGCCAGCGCGGACAGGAACCACGTGGCGAGCGAGTCGGCGTTCACCGCGACCGGGAGCACGGCGGTCTCGCCCGCGTCGCTCATGCCGAGCTCGGCCCGCGCGTCGCGCTCCAGGCGGGCCAGCTGCCGCGCGAACCGCACCACGACCTGCCCCGACTCGGTGGGCCGCACCGGCTTCGTCCGCATCAGGAGGACGCGGCCGGTCCGGCGCTCCAGCGCCTTCACGCGCTGGCTGACCGCAGGGGGCGTGACGTGCAGCACGGCCGCGGCGGCGTCGAAGGTGCCCTCGTCGACGACGGCGAGCAGCGTCCGCACGTGGTCCAGAGGCAGCTCGGACAGCGCGCCCGGCTGCAGTTTCGGGCTCGTCACCTGCAGTTTCGGGCTCGCCGACGACCGCTCCGCACCAGCTGGCTCTGACATCACGATTACTTAAGCTACATCAGAATCTTTACCTGTACTTAGGGCGCCAAAGATCCTTAACGTCGACGCCATGGGAACAGCACTGACCGCCGCGGCCGCCGGATTCGGCACCGGGCTCTCGCTCATCGTCGCCATCGGATCACAGAACGCCTTCGTCCTGCGCCAGGGCATCCGACGCCAGTCGGTGCTCAGCGTGGTCACCATCTGCGCGCTCTCCGACATGGTGCTGATCGCGGCGGGCGTGGCCGGAGTCGGCACGGTGGTCACGGCCTGGCCGCCCGCGCTGACCCTCGTCGGCCTGATAGGCGGAGGCTTCCTCCTCTCGTACGCCGTGCTCGCCGCACGCCGTGCCCTGCGCCCCACCGCCATGACGGCGACGGGCGCGACGGCCGGGTCACGGCGCGGCGCCCTGCTCGCCTGCCTGGCCATGACCTGGCTCAACCCGCACGTCTACCTCGACACCGTCCTCCTCCTCGGCTCGGTCGCCGCGGGACACGACGCGCTCCGCTGGGCCTTCGGGGCGGGCGCGATGCTCGGCAGCGTCTGCTGGTTCGCCGCGCTCGGGTACGGCGCGCGGCTGCTCAGCGGCTTCTTCGCGCGGCCCGCCTCCTGGCGCGCGCTGGACTTCCTGATCGCCGCGACGATGACGGTCATGGGGCTCACGCTGGTCATCGGCGCATTCTGACTCTCGCCCGCTCGCCCGCTCGCCCGCGGCCCGGTTACTCGCCGTCCCCGCTGTCCCCGCCGTCCCACAGCTCGGTGCGGTGTGCCCCGACGAGTTCGCCGATCCGGGCGAGGGCGTCGGCGGCCGGCATCGCGTCGATGCGCCGACCGTCGCGCAGCCGGAGCGCGACCAGGCCTTCGGCGTCCTCCTTGGCGCCGATCACGACCTGATAGGGCACGAGGCGGGCGGCCCGGACGCGCGCGCCCAGACTGCCGAGCTCGGGGCCGGCGAGCTCGGCCCGCAGACCGACCTCGGCGCACCGCCGCAACAGATCCTCAGCACCCGGCAGTTGGGCCTCGGACACCGGCAGGACCGCCAGCTGGACGGGCGCGAGCCAGGCGGGGAAAGCGCCGCCGTGCCGTTCGACGAGATGCGCGACCGCTCTCTCGACGCTGCCGATGATGCTGCGGTGGACCATCACCGGGCGGTGCTTGGCGCCGTCCGCGCCGATGTAGTGCAGATCGAACCGCTCGGGCTGGTGGAAGTCGACCTGGACGGTGGAGAGGGTGGACTCACGGCCCGCCGCGTCCACGACCTGCACGTCGATCTTCGAACCGTAGAACGCCGCCTCGCCCTCGGCGGCCTCGTACGACAGCCCGGAGCCGTCCAGCACTTCGGTGAGCAGGGCGGTGGACCGCCGCCACTTCTCGGGATCGGCGACGTACTTGCCGCCGGGGCCCGGCAGGGACAGCCGGAAGCGGGCGGGCCGGATGCCGAGCGCGTCGTATGCGCGACGGATCATTTCCAGGGCGGCCCGCGCCTCGTCGGCGACCTGGTCCAAGGTGCAGAAGACGTGGGCGTCGTTGAGATGGATGGCGCGGACGCGGTTCAACCCGCCGAGCACACCGGAGAGTTCGGCGCGGTACATGCCGCCGGTCTCGGCCATGCGCAGCGGCAGCTCGCGGTAACTGTGGGAACGGGAGCGGTACATCACCGCGTGGTGCGGACAGAGGCTCGGCCGCAGCACCACTTCCTCGCCGCCCAGCTGCATCGGCGGGAACATGTCGTCGCTGTAGTGCGACCAGTGCCCTGAGATCTCGTACAGCTCCCGCTTTCCGAGCACGGGCGAGTACACGTGCCGGTAGCCGGCGCGCCGCTCGGCGTCGCGGATGTACTCCTCCAGGGCGTGCCGCACGGCGGCTCCGTCCGGCAGCCAGTACGGCAGTCCCGCGCCGATCAGCGGATCGGTGCCGAACAGGCCCAGCTCACGGCCGAGTCTGCGGTGGTCGTGGCCGGCGGCGCGGTCTCTCATGGCGGTGTTCATGGGGGTCTCCTCGCGGACGTGAGGCGAGTGACCACAAGCCGAAGCCCCGGGGCACTCGCCCCGGGGCTTCGGACTGAGACATCGGTCAGCGCGCCGGGACACTCTCCGGCGTCGTCGTCATCGCAGCGCGCTTGTTCATGTCGGGGACCGTAACAGAGGGCGATCCGCCACGGCACGTGCTTTTTCGTCATCGACGCTTCGTGGTGCGGCGCCAGCCGAACGGGCCGGGCAGGTCCATCGATGTCGTGCGGCGGCCGGTGCTGCTGTGGGTGCGCCGGGGGCCGTGCCTGCCGCCCGTGGTCAGGGACCACGAGCGCTTGTTGATGTTCAGGCGCACCCCGGGAAGGATCCGGAGACTCTTGCGGAAGGTGAGTGGCATGGACGCCTCCTTGGGCCCGTGGGCGAATCCGTCTGCGAGTGCTCCGGGTACCCGAATGCGCCAGTCCCTCACGCCCGCTACGCGCCCACGTCTCCGTCTCCGTCTCCGTCTCCGTCTCCGTCTACGTCTACGTCCGCGAGGATCTCCGCCGTCGCGAAGTACGGGCGGCTCGGCGCCTCCGCGCCGTGGGCGAGGAGGTAGAGCGCCGTCGAGACGCGTTCGAGGTAGCCCCACTCCCAGACGGCCGTGGCGTCGGCCCCGCTCTCCTCGGCCAGCAGCGCGCAGTAGCGGCGGGCCAGCCGTCGCGCGTCGCCGGACAGAAGCTCGGCGCACCAGTCGCGGAGGACGACACCCAGGTCGTACGCGGGGTCCGCGAGGAAGCCGTCGGGGTCGACGAAGACGAAGCCGCTCTCCGCCCCCGCTCGCGGCGTCCCCGAAGCGGGAAGCCTGAGCAGGTTGCCCGGGTGCGGGTCGCCGTGGACGACCACGGCCCGGGACGCGCGGTGGGCGCTGGCGCGGCGCTCGGCGTACGTCATGGCCCTGTCGTACGCGGCGACGGAGCACGGACGGTCCAGGTCCCTCCACAAGCGCTCGACGAGCACGGCGAGACCGGTGGCCTTGTCCTCGTCGGCGGCCTCCGTGAGCAGATCGGGGGAGCGCGGGACCTGCCAGACCCGGCGCAGCGTCGCGCACAGGACGGCGATCTGCCGCTCGGGCGGGAGCGCGAGCTCCGACAGCGGTGCGCCGAGGTGCTCCATGAGCAGCGCGAAGCGGTCGGCGTCGTGGTCGAGCACGCGTACGTAGCCGCGTCCTCCGGCGCGCAGGAGGGTGGCGATCTGCCCCGCGCTCCCGGGCTCGGGCAGCGCCAGCTTGAGGACCAGGGCCGTGCCGTCCTCGGCGCGGGCCCGCGCCACGTAACCGCCCGCTCCCGCACGGAACGGCGCCCCGACCGTCACGGACCACCGGCGCGCGAGGTCGGCGACGAGCGCGGGCAGCCCCGCCAGCCACTCCTCACCGGCCGCTCCGAGCAGCTCGGCCCGGCGCCGCACGACGGGCGACACCACGATGCTCTCCTCGCGCACACGGTCACCCTAGGCTTCACCGGCCCCGACCGCCCCTCGCGTGTGAAGGTGGTCACAAGCAGCCGTCTCATGATCGGGGTCGGGTCCCACCGGGGGACCGAGTTCGCGTAAGGTCGCGGGTCGGCCGCCCACGGCCGACCAGTTCAACCCGTCACCGAACAAGGAGCCGCAGGTCATGCCGGCCAATGACGCCACCCAGGCGCCGATCTACCACACGCTCATCCAGGAACACGGCGACGTCGTCGCCACGGCCCGCAAGGCTGCGGAGGAGACCCAGCAGACGGCCGAGGACCTGTTGGACTTCAGCACGCCCGCCCGGGCCGGTACGCCCGCGGCGCCCACGTCCTAGCGGGCGGCGGCGCGGAGGCGCGGGAGTGCGGGAGCGCGAGCGCGGGGACGGGCACTCGGGGGCCCTCCCGCGACCGGATGCTCCGGCGGTTCGTCCCCAACGTCTCGAACACCTAGCACACACACTTCGGACGTCTCGGCCGCCGTTCGCGTCGGTGCCTGCCGATCGGCCAAGATGGCGCGATGGATTACGAGTTCTGGAAAGAGATCCACGAGCGCGGCGGCATCCCCGCGGTCAAGACCGCGCTTGAGGCGCTCCCCGGCGATCTGCCGCCGCAGGACGCGGACGCAGCGACCGAGATGGCCCTGAAGGTCATCGAGGACGACATCGCCCGCATCAACGCACGGGCGGACCGCGCCGAGGAGCGGGCCCGCCGGCTCGCCGAGCAGACCCGCGAGGTGAACGAGCAGCTCACCGAGCACGCCACGCGCGGCGAGCGGGAGACGCCGCCCGGGAGTGCCGCGGAGTGAGACGTGGGGACGGCCCCGACTCGACATGCGGCGCCGGCCCGACTCGGCGCGCGGGCTCAGACCCCACAGGGCGTGCGGGCCCGACATGCCCACCTGAGCGCCGTCGCCCCGCCCTCACGTACGAGCCATCAGCCGCACCATCGCCGTGTCGTGCCGCGCCTGGAGCCCTGCGTCCGCCGACACCCGCAGCAGCGCGCCGAGTGCGCGGACCGCGCCGTCGTCGTAGCCGGACGACTCCGCCTCGCGGGCCGCGCTCTCCAGCCGCCGGATGCCCTCCGCCTCGTCGCCCATGCCGAGCAGCGCCTCGCCGATGACGGTCCGCAGGAGCACCCGGGCGGCCGCCGACGCCTCCGCAGGGGCGTCGAGGTCGAGTGCGGCGACCGCCGTCTCGAAGGCAGGCTGCCACTCCCGTGCGTCGAGGCGGTGCCGGGCGAGGTGGTACAGCGCGAGGCGTTCGGTGTTCCGGTCGCCGACACTGTGCGCGAGCTCCGCGGCCTGCGCGCAGCCCTCGGCGGCCTCCTCGGGGCTGCCGAGCTCGGCTTGCGCGAGCGACAGGTTGATCAGCGCGGTCGCCTCGCCCCGCCGGTCACCGGCCCGGGCGGCGAGCACGGGCGCGGCCTCCAGATGCGCCAGCGCCTCGGAGGTACGGCCCTCCTCCGTGAGAACCCACCCGAGCAGCGCACGCACCCGCGACTCGGCCCGCGCGTCCCCGTCGGCCTGCGCCGCCTCAAGTGCCGTACGCAGCAACGGTGTCCAGTCGTCCCGCACCCGCCACACGATCTGCGGCCACAGCGCGAGGACGATCCGCCACGTCCTGCCGTGCAGCCCCGCGGCACGCGCGGCGGCCGCGGCCAGTGCCAGGTCGTCGCGCTCGGCCGCGTACCAGGCCATGGCCTGCTCGCGGTCGGCGAACTCCCGCGTGGTCTGCGGCGTACGGAAGTCCGTGGGCAGCGTGAAGCACGACTCGTCGCCCGGCTCGGCCGCGTCGGCGGCGGCGAGCGCTGTGGCCACGCTGTGGTCGAGACCGCGCACCAGGGCATCGGGGCCGGCCTCCAGGCCCCGCGCGTACAGGCGTACGAGGTCGTGCAGCGTCCAGCGGTCCGGCGCGGTCCGGATCACGAGGTGCGCCGCGGTGAGCTTGTCCAGCGCGGCGGCCGCCGTGTCCGGGTCCGTCCCCGCGAGGGCCGCGGCCGCGTACCGGTCGACGTGCGTACCCGGATGCTGTCCGAGATGCGCGAAGTGGTGCGCGGCGTCGTCCGGCAACCGTCGTACCGTCAGCCGCAACGCGGCGCGGACACCCGTGTCCTCCACGTCCAGGAGGCTCAACCGGCGTGACTCGTCGGACAGTTCGGCACTCATGGAACTCAACGGCCAGTCCGGCTGGTCCGCGAGCCGGGCTGCGGCGACCCGCAGGGCGAGCGGCAGACCGCCGCAGAGCTCCGCGAGGCGCCGGGCGGCCACCTCCTCCGCGAGCACCCGCTCCTGGCCGAGCACCGCGGCGAGCAGTGCGGTGCTGTCCTCCGGTTCGAGTACGTCCAGGGGGACGGGCCTGGCCGCGTCGGAGGCGATGAGTCCGCGCAGCCGGTACCGGCTCGTCACCACGGTGACGCACTCCGCGCCACCCGGCAGCAACTCTCTGACCGGCTCGGCCGCCCGCGCGTTGTCGAGTACGACGAGGATCCTGCGGTCGGCGCAGAGGGAACGGAACAGCGCGGACGCGCCGCCGACCGACTCCGGTATGCGGCGCGGCGCGACGCCCAGCGCGAGCAGGAACTCCCGCAGCACTTCGAGGAGGGCCGGCTCACCCGTGTCGCTGAAGCCGCGCAGGTCGGCGTAGAGCAGGCCGCCGGGGAACTGTTCACGGTTCCGGTGCGCCCAGTGCGTCACGAGCGCCGTCTTGCCGACGCCCGCGGGGCCGGTGACCAGGCACACGGGCGCCTCGCCGGCGGCGGCCCGGGACAACGCGGTGAGCTCATCGGCACGACCGTGGAAGCCGCGGGGCATGCGGGGGAGAAGGTCGACCGTGGGGAACGGGTGGGCGACGGGGGAGGGCGGTGCGGGTGGGGCCGGAGGCGCGGCCGGGGTCAGGGTCGGGGCGGGGGTGGCGGCGCTCGTCGGTTGGCGGGCATTGCCCGGGGGTGCGGCTGAGGTGGCCACCGAGGCTGAGGGCGAGGGAGAGGCCCACGGTGAGTCGGAGGCTGAAGGTGAGGTCGAGCCTGAGGGTGAGACCGGGGTTGGAGGAAGGGAGGAGGCCGGAGCGGGGGCAGAGGCCGGGGTCGTCGGGGCTGATGCGGGACCTGAAACTGACCCGGCTACCGGCCCGGATACCGTCACAGCGGCCGAGCCGAACCGCCGCCGCGCCGCACCACCCACCTCCCCCTCCCCACGCAGCACATCGGTGTACGCGTCGGCCAGCTCCCGGCCCGGGTCGACCCCCAGCTCGTCGGCGAGCAGCCGCCGCGTGCGGTGGAACCAGTCGAGGGCCTCCGAGCGGCGCCCCGCCCGCTGCAGCTCCCGCACGAGCGAGGCGGCCAGCGACTCGCGCAGCGGGTGGACGCTCGCCTCCGCACGCAGGACCGCGGCGGCACGGGCGTGCTCTCCCATCCGCGAGTACGCCGTCGCCAGCGACTCCACGGAGGCGAGGCGGAGTTCCTCCAGCGCCTGCGCGGCAGCCTGCAGCGGCTGACTCGGATACGCGCCGGTCAACGCGTGGCCCTGCCACAGCGACAGCGCCTCCTGATACATCGCCACCGCGTCGGCGGGCTCCCGCTGGCTGCGGGCCAGCGTCACCAGCTCCTCGAAGCGGTGGGCGTCCAGGAGCGACTCCGGCATCCGCAGGACGTACGCAGTGCCCTGGGTGAGCAGTTCGACGCCGAACATGTCGGCGTCCATGCTGTTGAGCAGCACCCGCAGCCGCGACACATGACCCTGGATGACGCCGCGAGCCCGCGCGGGCGGTTCGTCGTCCCACAGCGCGGCCGTCAGCTGGTCCACCGGGACCGGATGGTTGGGTCTGAGCAGCAGGGCGGCGAGCAGGCTGCGCCGCTTCGCGGGGCCGAGGGGCAGCACGCCGACCTCAGTGGCGACGGAGACCGCTCCGAGCAGCCGAAACTCCACTGATGAAACTCCTCTTGCGGGTACCCGCGGGCATCTTGCGGGCAAAGATCCGGATGAGCGAAAAGAGTACGTTCTGTGTGCGGCCCCGAGCGACGGGGGAGCGCGATACGGCGCGGGAGAGTCGGCGGACGGGCATGGCGGCTGGTTGGGAGTGGGACGAGACCCTGTTCGAGGGCGCGGCGGCCCACTACGCGCGCGGACGCCTTCCCTACGCGCCGGGCCTGGCCGCCGCACTGGCCGAAACCCTGGAGCTCGACGGCAGCGGGCGCCTCATCGACGTGGGCTGCGGACCGGGCACGCTCGCCCTGACATTGGCCCCTCTGTTCCACGAGGTCGTGGGCGTCGACCCGGACGACGGGATGATCACCGAGGCGGCGCGTGACGCCGCAGGGCGGGGAGTGTCCGGGCGGACGCGGTGGGTGCGGGCCAGGGCTGAGGACCTGCCCGCAGACCTGGGCACGTTCACCGTTGCGACCTTCGGCCAGTCCTTCCACTGGATGGATCAGGAACGCGTGGCGGCGACGGTAAGGAGCTCCGCCCCGGCGGAGTGGTCCCGGGCGGACAAACCTTGGAACGCTCGATCGACGACGTCGTAGCGGGTGTGTTCTCGATGTCGAGCTCGGCACCGCACCTGTTCGGCAACCGCCGGGACCGCTTCGAGTCCGACCTGCGAACACTGCTGCGGGAGGCCTCCGCGTCGGCCCTGTTCTCCGAACGCGCCCCGAGCACTGAGGTGTTCATCTGGCGCAACGATGCGTGCGGACGCGCTGCCGTACCAGCACGCTGACCGCGCCGAATGCGTAATCCGCGTGCCATGTGCGAATATCGCGCACGCTTGGTTAGGCTGCGGTCATGGGGATGTCTTCCAGCGAGCGACTGCGGGCCGCCGTGGCCGCGCTCATGCAGCTCACCGGCGACACACAGGCGAGCCTCGCCGCCGTGCTCGGCGTCGACCAGACGCAGGTGTCGCGCCGTCAGTCCGGTAGCGCGGCCTGGGATCTGGACGACTGCGACGCGATCGCCGCGCACTACGGCATCGACGTACTCGACCTCCTCGCCGGTCCCACGCGCGCGTGCGACGCGCTCTCCGCCGACCGCCGCCGCACCGTGCCGAATCGCCGTACCGCGGCCGACGAGCCGACGGGAGCCCGGCGGTGAGCGACTTCGACGCGATCGACGCGCTGCTGGCCGCGTCCGGACCCGAGGCGGAGCTGCCCCCCGTCGAGGAGCGCCGAGCCCTGCGTGACGCCCTCAACCTGTCCCAGGCGCAGGTGGCGCGGGCCATCGGCGTCAGCCCGACCACGGTCGGCGGCTGGGAGTCGGGGCGGGAGCCGACGGGAGCGGTACGGGAGAAGTACGCGTACTTCCTGGAGTCGGCCCGCACGAGGCTCGACCCGCAGCCGACGGCCGAGGCGGAACCGGTCGGTGAGCCGGAACCGGAGGCGGACGAGAAGCCCGAGCCCGGGCCGGAGCCCAAGCCGTGCGTCCTGTGCGGTCAGCCCGCGACCGACCAGCTCGAAGGCTTCACGCAACACCTGGACCCCGCCGAGTGCGGCCAAGCCGACGCCGCCCCGCTCCCACCGACACCCGCACCAGCCCCCAACCCCGACCCCCACCCCATCCCCACCCCCGCCCCCGCCCCTGGCCCCACTCCCGCCCCCGTGAAGCTCGCCCCCACAGGCCGCCGCGCCGCGCCCGCCACTGGCGAGGCCCCTGGCACCCCCGACGCCATCACCCGCGCGGTGAAGGACGCACTGGCCGCGAACGAAGGTGACGTGGACGCCGCCACCGCAGCCCTCGTGAAGCGGGCCATCCCCGACGCGATGGCTCTGCTGGACGAGACCCGCAAGGGCGGCCGCTACGACATCGTGGCGCATCCCTGGATCCCCGACATCCTCCGCAAGCAGACCTCGCGCGGCCCGGACCAGATCTGGGAGGCACGCCCGAAGTGGACCCGCCCCGAACTCCCGCAAGGCGCACACGAGGTGACGGCTCTCGACATCAACGGTGCCTATCTCTCCGCGCTCAAGACGCACCTCCCGATCGGCCAGCTGGAGCACTCCACCGGCTTCGGCCACGACCGGCGCCGCGCCGGCGTCCACCTCGTCACGCCTCCCGCCTGGGAGCACGAAGACGTGCTGCCGAACCCGATCGGCAACCGCGACGAGCCGGGCCCGCTCTGGATCACCGAGCCCACACTGCGCCTGCTCCTTCGTCTGTCGTCGCCGAAGTACGGGCTGTGCGACCCGCCGACGATCCACGAGTCGTACACCTCGGGCGCCACCGAAGGGCTCCTGGAGAAGTTCCGCATCGCCCTCAAGGAAGCCCGTGACCAGGCGATCGGCGAGGGCGACGAGGTGACGCTGGAGTACGTGAAGGCGATGTACTCCAAGTTCGTCGCCACGATGGGGGAGTCGAACTACAACCGTGAGCTCTACCGCCCGGACTGGATGCATCTGATCCGTTCGCAGGCGTTCTCCAACCTCTGGATGAAGGCCTACAAGGCGTACGACGAGGGCCTCACCGTCGTCCGCGCGATGGGCACCGACGAGCTCCACGTGATCGGCGACTGGCAGAACGTCTTCCCCGAAGGGCGCTCGGTCGCCGAGGTGAAGGTCAAGGACCGGTACACCGTCGGCCAGGACTGAACAACCCCGTCGCGCGGGATGCGGCCACGCGATGTCGGCGCTCTTGACACATGCGTACGCTTTCGCGACCTTTTAGCCTCGCAGGGCAGGGGCGGGGGAGCGGTCAGCTCGCGGAAGGGCGGTCGGCCTGAGATGGACATCACGATCCACCGGCTCGACGGACTGAGCGCGTCGCTGCGCGGGGCCTGGCACCGGGCGATGGACGAGTCGCCGCAGTTCGCGAACCCCTTCCTGGCACCGGAGTTCGCGACGGGTGTCGCCAGACACCGGGGCGGGACGCGCGTGGCGGTGCTGCGAGAGGAGGGGCGGGCCGTCGGCTTCCTGCCCTTCGAGCGCAACGCCTTCGGCGTGGGTCGGGCCATCGGACTTGGCCTCAGCGACTGCCAGGCCCTCGTGCACCGGCCCGGAGTCACCTGGAACACACGCCAGTTGCTGCGGGCCTGCGGGCTCTCCGTCTTCGAGTTCGACCACCTCGTAGAGGAGCAGAAACCATTCGGCGCGTACGTCACCGGCACCTTCGCCTCCCCGGTCCTCGACCTGAAGGTCGGCGAGGCGGAGAGCTATGCGGAGTGGCTGCGCGGCGCCTACCCGGGTCTGGCCAAGACGACGCTGAAGAAGGAGCGCCGCCTCGGCCGCGACGTCGGCGAGATGCGGTTCGTCCACGACGAGCGCGATCCGGAGATGTTGCGCACCCTCATGCGCTGGAAGTCCGCCCAGTACCGCAGGACGGGCCGCATGGACCGCTTCGCGCGGCCTTGGATAGTCGACTTGGTGCACGACCTCTTCCAAGTCCGCGAGGACCACTTCACCGGCGTGCTGTCCGTGGTGTACGCCGGTGACCGGCCGGTCGCCGCGCACTTCGGGCCGACGTCGCGCACCGTGTCCGCCGCCTGGTTCACCGCGTACGACCCCGAGCTCGGCTACTACTCGCCGGGCCTCATCATGCATCTGCGGATGGCGGAGGCGGCGGGCCGCGGCGGGGTGCGGATCATGGACATGGGCCGGGGCGACAAGGAGTACAAGGACTGGCTCAAGACCCGTGAACTGCGCGTCGGGGAAGGGTTCGCGACCCGCCCCCATCCGGTGGCGACCGCCCACCGGCTGTGGCGCAGACCGGTGCGGGGCCTGCGCAACACGGTTCTGGCCCACCCTCGGCTCAGAGAACCGGCCGACCGGCTCCTGAAGACCGTCGGCTCGATGCGCACGTCGCGGCCGGGTGGCGGGTACTGAGAGCCGCTCGGACGGGTGGCGGTACGGCAGGGGTTCGTTCAGGAGCGGGACGGAAGAGGTGAGGATGCCGTACGGAACGGGGCTCGCCACGACGATGGCGCGACGGCTCGGACGTCCCTGCGTCTACACGCCCTCGGCGCGGCTCGCGCTCTACCTGGCGCTGCGGCACTGGTGCAGGCCAGGCGCGCGCGTCCTGATGTCGCCGGTGAACGACGACGTGATCCTCTTCGTGGTCCTCGCGGCGGGACTGCGCCCGGTGCAGGCCCCTGTCTCCGTCTGGGACGGCAACATCGACCCGGCGGCCGTGCCGGAACAGACCTGGCGGAACGTGGACGCCGTCCTCACCACGAACCTGTACGGAATCCCGGACCGCGTCGTCGAGCTGCGCCGTCGCTGCGACCAGTTGGGCATACCCCTGTTCGAGGACGCCGCCCACGCGATCGGGACGCGCGTGGACGGGCAGCCGATCGGGACGTTCGGGACGGCGGCGGCGTTCAGCCTCTCCAAGCATGTGGCGGCGATGGCCGGCGGCTTCCTCGCCGTCGAGGACGATGCCACCTGCCGCACACTGGAGCGGCTCCGCGACGAACTCCTGCTGCCGCGCAGCCTCCGCGCCGACCTGTCCACCACCCTGCGGCCCCTGGCCCGTTCGGCCGTGCGGGGCCTGCACGTGGTGCGTCCCGTATGGCGCACGCTGCAACGCTTCGGGTTGCTGGAGCGCGACACGTTCCGCATGGACCTGCACGGGCCCCGTCTCACGCGCTGCGCGGCCGCGGCGCCGAGCCTCGCCGCCTACGATCCGTGGGTCCGCGTCGACCTGCACGGCTACCGGTCCCGCCACGGGGCTCTGGTTCGTGGGCAGTTGCGGCTGCGCACCGCCCGGCTCGACGCCGACCTCGCTCGGCGCAGGGCGGGCTTGTCGCTCCTGGCGGGTACCGGCTGGGCGACCCGGGCGCTCCAGGGTCGGCCCGCGGACGACGGTCCGCCGCCGCTTTTCCGCGTACCGCTCCTGGTGCAGGACCGGGACCGGCTGGTGGACCGTCTGGTGCGGCACGGGGTGGTGACCGGATACATCTACGATCCCCCGCTCGACGACTACGCGGGCGCCGAGTTCGTCGAGCCGTCCCCCGACCCGTCGGCCGCCCGCTGGTTCGCCGCGCACACCCTTCCGGCCGACCCGCTCCTGGCCCGGAAGATCACCAAGGCGCTGACGAGGGAGCGGGCCGCACCGGCGCATCCGCCGCTGGGGTCCCGCGATGATCGGGCGCTTCCGGTTGGACCTACTGGCGGGTAAGGTCGGGGGCCGAGGAACGGAGCATTCCCATGGCCCGCACGTTCACCGTGTCCCGCAGCATTCTGGTCCAGGCGTCCCCGTCGGAGGTGTACGCGCAGGTCAGCAGGCCCACACAGATGGGCCGCTGGAGCCCGGAGAACCTCGGCGCGACTGTGCCGGGCCCGGACGAACCGGCAGAGAAGGGCCTGGTCTTCCTCGGGCACAACAAGCGCGGAGCGTTCCGCTGGACCACCCGCTGCACGGTGACCGCGGCGGACCCGGGCAGCCGCTTCGCCTTCCGGGTGCACGCGATCGGCCTGAAGCGCCCGCGGCTGAGCGCACCCATCGCCACCTGGGAGTACCGCTTCGAAGAGGTGGAAGTGGCGGCGGAGGCCGGTGGAGAGGGGACGGTGACGCGGGTGACCGAGACCTGGACGGACGACCGGCGCTCCTGGCCGGACTTCGTGGCGAACGCCTTCGACCGGATCGCCACGCGGGGCCAGACCTTCGCCGCCTTTCAGGTGGGCAACATCGACCGGACCCTGCGCAACCTCAAGAAGGAAGTCGGTGGCGGCCGAAGAAGCCCACCAGGGCCTCAGCCGTCTCGAGGGGACGGTCCTCCGCGATGAAGTGACCCGCGCCCGCGACGGTGTCGAAGCGGGCGCCGGGAATGGCCGCCGCCAGCCGCTCGCCCGCGGCGGGCGTGAGCCACTGGTCCTCCTGTCCCCACAGCACGAGGGTCGGCGCGGTCACGTGCTCCAGACGGTCGACGACCTCCCGCGTGTCCTCGAAGGTGACGGCGCAGACCTGATCCATCCACCGCTGCCGCCCCTCGGCCCCGCTCCAGGGCGCGAGATACGCCGCTGCGTCGGCCTCGGGCATCGGACGGTGTGTCGCGGTCCGCAGCCGGCCCTCGACGATGTCGGCGAACACGTGCGGCGGCATCGAGCGGTACGCCTCGGCGTACCGCTGCTGGTGCTCGGTGAACGGCGTGTTCCACGGGCCGATGACGGCCGCGTCGAGCAGCGCGAGTCCGGTGGACGGAACCCGTTCGACCAGATGGGCGCGCATCACGACCCCGCCGCCGATGTCGTGCCCCACGAGGTGCGGCGCCGTCAGCCCCCAGTGCGCGACCAAATCCGCGAGCGTACGGGCCTGCTGGGCGATGGAGGGCCGGACGCCGGACGCGACACGGGACGCGCCGAACCCGAGCAGGTCCCATACGTGCACGGTGTGGTGGCGGGCGAGTTCGGGCACGGCGTCTCGCCAGAGGTAGGAGGAGGCCGGCGTGCCGTGGACCAGGACGAGCGGCGGGCCGTCGCCGAAGACGTCGGCCGCGACCTCGCCTCCCGTGACCTGGATCCGCTGACGGAGCTGCCACGGCGCGGACTCGGTGGACGTGCTCACGCGACCCCCCTGGGGTAATCGGTGTAATGTGATTACTCCGATTACGCTAGCAGGGGTGAGGCGGTAGGAGTAAGGCGTGAAGTCCTCCTTTTCCGATTACGCGCTCGGAGCCGGTGTGGCGACCGATCTGGTCAACACCGCTGCCCTGGTGCGAAGAAGTACGGGTGAAAGCCTCGTGGACGCGGCGGCTCTGGGGCGGTTCCTCGCCGGACACGACCTGTCTGCGGAGGCCCTGCCGTCGGGCCGCGATCCGTCCCCCGAGGATCTGGAGGACGTGCTCGCACTCCGCCACGAAGTGCGCACCCTGCTGGAGTCCACGGACGAGGACGCCCTCGCCGTCGGCGCCAACGCGCTCGTCGAACGCGCGGGCACGCGACCGGTGTTGGAGCGGGACGCCGACGGCCACTGGCATTGGTTCACGACCGCCGGGCCCGGTGCCGCGCTCGCCGACGAGCTCGCCGCACTGATCGGCACCGGCCTGCTCGGCGTCCTGCACACGCTCAGCGGCGACCGCGTCCGGCACTGCGCCTCACCCACCTGCGACGGCATGTTCGTGGACACCAGCAAGGCCGGCCGCCGCCGTTACTGCACGCCGGGCCTCTGCGGCAACCGCCTGAACGTCGCCCGACACCGCGCCCGACAGCTCGCGGAGGACACCGGGTGACCGTCGACCTGACCCTGCTCACCCAAGTCGCCCACCGAGGCCAGGAGATCACCGCCCCCCCGGCTCCGCGGCCTCCTCGCCCTCGCCCGCCTCGGACGGCATGCGGAGGCCACCGCACCGCTCGCCGCTGCCGCCCGGCTCCCGCGCGACGAGGAGGTGCTCACCGAACTCCTGCGCGGCGAGTCGGCGACGGCGGGCCCGTCCGCCGCACTGGCGCGCTACGAGACGTACCGACGCGGCCTGCGCGACGAACTCGGCACGGAGCCCGGCACCGGACTCAAGGCCGTACAGCGGGAGTTGCGGCGCGGCGGGACGCCCGCCGTCCGTCACGGAGTGCTCCTCGAGCCGAACCAACTCCTGGGCAGGGAGGAGGACATCACCGCGGTGCTGCGACTGCTGCGCACCGCGCGTGCCGTCACCGTCGTCGGCCCCGGAGGCCTCGGCAAGACCCGCCTCGCCCACGCCGTCGGCCACCGCGCCGAACAGCGCGTCGTGCACTTCGTGCCGCTCGCCGGCGTCACCACGGACAGCGACGTGGCCGCGGAGGTGGCCGCCGCGCTCGGCGCGGGTGAGCGACGGCCCGGTGGCGTCGGCGGCCACGCCCCGGCCGACCCGGTGGCCGCCGTCCGCGCCGCGCTCGGCACCGGCCCCGCCCTCCTCATCCTCGACAACTGCGAACAGGTCGTCCGGGGCGCGGCCGACCTCGCACGCGGCCTCGTGTCGGCCTCCAAGGACCTGCGGGTTCTCGCCACCAGCCGCGCTCCGCTGGACCTCACGTCGGAGGCGCTGTACGCCCTGCCGGAACTCGGCCCCGACATGGCGGCCGAACTCTTCACCCAGCGGGCCAGGGCGGCCCGCCCCGACGTGGACCTGCCGCCGCACGCGGTGGCTGAACTCTGCCGCCACCTCGACGGACTTCCCCTCGCCGTGGAGTTGGCCGCCGCAGGACGTTCAGGGTGAGGGACGGATAGCGCCGTACGTGCAGGAGGTTGCGGCGCAACATGGTGGACGAGTCGCGCAGAGCGGCGGAGGCCGACCGAAACGCGCCTGGATCGTCGAACCGCAGCCGTACGTGCCCGCCCGGCACGAGCCTCTTCAACTCGTTGGCGCTCCCCGCCGCGGCGATCTTCCCGTCGTGGAGGACGGCGATGCGGTCGGCGAGCTGATCGGCCTCCTCCAGATACTGCGTGGTGAGGAAGACGGTGACGCCGTCGGCGACCAGCTCACGGACCACGCCCCACATGGTGTGCCGCGAGCGTGGGTCCAGGCGGGTGGTCGGTTCGTCGAGGAAGATGATCCGTGGTCCGCCGACCAGTGTCATGGCGATGTCGAGCCGCCGCCGCATGCCGCCGGAGTAGCCGCCGGCGGGCTTTCCGGCCGCCTCCACGAGGTCGAACCGCTCCAGCAGTTCCGCGGCGACGCGACGGCCCTCGCGGTGGGTCAGGTGCCGCAGATCCGCCATGAGCCGCATGTTCTCCTCCCCGGTGAGCAGACCGTCGATCGCACTGAACTGCCCGGTGACACCGATCGCGGCGCGGACCGCCTGCGGTTCGCCGACGAGGTCGAATCCGCCGACGCGAACCGCGCCGGAGCCCGGCCCGGGGGAGACGAGGGTGGAGAGGATCTTGACGGCGGTGGTCTTCCCGGCCCCGTTCGGCCCGAGCAGGGCGAAGACGGTCCCGTCCGGCACGGCGAGATCGACACCGTCCAGGACGGTCCTGTCGCCGTAGGCCTTGCGCAATCCGCGTGCGGTGATGGCAAGTGCGGTCGTGTGTGCGTCGGTTGCAGCCGGCGCCGACGGGTGGGGCGGCTCCGCCTGGCGGGAGGGGCGCGCCAGGGAGTGTGCGGCCCCACCCGTCGGGGCGGTCCCCGGTGGCGGGCAGGTGGCCGGGATCTCCCGCGTCGGCTGCCCTGCCGGTTGGTGAGCACACCGGGACCTGTGGTGGTGCTGGGGGCCTGTGGTGCTGGGAGCGGAAAGCCGTGATCGGCTCGGGACCAGAAAGACCGGTCTGTCTTGTGCGTCTCTGTCTCGACCATGGCAGCGGGCGGCGCCCGTGTCCAGGACTATTCTGGTCGGTGATGGGCAGTCAATCGCCGCTCTCGACGAACCGGTTGAAGCCCCGGGAGCGGATACTGAGGACCGCGTACGAGCTCTTCTCGCAGCGCGGCATCCGCGATGTCGGCATCGAGGAAGTCGTCGCGCGTTCCGGAGTCGCCAAAGCGACGCTCTACCGGCATTTTCCCTCGAAGGACCAGCTCGTCCTCGCCTTCCTCGCCCGCAGGGAGCGGCAGTGGACCCTGGGTCGGGTCGTCGCGGGCGCCCGCAGCCGGGGCAGCACCCCGGAAGACAGGCTCCTGGCCATTTTCGACGTCTTCGACGAGTGGTTCCGGGCCGACGACTTCGACGCCTGTACGTTCATCAACGTACTGCTGGAGATGGGCTGGAAGCATCCGTTGGGGCGGGCGTGCATCGAGTACCTGGAGAACATCCGCTCCCTCGTGCGCGGCATGGCCGAGGAAGCGGGGCTGCGCGACGCCGACGGGTTCGCCCGGTCCTGGCACATCCTGATGAAGGGGTCGATCATCTCGGCGGCTGAGGGCGACCGGGACGCGGCGCTGCGGTCCAAGGAGATGGCGCGCATGCTGATCGCCCGTCACCGCTGACGGTCAGCCGCTCAGTCACGCGGCCAAGGGCGCCCGTCGAGCCGTTCGATGTCGCGGTTGAGGCGGGCGAGGCAGGCCGCGAGCTGCGCTGCCTCGTCGGGGGACCAGTCGGCCAGGACCTTGCCGAGGCCCGTGACGTTCTCGGTCCTGTCGTCGTCCAGACGGCGCTCGCCCTCCTCGGTGATGGCGAACTTGCGGGCGATGCCGCCGTCGGGGTCGGGGATGCGTTCGACGACGCCGGCGCGGAGCATCGCGGCGGTCTGCCGGTTCAGCGTGGACGTGTCGAGACCGAACGCGTCCCTCAACTGCCCGATGGACATGGGGCCTTCGACGCGGATCCGGCTGAGGATGATGTAGGCGCTGCGGTCGAGCCGCCCGCCGCCCCGCGACGTGAGCAGGCTCATGTGGCGGCCGAGGAGCATCGTCTCGAACTCGATCTGGTCCAGCGGCTTGTCCATGCGAGCAGATATATCACGGATTGTATGCATGTTGCACATCGTGTGCATGCAGCATGCGGTATGCATTGTGCATATCTAGTGTACGGTGCACATCGTCTCCGTGGTGTTCGTGCCACGGCACGTCGGCCTACGGCAACGACGTCGACCTACGGCAACAACAGGGAGCACCCGTGGACAGTGCACAACCAGCGACCCGGCCGGGCGCGGTGATCGGCATCCTCGCCTTCGCGGGCATCGTGGCCGCGATCACACAGACCTTGGTCGTGCCGCTGATCGCGGAACTCCCCGACCTGCTCGGCACCTCCGCGTCCAACGCCTCATGGGTCATCACGGCGACCCTGCTGGCCGCCGCGGTCGCCACCCCCGTCGCCGGGCGCCTCGGCGACATGTTCGGCAAGCGGCGCATGCTGCTCGCCTCCCTGATACCGCTGGTCGTGGGCTCCGTCGTGTGCGCCCTGTCCTCGTCCGTCGTGCCGATGATCGCCGGTCGCGGACTGCAGGGCATGGGCATGGGCGTCGTACCCCTCGGCATCAGCCTGCTGCGTGACGTGGTGCCCGCGGAGCGCCTCGGCTCGGCCATCGCCATCATGAGCGCCTCCATGGGCGTGGGCGGCGCGCTCGGCCTTCCGCTCGCCGCCGCCATCGCCGAGAACGCCAGCTGGCGCGTGCTGTTCTGGGTCGTCGCGGGCCTGGCTCTCGTCGTCGGCGCCCTGATCCTGGCCCTCGTGCCCGCGGAACAGCGGAACGACGCCCGCGGCGGCTTCGACGGGCTCGGCGCCGTCGGCCTGGGAGTCGGCCTGATCTGTCTGCTGCTCGGCGTCTCCAAGGGCGCCGACTGGGGCTGGGGGAGCGCCACCACGCTGGGCCTGTTCGCCGGCGCCGTCGTCACACTGCTGGCCTGGGCCTGTTGGGAACTGCGCCTGACCGACCCCCTGGTCGACCTGCGCGTGACCGCCCGCCCCCAGGTCCTGATGACGAACGCGGCCTCGATCCTGGTCGGATTCTCCATGTACGCCCAGTCGTTGGTCGTACCGCAGCTCCTCCAGCTCCCCGAAGCCACCGGATACGGCCTCGGCCAGTCGATGGTCGCCATGGGCCTGTGGATGGCTCCCGCCGGACTGATGATGATGGCCATGTCACCGCTGGGCGCCAAGCTGTCCGCGGCCCGCGGCCCCAAGGTCACCCTGTCCGTGGGCAGCCTCGTCATCGCCGCGGGCTACGGCCTCGGCCTGCCCCTGATCAGTTCCGGCTCCACGTGGAGCCTGCTGGTCGTGACGATCGTCTGCAACACGGGAGTCGGCTTCGCCTACGGAGCGATGCCCGCCCTCATCATGGGCGCCGTGCCCCCGTCGGAGACCGCGTCGGCCAACAGCTTCAACACCCTGATGCGTTCGATCGGCAGCTCTGTCTCCGCGGCCGTCATCGGTGTCGTCCTGGCCCAGCTGACCACGGACTTCGGGGGCTACGCCCTGCCCTCCGAGAACGGCTTCCGCGTCGCCATGGCGATCGGCTGCGGCGTGGCCCTGACGGCCGCGGTCGTCGCCGCCCTCATCCCCGTACGCCCCGCGACCGACCGCGTCGAACCCGTCGCGGCCCCGGCGCCCGACACCGGGGCACCGGAGTCGGCCGTGCGGCGGCCCCGTACCGCGCAGGATTGAGAACGACGGCATCATCGGGCCCAAGACCTGGGCGCGTCCGCGGGGCTGAGTCCCAGAACGCGGCACCGGAACAGCAGGACCGTTCCGGTGCCGTCGCAGCGTACGGCCCTACGATGGGGCCATGCCGGAGCGCACGGAAACCTCACCTGCACATCATGGGCACCAACGGAGGCCGGGCAGGGAGCAGTTGGAGACCGCCACGACCGTGTTCGCGCTGCTCGCCGACCCCACCCGGCTGCACCTGCTGTGGCTGCTGGCCGGGGGAGAGGCCGACGTGACCGAGCTGGCCGCGGCGAGCGAGGCGGCCCGGCCGGCCGTCAGCCAGCACCTGGCCAAGCTGCGGCTCGCGGGCCTGGTCCAGTCCCGCAAGGACGGGCGCCGGATGGTGTATTCGCTGCGCGACGGCCATCTGCGGCGTCTGGTCACCGAGGCGCTGAGCCACGCCGACCATCAGGTCACCGGCGCCCCCTGGCACGCGTGATCGTGTACGCGCAGTTCCTTACGTCGACGTGTGCGCATCTGCGCACACGTCGTCTACCGTGAAGGTGTCCGGGCCCTCAACCCAGGGGACGCCGTCATGCGCTCAGTGCTGCAAAACCGCACGTATCGCCGCCTGTTCACCGCCCAGTTCGTCGCCCTCACCGGCACCGGCCTCGCCACCGTCGCCCTGAGCCTCCTGGCGTACGACCTCGCGGGAGCCGACGCCTCCGCCGTCCTCGGCACCGCACTGGCGCTCAAAATGGTGGCGTACGTGGCCCTCGCCCCGTTGATCAGCGCCCTCGCCGACCGCGTGCCCCGCCGCGCCCTGCTGGTGACGATGGACGGCCTCCGGGCCGGGATCGCACTCGTCCTGCCCTTCGTGGACCAGGTGTGGCAGGTGTACGTCCTCATCTTCCTGCTCCAGGCCGCATCGGCCGCCTTCACCCCCGCCTTCCAGGCGACGATCCCCGAGATCCTGCCCGACGAACGCGACTACCTGCGCGCCCTGTCGCTCTCCCGGCTCGCGTACGAACTCGAGAGCCTCCTCAGCCCGGTCCTCGCCGCCACGCTGCTCGCGACGGTCACGTACGACTGGCTGTTCGCCGGTACGGCTCTCGGTTTCCTCGCCTCGGCGGTCCTGGTCGTATCGGTCGCGCTGCCCGCGCCGCGCCCGGTCGAGCACGCCGGCGGCGTTCACGTCCGGGCGACGTTCGGCATCCGTCTCCACTGGGCCACGCCCAGGCTGCGCGCCCTGCTCGCGCTGGACCTCGTGGTGGCCGCCGCGGGCGCCATGGTCATCGTCAACACAGTGGTGCTCGTCAGGGAGCACCTGCGGCTCGGGGCGGGCGAAGTGTCGCTGGCCCTGGGGGCGTTCGGAGCCGGATCCATGGTGGCCGCCCTGCTCCTGCCGCGCGCCCTCGAACGCTTCGGCGACCGCCGGGTCATGCTGGGCGCCGGGTTCTTGCTCGGCGCCGTCCTCACCGCCCTCACCGCGGGCCTCGGGCACGGCACCCGGGCCTGGGGCTGGCTGCTGGCCGCCTGGATGCTTCTCGGCGCGGGCTCGTCCATGGTCGCGACCCCGGCGGGCGGCATCGTCCGCCGCTCCGCCGCGCCCTCCGACCTGCCGGCCGCGTTCGCCGGCAGGTTCGCGCTCAGCCACGCCTGCTGGCTGCTCACCTACCCCCTCGCGGGGTGGCTGGCCGCCGCCGCGGGAATGACCGTCGCGGCGGCGGCGCTCGCCGGCCTCGCACTCGTCGCCGCGACCGCGGCCGCGCTGCTCTGGCCGACCCACGACCCGGCCCGCCTCCCGCACCTCCACACCGCCCTGCCCGCCGACGACCCGCACCTCGTCGACGCGTACGCGGGCCCGCACGGCTGGCGGCACGCGCACGACTACGTCATCGACGTCCGCCACCCGAAGTGGCCGACCCCCGGTCACCCCCCGGGGCGCTTTCCTGGCCGGGCCGGTTCGTACTAGCGCCCACCTCGGCCAGCTCCTCGCCGTCCGCCAGGCGTGCCCGCACCGTCACGCGGGCGTCCTCGGGAGCCCGGACGGCCAGGGTGCGGCCGCGTCGCTCCGTGTCGACGTCCCCGGTGACCGTGAGCCGGGTGACGTCGCGGCTGCCGGCGGCCAGCACGTACCGGTGCCCGGATCCGGCCGTCCACCGCGTACCGGCCACGACGTGCTGGCCGAACCGGCTGCAGGCGGCCGTCGTGCGGGCCCGTCCGACGACCTTCGCCGGGGCCGTCGCGGACTCGGTGGACGTACGGAACTGGAGCAGGACGCTGCCCGGCCCGCGCCAGGTCGAGGCGCGCGTACAGGACCACACGGCCCGGCCGCCGTCCTCGGGCAGCTTCTGATCGGCGTAGTCCCACTGGTTGACGGCCCGCACGCCGTGCCCGCGCAGTTCGGCCAGGCGGCACGCACCGCGGGCCCAGCTCCGCAGGGCGGTGCCGCTGGTGGCCTCGCGCGGCTGGCGGGCGGGCGCGCCGGTGCCGGGCAGCGGGGTGTAGCTGAGGTGGGCGGGGGCGAGGTCGCCGAGGTCGGTGACGAGGAAGGCGTGCTTCTCCACGATGCGGGCGGACGAGCGCAGTTGGAGCACGGGCAGGCTGTCGCAGGGGCCCGCCGCCGATGGCGCGTCGACGGCCGCGGTGAGGCCCTGGCCGGACACGTCGAGGGGCCGCCCCGGGGAGTTGGGGCTCAGCAGATCGCGCGTGCGGGCCTCCGCGATCCACGGAGCGGTGAGATAGCGGATCTTGCCGTCCTCGCGGCCGACGGCGAGTGCCGCCGCCGTGGTCACGTCGGAGTCGTCGGCGCGCGAGAAGTCCAGGGACGCGGGCTCCGTCGGGGACGCCGGTTCCACGTACCGGACCACGCGCCTGCCGTCGTGGAACAGGACGACCGCCTCGCCGTCCACGTCATCGGCGTACAGCAACTGGGTTCCCCGGGGCGGAGGTTCGGTGGTCGTCGCCGGGGCGGCGCCGACGCGCGTGCCGGGTGGGGGGTCGGTCCAGGCGGCGAGGGCGCGGGTGAGCAGCTCTCGGTCGTCGGTGCGGGAGCCGCGCGCGGGCCAGGCGCTGAAGTCCACCCGCGAGGTGTCCGCCCACACGTCGGAGGAGGTGCGGAGCAGCGCGTCGGCGCTGATCGCGGGGCGTCCGCCGGTCTGCCGTGTCGGCTTGTCGCCCGGGACGGGGACGGGGCCGATCGTAAGCAGCGCCGCGCAGCTGATCGCGGTGACGCCCGCCGCGCACCAGACGAGCCGGAAGCGGCGTCGGCGGCGCAGCAGATCGGTGGGCCGGGTCTGCACGGAACAGGCGTCGAACTCCTGCGAGTGCAGCAGCCTGCCTGCCGCCTCGCCGACCGTCTCTTCGACGCGGCGTGCGGCGCGCAGCGCTGCCTCCGGATCGGGGACGTCGGCGGCGGCGAGCAGATCCACGACCTCGGGATGCGCCAGCCCGTCCAGCCTGCACAGCACGAACGCGGCGCGCGCGGGTGCGGGGAGCTCGGAGAGGACCTGCGCCAGAGCGATCTCCTCCGTGCCGCCTGCGCGGGGGAACAGCCGCAGCCCCCAGACCACCGGGAGCGCCGGGCGCAGGGCGCGGGGCGGCGGCAGACGGTCCGGCCAACCGCGCGGCCGCCGCTCGTGGGCCAGCGCCGCGCACAGCACGCGCGCGGTCATGTATGCCGTCCCCGTCCTGGCGGGTTCCGTCCCCGCCGCATCCGCACTTCCCGAACGCGGCAGCGGAACCCGGGCCGTCGCATGCCGCACCCGGAATCCCGGCAGGGCGCGCTGTACCAGAGAATGCGCGGCGAGGACGCGGCGGTGCCGGCTGAGTCTGCCGGGCAGCGTGAGGTAGGCGAGGCGTACGAGGCGGGTGTACTGGTCGACGATGACGGCCTCGGCATGGTCGAGGGCCACGGGCTCGAACGCCTTGGCCCGGCGCCTTTGCGATGTGCTCATCGATCGGGTGACCTTCCGAAGGCTGACGGTGTTACGTCCTGACCTCCGTCAAACGAGTGAATGGTGCGATGGTCACAGGCGGGCGGTGAACAGCGAAAACGACTACGCCGTCACGGCGACCCCGGACCGGTAGCGTGACGCCGTGCCCAGCCCGCAACGCAACTGCCGCTGGTGGACCGGCCGGAACCGACGGGCGAGGACGAACGAGGCGGCCTGCACTGGAAGACCCGCACCATCGCCGTACACGCGGCGGGGCGGCCCTTCGTGTGGGGGGACGACGAGATCGCCGCGGCGGACCGGGCCTGGGTGGCGGACCACCATCCGGGGCGCGCCCTGCTGCACCGCGTGGACGCGCGGCTGCGCGCGCGGTGACTTCCCGGTCGTGGACCGCTGTTGCCGTTCGGTGACACCGGGGACGGAGCTGTGACGTGGCGGAGGGCAACGGGCGTGGGGGGTCGCGGGTCGTATGGAGCGTGGGATCAAGGGAGCGGTCTCCTGACGTACACCTGGTCCCGGACCAGCACGCCGACGTACATCCGATGGGGGAAACACAATGCAGATGAACAAGCGCGTCAACAAGGGACTGCTCGCCATGGGAGCCGCGATCGCCGCGGCAGGCGTCGCCGCGAGCACCGTACCGGCCGCCGCGGCCGGCACCCCCCGCTTCCTTTCGCCGGGCGAGCTGCCGCCGCACGCCTCGTCCTCCTGGACCGCGGGGCCGGTCACGGCGGGTCAGCCCGACCCGCTGCCGATGTGCGTCGGCGAGGCCCTGCCGTCGATCTCGGTGCACCGCGCGTACCACACCGACCTCGACACCACCGCACTTCAGGTGACCGTGGTCGAGCGCAGCGAGCAGCGGGCCAAGGACTTCGCCGCCCTGCTGCGCAAGAACCTCGACGGCTGCGCGAAGTCGGTGATGGAGCAGTACCCCGACATCACCGCGAAGCAGAAGTACTACGGCAAGGTGAACGCCGAGGAGGGCGCGCACGTCTACGGCGTCCACACCACCGCCACGTGGGGCGCCTCGGACATCAACATGTTCTCGGTGGGCCGCGACGGCAACACGGTGACGCTCGTGAGGTGGGGCCAGATGGGCAACTTCGCGAACGCTCAGGTGGCCGACTTCAAGACCACGACCGCCACCGCAGTGAACAAGCTCTACTGATCCGACCTCGGCTTTCCCGCCACGGGGTGGGACAATCGGCCGACCGGGGAGAGGCCGGGGGCCGGTGTGGCGCCCGGCACCCGGTGGTGGGGAGGAACGACGGTGGTGGAGTGGCGGTACATCGCCAAGGGCGCAAGGGCCGTCCCTGAACCCATGGCGACGCCGTTCGTGTGGACGACGGCCTGTTCGGGCTCCCTGGTGCTGGTCATCGCGTTCGACCTGCTCGGCGCACTCGACCGCACGGGCCTCGCCCTCGCGGCGCTCTCCGTGGTGGCCGCGCTCGTCGGGACGCTCGGCAGGTTCGTCGCGGCGCCGGGCACGGCCCTGCTCTGCTGGGCCCTGCTGAACGTCTTCGCCGCCCACCCCACCGGGGAACTCTCCTGGGCCGGGCACCGGGACCCCGGCTGGGTGGCGTGCCTGCTGGCCGCCGCCCTCATCGGAACGGCGACGGCCCGGGTGTGGTACGCCCGGGCCGCCTACCGCCGCATCACGCCGTTCGACGGCGCCGCCTGACCCTCGTACGCCACGGGACCAGGGCCTCACGCACCCGTCTTTGCATGACCATGCGCGATGATGCATACTCTTCCCATGTCTAAGGTCCTCACCTCCCTCCCCGCCGGCGAGCGCGTCGGCATCGCCTTCTCGGGCGGTCTCGACACCTCCGTCGCGGTCGCGTGGATGCGCGACAAGGGCGCCGTCCCGTGCACCTACACCGCCGACATCGGGCAGTACGACGAGCCCGACATCGCCTCGGTGCCCGGCCGCGCCAAGACCTACGGCGCGGAGATCGCACGCCTGGTCGACTGCCGTGCCGCGCTGGTCGAAGAGGGCCTTGCCGCGCTGACCTGCGGGGCGTTCCACATCCGCTCCGGCGGTCGCGCGTACTTCAACACCACGCCGCTCGGCCGCGCCGTCACCGGCACCCTCCTGGTGCGCGCGATGCTCGAGGACGACGTCCAGATCTGGGGCGACGGCTCGACCTTCAAGGGCAACGACATCGAGCGGTTCTACCGGTACGGCCTGCTCGCCAACCCGCAGCTGCGGATCTACAAGCCCTGGCTGGACGCCGACTTCGTCACCGAGCTCGGCGGCCGCAAGGAGATGTCGGAGTGGCTCCTCGCCCACGAGCTGCCCTACCGCGACAGCACGGAGAAGGCGTACTCCACCGACGCCAACATCTGGGGCGCCACCCACGAGGCCAAGACGCTGGAGCACCTGGACACCGGCGTGGAGACCGTGGATCCCATCATGGGCGTGCGGTTCTGGGACCCCGAGGTCGAGATCGCCGCCGAGGACGTCACGATCGGCTTCGACCAGGGCCGCCCGGTCACCATCAACGGCAAGGAGTTCTCCTCCGCCGTCGACCTGGTGATGGAGGCCAACGCCATCGGCGGCCGCCACGGCATGGGCATGTCCGACCAGATCGAGAACCGGATCATCGAGGCCAAGAGCCGCGGCATCTACGAGGCGCCGGGCATGGCCCTGCTGCACGCCGCGTACGAGCGCCTCGTCAACGCGATCCACAACGAGGACACCCTCGCCCAGTACCACAACGAGGGACGGCGCCTCGGCCGGCTGATGTACGAGGGCCGCTGGCTCGACCCGCAGGCCCTGATGGTGCGCGAGTCGCTGCAGCGCTGGGTCGGCGCGGCCGTCACCGGCGAGGTGACGCTGCGGCTGCGGCGCGGCGAGGACTACTCGATCCTCGACACCACGGGACCGGCCTTCAGCTACCACCCGGACAAGCTGTCCATGGAGCGCACCGAGGACTCGGCGTTCGGCCCGGTGGACCGCATCGGCCAGCTCACCATGCGCAACCTCGACATCGCCGACTCGCGCGCCAAGCTGGAGCAGTACGCGGGCCTCGGTCTCATCGGCACCGCCAACCCGTCCATCGGCGCCGCCCAGGCGGCCGCCACCGGTCTGATCGGCAGCATGCCGGAGATGCCGGAGGGCGGCGCCGAGGCCATCGCCTCCCGCGGCCAGGTCTCCGGCGAGGACGCGGCGCTCGACCGCGCCGCGATGGAGTTCGGCACGGACTGACCCGCGGGCAAGCGGGGCGGCAGCCACCGACGGCACATGAGGCCGGCGCGACACCAGAAGGTGTCGCGCCGGCCTCATCCGTTTCGGGAGCGCTTCTGATTCGTTGACGTTTTTGTGGGTACCCGGGGGCAGTCGGCGTACGGCACCTGTCCCTCGGGACGCCCGATCCACGTGGTGAAGCCCACGACCAGTGGGGTTTTACGCGACTGTAGAAGTATGGCTAGGGTGCCGGAGATGTTCTGCGACGGCGTATCACCCGCATTCAGAGCAAGACGTGATTTCGCAGGCCCAGGTTCACTGTGGGAGGCATCTTGAGTGAGACCGCACGGCCAACGGGCCGTCATACGTTGGCGTTGCCTCCCCAACGGCCCATGACGCGCCCGCTCGCCGCCGCGAGCCCGGCCCCGGGCGCGGCGAAGCCGGCCAAGCAACGGGACTCGTTCTTCGACAACGCCAAGTACCTGGCGATCGTCCTCGTCGCCATGGGACACGCGTGGGAACCACTGCGCGGCGACAGCAGGGCGGCCGCCGCGCTGTACATCACCGTCTACACGTTCCACATGCCGGCGTTCATCGTCATCTCCGGCTACTTCTCCCGCAGCTTCGACGCGAGCCCGAAACGCATCCGCCGCCTGGTCACGGGGATCGCCGTGCCCTACGTGATCTTCGAAGTGGCGTACACCTTCTTCAAACGGTGGGCGGGCGGCGACCCGGACTACCCCATCAGCCTGCTCGACCCCTGGTACCTGACCTGGTTCCTGGCCGCGCTCTTCATCTGGCGGCTCACGACCCCCATCTGGCAGCGCGTGCGCTGGCCCCTGCCGATCGCGCTCGCCATCGCCGTCCTCGCGTCCGTGTCGCCGGACATCGGTGACGACCTCGACCTGCAGCGCGTCCTGCAGTTCCTGCCCTTCTTCGTCCTCGGCCTCGTCCTGAAACCGGCCCACTTCCAGCTGGTGCGCCGCCGCGAGGCGCGCATCCTGGCCCTGCCGGTCTTCGCCATGGCCCTCGCCTTCGCCTACTGGGCGGCCCCGCGCATGAACGCGGCGTGGTTCTACCGCCGTGACAGCGCACAGGAACTGGCCGCGCCCGGCTGGTCGGGCGCCGTCATGACCATCGGGCTCTTCGGCTGCTCGCTGATCCTCGTCGCCTGCTTCTTCGCCTGGGTGCCGGGCCGCAAGCTGTGGTTCACCGCGCTGGGCGCCGGCACGCTGTACGGCTACCTGCTGCACGGCTTCCTCGCCAAGGGATCCCGGTTCTGGGACTGGTACGACGCCGACTGGATCCACCGGCCCCTCGGCGAGATCACCGTGACGCTCCTCGCCGGAACGGTGATCACGCTCCTGTGCACGCCACCCGTGCAGCGCATGTTCCGCTTCGCGATGGAGCCCAAGATGACCTGGGCCTTCAAACAGGACGCGACCTCCCTCGCCCAGGGCAAGGGACTGGCGCAGGCGCAGGCGCAGGAACGGGAACGGCAGGACGAGAGACAGAAGGAACCGGCCGAGTGAACCCTCCGGCCCGGCCTCCCGCGGTCCACTACGACAGCGTCGTCGAGACGCTGCCCGCGGGACGCCGGGCCGTCGTCGTCCTCGACCGTGACGACCGACAGGTCGGCAGCCTCGAATACCAGGTCTGCCACCCCTGCCGACGCGGATACATCGGCAGTGTCTCCGTCGCCACCCACTGGCAGGGCCAGGGCATCGGACGGCACGCCGTGCACCTGGCCCTCGCCGCCGGCGCCGGATACGCCTGGTCCACCTCACGCCAGTCGTCCGCCGGGCGCCGCTTCTTCGCCGCCATGGAGGACGAGACGGCGACCGCCTTCCCGTCCGGCGGCACGCGGTGCCCGCACATGGACCCGCGCATGACCCCCGGCCCCCTCGCCGACGGACCCGACCGACGCATCGGGTGGCACGCCGCGCTGCGGCGGCGGAAAGTGATCAGGGAACCCGGAGATGACCAGGACCGTTGTCCTGAAACACCCTGAACGAGGAGCACCGCATTGTCCGCCCCACCGACGGACCCCCCACCGCTTTCCCCACCGGCGCGCCGATGAGCGCCGCCCTCGGTCTGCTGGCCGTCTTCGTCCTCACCGCCGGCACCGGATACTTCGTGGCGCAGGAATTCGCGTACGTCTCCGCGGACCGCCTCGCCCTGGCTCGCGAGGCCGCGGCGGGCGACAAGCGCGCGGCCCGCGCCCTGCAGGTCCTCGGACGGCTCTCCTTCATGCTGTCCGGCGCACAGCTCGGCATCACCGTGACCGGCCTGGTCGTCGGCTTCATCGCGGAACCCTCCGTGTCCGCCCTGCTCAGACCCGCCCTCACCGGCATCGGCATCCCCGAAGGCGCCGTCGGCGGCATCTCCGTCGTCCTCGCCTTCGTCCTGGCCACCGTCGTCCAGATGGTCCTGGGCGAGCTGGCCCCCAAGAACCTCGCGCTCGCCGTGCCCGAGCGCCTCGCCAAATCCCTCGCGGTCTCCACCCTCGCGTATCTGAAGGTGGTCGGACCCGTCGTGCGGATCTTCGACAGCGCCGCCAACCGGCTGCTGCGCCGCGTCGGGATCGAACCCGTCGAGGAGCTCCACCACGGCGCCACGCTGGAGGAGCTCGGCCACCTCATCGGAGAGTCCCACGAGCGGGGAGAGCTGCCCAAGGACACCGCGACACTCCTCGACCACGCGCTCGAATTCTCCGACCGCACCCTCGACGAAGTCATGGTGCCGCGCGCCGACGCCGTCTTCGTCCGCAAGGAGGCCAGCGCGGCCGACGCCGTCGAACTGGTCGCCCGGCACGGCCACTCGAACTACCCCGTCCTCGGCGACCACCCCGACGGCATCGGCGGTGTGCTGGGCGTGCGCGAGCTGACACGGCTCACCGCGGGCAGCCTGTCCGGCACGACCGCGGGCGCGATCGCCCGTCGGCCGCTGCTCCTGCCGGACACGCTCGAACTGCCCGACGCCGTCGAGCAGATGCGGCAGCGCGACGACGAGTTCGCCGTCGTCCTGGACGAGCACGGAGGCGTGGCGGGCATCGTCACGTACGAGGACATCGCCGAGGAACTCGTCGGTGACATCGCCGACGAGAGCGACACCGTCGTCGAACTCGCCGTCGCCGACGGACGGGGCTGGCTGGTGGACGCGGGACGCCGCCTCGACGAGGTCGCCGAGGCCACCGGGATCGAGCTGCCCGAGGAGGAGGACTACGACACCGTCTCCGGATTCGTCGTCGACCGGCTCGGCCGCTTCCCGTCCGTGGGCGACAGACTCCTCGTGCGGCTGCCCGACGGGGACACCGTGGTGATCGACGTACGCACACTGGAGCGGCACGTCGCGGAGCAGGTGCGCATGGAGAGGCTGCCCGAGGCCGTCCCTGATGCTCCCCTCGCCGGCAGGGGCCGGTCGAACGCCGAGGAGCCGAGCGCATGAGCTTCCCGATGGTGCTCTTCCTGACCGTCCTGCTGCTGATCGGCAGCGGCTTCTTCGTGGCCGCCGAATTCGCGCTCGTCGCCGCCAAACGGCACCGCATGGAGAAGGCCGCGTCCGAAGGCCGACGCGGCGCCAAGGCGGCACTCGCGGGCATGCGCGAGCTGTCCCTGATGCTCGCCGGCGCGCAACTCGGCATCACCGTCTGCACCCTGGGCCTCGGCTCGATCTCCAAACCCGCGATCTCGCACGCACTTGACCCGCTGCTGCACCGCTGGGGCCTGCCCAGCGGCCTCAGCTACGGAGTCTCCTTCGCCCTCGCGATGATCGTCGTGGTCTTCCTGCACATGGTCGTCGGCGAGATGGCGCCCAAGTCGTGGGCCATCGCCCACCCCGAGCGCTCGGCCATGCTCCTCTCCCCGGCCTTCCGCGCGGTCGTCAAGGTCGTCCGTCCGCTCATCGGACTGCTCAACAGGGTCAGCAACGCTCTGGTACGGCTGTGCCGCGTCACCCCGCGCGACGAGCTCGCCCCCGTCCACGACCGCGAGTAACTCACCCACCTCGTCACGGAGTCCGCACGCCTCGGCCTGATCAGCGAGCACGACTCGGAGCTGATCACCAACTCCCTCACCGAACCGGACTCGCCGGTCGGCGACCTCCAGACACCCGCCGGACAGATCACCTCGGTCCCGGCCGCCGCGGGCATCGACGCCATCCTCACCACGGCCGCCGCGCACGACCGCAGCCGCCTCCTCGTGTTCGACGGCCCCCTGATCGTCGGCTCGGTGCACGCCCGCGACGCCCTGATCGCCCGCGCCAGGGACCGCACCGACGTGACCGCGCGCGAGCTGGCCCGGCCCGTACCGGAGCTGGCCGCGAAGGACACCATCGGTCACGCCATCGAGCAGCTGCGCAGGCACCGCGCCTCCCTCGCCGTGGTCAGCGACGACACGGGCCGCCTCACCGGCATGGTCACGCTCGACGACCTGCTGGCCCGCCTGATGCACGCCGCGCCGAGGGACTCCGGCGCACCGCGGACCCCCGACGGTTGAGGCCCCTCAGCGAGGTGCCCCACTGAGGGGAGTCAGTCCGAGATCGGGCAGTCCGCCCGGGGCGACCTCGGTGCGGTGCCGCGCGCCTGCGTGTCCGCCGTCGTCAGCACCTCCACGGTCAGGGCGCACTCGACCTGCCTGACGGTATGGAACGTCACGAGATCCTCGGGACCACCCTGACGCCGCGGCCCGCCGCCGATCAGCATGCCGACGAGCCTGGCCCCGAACACCATGTGCCCGTCGACCTCCTTGTCGACCGGCACGAACACGGGAGCGCCCGAGTCGCCCTCGTCCACGATGTCCACGCCCTCCTTCCCCGCGAGCACCAGGCCCCGGGTGCACACGATCGGCTCCTCGTCGCCGCAGGACTCACCGCCGGTGAGGTTGTACACCTCGATGTCGCAGACCAGTTTGGTCACCTTCCCGCTGACACACACCTTCTGCCCGCGCACGGGACCGTCCACCTTCTCCAGGACGCGACGCGCGACGGGTGTGCTCGGCGTACCGCCGTCCGTCCAGAGGGTCGTCGCGTACACCTGCGGCTTGATGCGAGTGCCGCTGATCATCGCGGCGTCCATCGTCTCCGTGTTGTACGACTCGAAGAACGTGCCGAACCTGAACTCTCCCGAGGTCGCATCCGTCCCGGTCGGCGCGCAGTGCCCGGCCGTTGCCATGCCGCGCTTGCCGCTGACGACCTTCCGCACGGCGAACCCCGACGAACAGGCGAACGTCCGTCCCCCGTATGTCACGCGGTACTCGGCACCGCCGCGGTGCGGCTGCGGATCGTTGAACCTGCTCGCCGGAGCGCCGGATGCGGGAGAGGACCACGTCAGGACCAGCAAGAGGGCCACCAGGCAGTAGGCGAAAGGTCGTCCTGACATCCGAACCTCCTAGAGCTCGAAGTCGATCCGCCCGAGCACGCCGACACTCAGCCCGAGGTAGTCGGCATGCACCGGACGCCGGGCCGCGGGCACCGAGGCGCCGTTCACGGTGAGGGTGTCCGTGGCGGTGTCCGCGTCGGTGCGGTAGAGCTCGTACTCCTGCACGAGCAGCCGGTACGAGGTCAGCAACTGGACGTCCGGCACGGCGATGCTCCCGTCCCACACGAACGAGCCGCCGTCGGCCCGGCACGTCAGCTCCGCCGGAGCACCCGCCTGCTGCCAGTCCATCTCGTCCGTCTGCAGGGTCGCCCGGCTCTGCAGGGTCACGACGACCCGGCGGCTCGCGGCCGCGGCGACCACTCCCGTGCCGCTCAGCTCGCCGAGTTCGTTGTACGTCGCCGGACCCACGAGCCGCACGGTGAGCCGATCGCCTTCCCTGCGCCCGGTGACCGAGCGGGGCGGCACCAGCTGGGCGAACTCCGCGCGCTCGACCTTCGACAGGTGCAGCGTGTCGACCGAGTACGGCTGATAGCGGGCCAGGGCGAGCCGCACGTAAGGGAAGTACGACGTCGCGGTGGCGGCCGTGTCACGGAAGTCCACATCGATGTCGACGTACCAGAGCCGCCGCTCCGCATGGAACGCCGGAGCGAACGCCACCGCGTCGACGACCACAGGCGCCGCGTCGGGGGACTCCGCCAGACGCAGCCCCGCCAGTCTCTTCGCCGCGTTCGGGAAATGCGCGGCGGCCGGGTTCGGCAGGACCGTCGGATCGGCCCAGACGGGGTCCACACCCCAGCGGGTGACGAAGGTGTCCGGCAGGGCCGCGCCGGCCGGATCGAGCAGGACGGCCAGCATCTCGTCGTCCCCGGAGGAGAACCACGGCCGGTTCAGATAGACGCGCAGGCCCGCGGGGCGGCGGTGCCGGGTGACGGCGCGGCGCTCCTCGTCGACCGTCTGCTGCCAGCGGAAGGTCGGCACGACGTAGGCCACCGCGGGCGGCTCGGGACGGCGCGAACTGGGCACCGGCAGGGGAGCGGCGGCCGGGCCGACCCGGGTGACGCTGGCCCGGTCCTGCGTGATGCTGGGATGGAAGTACTCGCGGAACCGGGTGACGGCGGTGGGCGTGTAGCGGACGTTGCGGTGCCTGGTGTCACCGAACTCGTGCGCACGGTCGACGTGTTCCTCGTCGGCGGTGTAGGCGAGGGTGATGTCCTCCAGATGCGTGTGGCCGTCGATCCGGACCGGCTCCGGCCTGGTGACGTCGTCCAGCCACTCGCTCCAGTGCGCGTCCAGCTCGACGTGACCGCTGCTCTCGGCGTGGCTCGTCAGCGTCCCCGTCAGCCGGGCCGCGGTCTGCTCCGCCGTGCGGTGGGAGGCCAGTTCGCCGAGCTCGGGGCGGAGCACCGGCTTCTCCACCGCGTGGACCAGCGTCAGCTCGACCCACGGGGTCAGCATCCAGTTCTCGCCGTCGGCGCTTGCCCGCATGACGAAGGCCTTGTCCGCGGCGGGCAGGCCGGCCCAGAACGGCGAGTCGGTCAGCAGGCTCCACTGCCGTAGCAGCGGCAACTTGGCCGCGTGGAGATAGCAACTGAGCCGGACCGTGGCGATCTCACCCTTGGTGAGGAACACCTCAAGCACCCGTTCGCGCACGCCGTCGCGCCAGTGCGGTTCCCCGTCGCCTTCCCTCACGCGCAGCTTGAACGGCTTGGCCTGCGGCCACGGGCCGGGGAACGGAATCTTCCGGTTCTCCGTGTCGCCGGGCAGACCGCGCAGCATGACTCCCTCGGCCAGGACGTCCGGCAGATACGGGAGGAGTAGCTGGTCGGCGCTGTGCACCACGAACTCGCCCTGCTCCAGGCAGGCGCCGCGGCGGGGGAGGGGCAGCCGGGTGAGCGGCAGCGGATCGTGCACGTCGTGCTTGGCGATGTGGATGTCGCCCTCGCGCAGCAGATCGTGCTCCAGGTGCGGCCACTCGGGGTCCCGCACCTTCGTGTCCAGGAAGGACCCGGCCTCGCGGGACGCGACGGCGACGTACTCCTCGCGGACCTCGGCGGAGGTGCCGGGACCGAAGACCGCGTCGAACACGCCGTGCTCCTCGGCCATCTGCAGGGCGGTCTTCGGCGGCGCCACGTGGCGTTCCGCGATCGGCTTGTACCGCCGGTCCAGACCGTCGACCTCCGAACGCGCCTCGTGGTCGGGGACGTCGGAGCGGCGCAGGGCGTACTCGTCGGTGGAGATCGCGCGGCCGTCGTCGGTGACGGTGCTGCGGATGACGAGGCGCTCGGTGGACTCGCCCTCGTTGAACGGCAGGAGCGGCATCACCACGGGCTGGGGGACCGGCTCCCAACGGCCGTACGTGATCGCGTCGGAGTGGACGGCGTCCGGTGTGCTCGCCGTGTGGTCGAGGCCGTTGCCCGCCAGGTCGACGACCCTGGCACGCATCCGGTAGGTGCGGCCGAACCGCAGGGCGGGCAGTGAGCCCGGCTCGGCGGCGAACTTGGTGTCGAGCGGCACGTCCGGCGAGACGGGCGGCGCCGGTGCCTCCGGCTGGTCGTCCAGGCCGATGGTGCGGCCCGGGCGCGGCGCCGCGAGACTCCAGCCGTGCCAGCCGAACACGGCCTGGTGCCCGTACAGCTGCCGGTCGTCGGCCGCGTCGACGGTGACCGCGCTGGCCCGCACCACACCCTCGTCCGGCCGCACCCCCTGGATCTCGACGGGCTGCTGACCCGGACGACGGACCGTGTAGCGGCCCCGGCGGCGCAGCAGCGAACGCCATTGCGCGATCCGGCCGGTGGCGGGATCGACGACCCCGATGTCGACGCGGTACCCCCGCAGCAGGTCCACGGCGGTCAGCACGGTCTCCGCCGCGTCGACCTGCCGGCCCACGTCGGCGCCGATGAGCCCGGCGAGGTGCCGGTCGCGGTCGGTGTGCAGCAGCGTGATCCCGGCGCCGCGGGCCGCCGGGGTGCCGGTGCCCGTCACCTGCTGCGCCACCGCCCGTGCGCCCGACGGCAGGCGGTCGCCGTTCCACAGGGTGTCGATCGTGCGGGCGTAGTCGACGTGCTTGAGGGCCGCTCCGTCCACGTCGAGTTCGGTGAGATGCCACAGCTCGGGATCGCCGAGATCCAGCATGCGGTCCTTGATCACGCCGCTGTCCCCGACGGCCGCCTCGAAGACACCGCCCCGCGTGTAACGGATGCGCGTCCAGGGGCACTTGCCCGGAGCGTTGAGCACGCCCGCCTCCGGCAGCGCGTCGTCGAAGTGCACACGCACCTGCGCCCCGTCCCCCACCCCCGCCGGCATCGCGAAGCTCAGATCGAGCACCAGCCCGAACCGCCGCTGCAGCTCCGGACAGTCGCCCAGCAACCCGCACGCCTCATGGAAGTCGATCCGGTGCGTCGGCTCCTCCGCGACCCCGGGCGCGGACGGCGCCTTGCCCCGGTCGTAGAACCTGGAGGCCTCGGCCAGCGGCAGCATCCGCTTGTCGTCGGAGTACGCCCCGCTCGTTCGGTCCATGAAGCGTGGCGTGCGACCGTCGTCGACCGTCGCACCGGAGCCACGCGGATGCAGCACATCCTCCAGAACCGCGTATCCCGTCTTCGGGTCGCGCCCCAGTTCGAGCACCCGGTCCGGAATCAGATCGGCCACCCGGAACAGCGCGGGCAGCTCCCAGCCGCGATGGTCCGTCGGCGGCTCCTCGCACAGCGCCCGCTCCTCCCTGGCCCAAGCGGTACGCAGCCTGCTCTCCGTCGTGTAAACGGCGATCGCCTCGTACAACCCGGTGACCTCGTCGTGCACCAGCTTGCCCGGATAGGAGCGCAGCGTCCGCCGCTCGTCCGCCGCGAGCGCGGTGGGCGGCGGCTGAGGGCGTACGAAGGTGGAGTCGTCGAACAGGGTCCGCCACAGGCCGAGATCGGCGGCCGGATAGCGGCCCGTCGGCCGCAGCGCGGTCACGCGCGTGTTCGCCAGGTCGTTGAACTCCAGCCACAGCGAGGGCAGGAGAGCGGCCAGCCGCTCCGGCCACTTCGCGAAGTACGGGGACTGGCCGAGTGCCCCGATGCCGGTGAGGCGCGGGCTGACGAGCACGGACACGCGTACCGTGTCCGCGTCGGCGACGCCGTCGGGAAGCACGGTCCAACGGATGCTGTCCATGGTCAGTCCACCTCCGCGAACGCGGTGCAGTAGTCGAATACCGGGTCGATCAGGGCGCCGGTCACCGGGTCGGGGTACGGGGACATCAGATCGACGAAGGTGGGCGGGGCGATGGCGGGACAGGGCGTGCCCCCGGCCGACGCGGCGAACGCGCCGGCTCCGGTGCCGCTGCCCGCGAACTTCTTCTCGCAGCTGATCGTCACCGACGTCTCGAAGAAGCCGATCTCGATGCTGATCGTCAGGGTGGCCCGGCCGATCGCGTATCCGTCCTTGTAACCCAGCTCCATGTACAGCTCGATGGAGGCGGAGACGATGCCGAGGACGTCGACCTCGCCGCGCGCCCGCAGATAGCCGACGAGCGTGACGCTGTTCTGCGCCAGGTCGAGCCGGAAGTAGATGCCGGCCATCACCGACAGGCTGCCGCTCGCCACCCCGAAGTTCATCGACACGGCGGCCCCGAACTCCAGGGCCGCGTCCAGCACCGCGATCTCTTTGGGGTTCAGGACGATCCCGAAGTAGCCCCCGCCGCCCAGCATCGACACCGTGAGGCGGAACGGCGCCTCGCGGCGGCAGAACGCGAACCCGGCCTGAAGCGGCGTGTCACCGATGAACGGAACGGACAGCACCGCGTTGAGGGAGAGGTTCTCCAGGCTGAAGACGCCGACGGCCGCGTTCGGCAGTTGCATGGAGTAGTTGGCGTGGATACCCGACCCGTCGACCGTGATGGCCGGCGGGTCGCTGAAACCGTCGAGCGGAATGATGTTGCGCAGGGTCTGGACGAAGTCCAGGTTCCCCACGAAGTCGACGCCCCCGAACTTCACCTCGACGTCGGGCTTCTGCCCGGCCCGCATGCTGAACCGGATCTCGTCGAAGTGCAGCACGACCGCGTCGAACCCGGGCACCATGCGCAGGTCGAACTTGCCCAGCGTGCAGGTGACGTCCGCGGCCTGCGGCACGTCCGGGCGCAGCGAGCCGCGCAGGTCGGTGACGAGCGTCAGCTTCCCCGTCGGCCAGAACACGGCGTCCTCGGCCCTGGTCGGCGTCGGCTTGCCCGGGGTCCACGCCTTGATGTCGGGCTGCCACTGCAACCGGGAGTTGACCACGTCGGGCAACTTGGCACCGAGGGCGGCCAGCTCGATCGCCTTCTTCAGGGCGAGTGCCTGGCCCACGGCACTGTCCCAGGTGGCGGCCTGGTCGGCGATCCGGCCGAGCACCTGCCGTACGCCGGTGTCGACCCCGGCGGGCAGCGCGACGCGCAGCGCGGCGAGTGCGTCGGCGAACGCGTTGAAGGCGTTCTCGACCTCCTCGATGGTCGTGGGATCAGGTGCGGCCTCCGGCATGGAGGCATCCGGAGACCCCTCCAGCACCGTGGCATCCGCGATCCCCTCCAGCTGCCCGACGATGTAGTCCACGAGGGTCTGCGCGAACAGCGCCGCGGCATCGGTCACGCGAATGACCGCGTCCACGGTCTCCGGGAACTGTTCCTCGACGGACGTGAGCAGATCGCGCAGCCCCCGGAGGTCGCCCAGGAAGCCGGTGACCGCGTCGACCGTCGCCGAGAAGAAGTTCGGCGCCTTGAGGTTGTCGAGGCCGATCTCGCTCAGGATCTCCGTGAGCGGGAACATCCCGAACAGCTTCGCCCCGGCCAGCTCCCCGAAGTAGTCGAGGGGGTTGAACCGTCCCTGGGCGAGCTTGGCCCACTTGTCGACGGGCGCGGCACCCGCGGAGGTGCCGGTCGCCGTCCCCTGTGTCGCGGCGACGGGGCCGGTGAGCCGCGAGAGCCCGGCGACGGGAAAGTTGGGTTGGGCAAGGGCCCCGGAGGTCTGCCCCGAACCGCGGAACGTCAGGTCCACGGGCGTGACGAGCTCGACGAAGACCTGCCCCTTGTTCGCCTCGGTGAAGGCGTCCCGCACATACGGCTCGGGATAGAACACCGACTGCGGCTGGTCGGCGCCGAAGCCGCCGAACTGACCGAGCGCCGGGATCACGGCCCGGGCCCAGCGCACGGTCGGCACGAACCGCGGATGCTCGGTGGGATCCAGCCCCAGGATGGCCTCGGTGGTCGCGGCGCCCCAGACCAACTGCCCGGTGGAGAGCGTCGTGTCGCCGGGCTTGCGGCTCGGCGCGTACGCGATGGACTGACCGCGCACGTCCGCGACGACGCGCCGGACCGCGGGATCGCCCGTGTTCGGTGGTCCGGAGGACGGCTCGGGGACGAGGCTCCGGTAATGGTCGACGATGGCCCGCACGTCGGCCTTGTTCTCGTGGACGAGCTTGCCGACGAACGCCATCGGCGTACGGAACTCCAGCAGACGCCCCTCCAGATCGACCATGCTCACCTGGAACTGGAAGGGATCCTCGGTCGCGGAGACCGGGAAGAAGGCGAGCTTCTCATCGGGGTGACCGCCGATCGAGGAGAGCCCGGGGATGGTCTGCGGCTGCTCCAGGTCGGGTGTGACCAGGGTGAGCAGCCGGACGCTGCTGAACGGGAACAGCCGGCGCAGCCGCCGCTGGTCGTCGATGTCCTCCGGCGCTCCGTAGTTGCGCACGGGCTCGCGCACCATGATGAAGAACCGCTGATTCAGATAGGCGGCCCGGTCCGGGCGCGTGTGGTCGAACTTGCGCTCGGTGACCTTGACCAGGTCCGCCAGATGCCCGAACGGCCACAGCCGCCCGCGGTACATGACGCGCACGTAGTGATCACGGCCCAACGCGGCACGGTGTCGCCACTGGGTGACGTCGAAGCCGGTCGGGGGGCTGTCCCAGCGGCCGAGCGAGTCGAGCCAGCCGCCCATGGCCGACAGGACGAGGTGGTCGACGTCGAGGGGCGCGGGCGTGAAGCCGCCCGGCAGGTTCCGGTTGGAGCTCAGGTGCACGACCGAGGACCGGTCCTTGCGGTCCAGCGCCATCGTGAACTCGTTGCCCCCGGCGGGCAGCGCGTGCGGGTCGGCCGGGTCGAACCCGGGGTCACGCGTCCAGACCGCACGGGCGTGACCGGCGGGCATCCGGGTGTGCCAGAGCTCGACGCGGCCTTCGGGGTCGGGGAGCGAGGTGGCATGCGTCCAGGCCGCGGTCTGCGGCGGGGAGAGCAGCAGCCGGTAGGGGAGTTCGATGCCGGTACGGGGGTTGGCGGGGTCGGCCAGGGGGTTCTCGGGACCAGGGTCGGGGCCGGCGTCGGCGAGTGCGTGCCGGGGCTCGGTGGTGAGGAGCCGGGCGGCGAGCGGCCCGCTCGGCCCGTGTCGCGCGGCCAGTTCCGCTGTGGTCCGGGCCAGCCGCAGTGCCTGGAACACGTCGACGGGCCGGCCGGTCACGGTGTGCGCGAGACGGGCCGCAGAGGCGGGCTCCCGCGCGGCGTCCACGACATGGAGCGGCAGGGTCCGCATGGCGGTGAGCAGCCCCGCTTCGGTGTACTCGACGACGACGTCGGCCGCGACGGCGAACACCAGGAGGCTGCGTCCGCCGATGCGCGAGGCGACGGGCGGCGGCTTGTGCGGCTCGCTTCCGGCCCGTGTCGCCGTTGCCGCCGCGCCGGCCGCCGTCTCCGGCAGACCGGGGCTGACCTCGAAGAAGGCCTGCTCGGCGACGTGCTGAGGGCCGAAAGTGACCACGAGGAAGGCGGGCTGCGCGGGCTCCTTGCGCACCAGTCGCCGCGGCCCGAGAAGGGGGCGTTCCAGGCGCAGGCCGAGGAACGCGAAGTGGAGATCGAGCAGGTCGGTCGCCCGTAGCAGCCGGTATGGCTCGGGCGGTGGGGGCGCGGCCATGTGACTCTCCTGTCAGACGAGTCAGGGAACTCGTACGAGTCAGGAATCCCGTACGGGTGTGGCGCCGATCCTCAGTGGAACCCCAGGCTCCCGAACCCGCCCGGCCCCGTACACGGAGCCGCCCCCTCCACCACCCGAACGAGTGAACAGGGCGGCTGGTGGGGCGCACGGAAGCGGCTCGCGGGGAGACGGAATACGCCTGACGGCGGACGAGTTGATGACAATTGCCACACCTTGCGCTGCTACTCCGTACCGCTCGACAAGGAGACCCGCATGCCCCTGAGTGTCGAAGAACGTGAACTGTTCCTGGCCGAGCCGCACATCGGAGCGCTGGCCGTGACGGCGGAGGGCGGACGGGCGCCGCTCACCCTGCCGATCTGGTACCAGTACGCCCCGGGCGGCGAGCTCTGGGTGATGACCGGACGTGACTCCAAGAAGGGCCGGCTGATCGCCGCCGCGGGACGCTTCTCGCTGATGGTCGACCGCCTGGAGCCGACCATCCGCTACGTCTCCGTGGAGGGCCCGGTGGTCCGCACCGAGGAGGCGACCATCGAGCAGCTGCGAGAGATCTCGGCGCGCTATCTGGCGCCCGAGAAGGTCGAGCCGTACGTGGAGTTCGCCTCCAAGGAGCACGGCGAGCAGGCCGTCTACTACCTACGGCCCGAACACTGGTACTCGTCGGACCTCGGAACGGTCTGAACGGGGCCGCGAACGCCTGCTACGGCTTCCGGGCGAGCCCTCCGTGCTCACCGATGGGCTCCGCGGCGGGCGTCCCCGCCTCCGGACGCCACAAGGGCACCGAGACGACGCCGGGCTCCAGGAGTTCGAGCCCGTCGAAGAACGCCGCGATCTTGTCGACGGGCCGCAGGAAGTACGGGACGGCGCCGGTCTCGTTGTAGGCGTCCTGGGCCCGTTCGTAGGCGGAGTCGATGCCGCGTGAGCCGTCGTTGATCGAGAGGTAGCTGCCGGAGGGCAGACCGTCCAGGAGCCGGGCGACGATCGCGCGCGCCTGGTCGTAGTCGGCGATGTGCCCCAGGATGTTGCTGAGGATCAGGGCGGTGGGACGGGCGAGGTCGAGCGTCTCCGCGGCGGCCGCCAGGATGCGGTCGGGGTCGGAGAGCTCGGCGTCGACGTAGGCCGTCGCGCCCTCGGACGTGGAGGTGAGCAGGGCGCGTGCGTGCGTGAGGACCATCGGATCGTGGTCCACGTACACGATCCTGGCCTCCGGGGCGAGCCGCTGGGCGACCTCGTGGGTGTTGTCCACGGTCGGCAGTCCGGTCCCGATGTCCAGGAACTGCCGGATGCCCGCCTCGGTGACCAGGTGCGTGATGTTGCGGCGGAGGAAGGCACGGCTGCTGCGGGCCACGGTGACGATGCCGGGGAAGACGGCGCTGTACGCGTCACCGGCCGCCTCGTCGACGGGGTAGTTGTCCTTCCCTCCCAGCCAGTAGTTCCAGATCCGGGCCGAGTGCGGCACCGAGGTGTCGATCTTCTGGTGCGCCGCCGGACCGGGCGTCGTGGCGTGGTCGGTCATGGGTACCGTCCGTCTTTCAACCGTGGCGTGGACTGTTCAACGCACAACCTACGCCGCAACGCCGCTTTTCCGCACACAAGTTCACGGCATCGGTGTACGCCGAGGGGGTCGGCGCGGACACCGGGTTCCGTCGGTCGACCTGGGGTGCGCACTCAACTGGTCATGTACGCGCCGCCGTTGACGTGCAGCACCTGGCCGGTGATGTGGCGAGCGCCGGGGGAGGCGAGGAAGGCGACCGTTTCCGCGATGTCCGACGGTGCCCCGGCGCGACCCGTGGACGTGGCCGCCACGAGTTGCTCGCGCCGTTCGTCGGGGAGTCGGTCCCGGAAGAACTCGGTGTCCGCGATGTAGCCGGGCGCGACGACGTTGGCGGTGATGGCGCGTGGGCCGAGTGCCTGGGCAAGGTCCAGGTTCCAGGAGGCGAGCCCTGCCTTGGAGGCGCCGTAGGAACCGGCACCGGACCCCCGGGACGCGGCGATCGACCCGATGTGGACGACCGCGCCGCCGTTCGCGAGTCGTCCGTCCAGGGCCCTGGTGGTCAGCGCGGCGCTGACCAGGTTCGCGTCGAGGTTGGCGCGGAAGGCCTGCGCGTACGCGTCGAGGTCGGCCGGCTCCCGCTTCTGGTCGCCGTCGAAGTCGGTGTTGCCGCCGGCGTTGTTGACGAGGACGTCGACCTGTTCGGGGAGTGCGGAGAGGAGGGCGATGAGCGCTTCGGGGCGGGTGTGGTCGCAGACCAAGCCGCGAACGCCGATCTCCGCCGCCAGCTCGTCGAGGGGCTCGCGGCGGCGCCCGGTGACGTACACGGAATCGCCCTGCCCGGCGAAGAGGCGGGCGGTGGCGCGGCCGATGCCGGTGCCGCCGCCGGTGATCAGGATGGTGCGTGCCATAAGCTGAACTCCAACATCCGTTGAGGTCTAAATTTAGGGCTAAACGTTAATGTATCATTGGAGCCGAGTGCTGGAGGCGGGCGTGGGCGCGGAGAAGAAGACGGGCGGGGCGGCGGGATCCGAGGCGAAGGTCGGGGGAGGGGCGGGTGGTGGCAGCGATCCCGCGGCCGGGACCGCCGCGTACACGGCACGGGACATCGCGACCGCCTGGGAGCGCGAACGTCCCGGCACACCCGCCACGTCGATCGGCATCGTCACGCCGATCTGGCAGCTGGCCAAGCTCTTCGGCGACGACCGGAGGCGGGTCCTTGCCCGGGCCGGGGTGGACACGGCGACGCTGGACCTCCTCAGCGTGTTGCGCCGCAGCGGTACGCCGTACACCCTGACCACCCGCGAACTGGGCCGGCTCTCCATGGTCACGGCGGGAGCCGTCTCGCAGCGTGTGGCCCGCGCGGAACGCGAGGGGCTGGTCAGCCGCCGTCCCGGGGAGGGCAGGCCTCGTACGGTCGAGGTCACCCTGACCGAGGCGGGCCACGCACTCGTAGAGGCGACGGTGGACCAAGTGCTGGGCCGGGAGGCCGACTTGATCAGCGGCCTCACCGCCGAGCAGCAGAACCTGCTCACCGAACTGCTCGGCGTCCTGCTGGAGGACGTGCAGCGGAGTCTCGGGGACGAGCGGATCACGCAGGTGGGCCAGCTCTGAGGTGAGGTCGGCGGACGAGGAAACGGCCGGCTGCACCAGAGAGCGGCCGACCACAGAGGGTCGGCCGCTCGGCGGAAGGCTGCGATGACAGGGGTGCCCCGAACCCGCCCTCACTGCCCGGATCTGCACGTGGTGATGTGCTGTGCATGGTGCACTGTCACCTGTACGCGGTGCTGAGCTGCACTGTTACCGGGGAGTCGAACCCCCGCGTTGCTCTTCACGCGCCAGGAGTGGGCCGGAACCGCCGGCCCTCGGTGTGTGCACGCCTCCGGAACAGCTACCTGCTCCCCATCATCTGCCGCGGTATCGCCAGCTGCGGTGATGCTTTTTGCAGCCCGCAGAACCGGACTCAGTCCAGCAGGTCGACCTCCCAGTTCGCGCGCTGGATCCGTACGTCGATCTCGCGGATGTCACGGGCGAGCGCGTCCGCCTGGCCGCGCAGCTCCGCGACGGGGAGGGCGGAGAGCATCACCAGCTCGGACCGCAGCTGCCGTCCGTACCCCCGCTCGCCCGAGCCCGCCGCCGCGTCCGCCGCCGCGGTGACCACGGAGTGGCGCAGCCGCAGCACGTCCCGGCGCGCGAGCGCGTCGGTGAGGGTGCCGTACTCGCCCAGGTCCGCGGCGGCATTGGTCCGGTTGATGCGCCGGATCAGCGACTCCAGGCTGTCGAGCGTCTCACCGGCGTCGGCCAGCAACTGGGCCGCGTCCTCGGGAGGCGTCTCGCCTTCCTGATAGCGCGCGCTGCTGACGACGCGTGATCGCAACTGCTCGACGCGACGTGTCGCTTCAGCACGCTCAGCCAATGCTTCGGCAAGCTTCACTTCGTTCCCCCTCCCGTTCCTGCTCTCCGATCCAGTTCTTCGAGCTCGGACGATTATATGGATCTTTGGAGCTCCATACGCACGGGATTTATGTGCCTTGGTCCGGCCCCACCAGCCGCTGGATCGCCTCCCGCGGGACGACCGAGGCGAGAGGTGCGTACCCCGTGATGATCGCCTCGCGTTCGGACCGTTCACAGCCGTACAGCGCGGTGATCAACGCGTTCACCAGGTAGCTGAGGGTGTATGCGCGGTCGTACGTCCGGTGCTGGGCGAGGAAGGCGGACTCCGCCGGGGAGAGGTCGAACCGGGCGGAGAGGGCCAGGACGAAGTCGGCGAAGTACAGGTTCCGGCCGTCCGTCAGGATGTCGCCGATGCGTATCTGCTCGGCGAGGTCCTCGTGGAGGGACTCGCCGGAGTCGGGGCCGGGCACGAGGCGCCAGTGATAGAGGAGAGGGAAAGCGTGGTGTTCCCCCTCAAGGACCCAGTTCGTGGTCATCGTGTGCGCGGCCACTTCCCGCCATACGCCGAAGCCCGGGCTTCCGACGCCGTGGTGACAGTAGGCCGGCAGTCCGAACACGTTCGCGGTGGACCGTACGTGGTCGGGTGCCGTTTCCTCGTCGGTGACGGGGATTCGCTTCGCGAACACGGGACTTCGACGACCGTCAGGAGGGGCGAGCTGCCGCCGATGCCGATCCCGCTGCCGAGGGGCGGAGCGGAGGCGAGTAGGTCGCGCAGTTCGCGGTCGCTGTGCTCGGTGAGGGCGGCGGAGGCGGCAGCGTGAGCGGCGAGTCGGCCCGGGCGTCCGTCCGTCATCCTGTCCCCGAACCTGCTGCCGCTTCCCTCTTCGATTCCCGCGACTTCGCCGATTCCGCCACTTCTTCGATTCCGCTACTTTTTCGCCTCCGCTACTTCTTCGGTTCCCGGAAGCGGCCGAACGCCTTGCTGAAAGCGCTCAGCGGCGAGCCCGCGCCCCCGTCCGTCCTGCCCTGGCCCGGCGCGGCCGTCGCGACCGGCGTACCGTCTCCGCCCGTCACCTCGGCCAACGCGGCCTGCGCTGCCTCGGCCGCCTCCCGGTACAGATCACGCGAGGTCGTCATGGCGTCGAGGGCCTCGGCGTACTTGGTGACCATGTCCTGGGCGTGGGTCAGCTCCTCGTCCTCGGTGAGCAGGTGCCAGCCCTGGCGCAGCCGCGTGAGGGCCTGCTCGGCCTCGGCGGGCAGCGGGCGGGGGAGGGCTGCGAACTCCTTGATCCGGTCGAGGAGTTCGGTCGGCTCCGACCCGTCCAGGAAGACCGTGCGCACGGTGAACCGCTCCGCGTCGTACTCCGGGTTCGGCGGTGCCGTGGGCAGGACGACGCCGCCCCCGCGAGGCATCCGCACGCTCAGTTCCCGCTTCATCGCGAAGTCGGCGATCTGCGCCTGCTCCGGCGTGCCCCGGTGCTCGACGACCTGGTGGCGCAGGCTCGGCGGCAGGAACGTCGAGACCGGCCGCTGCCCCTTCGCGTCAGGCGTCATCGCCTCGTGGACGACGACATGGATGTACCAGCTCTGACGAGTGCAGTCCCGCAGCAGGTGACGCAGCTCGTCGTCGTCCTTCGGCAGGTGGTTCGTCACCCGAAGACGAAGGTCGGACGGCACGTCGTGGTCCCACGGAACCTGCTCGCTGTCGGGCCAGAACATGGTGGCGGGCGAGGGCCAGTGCGCGTCCCACACCTGGTCTGCCTCGGCGGCCAGGACCCAGGTGACACCACCCTCGCCGTCCTTGCGCCGGGTCTCGGCGTCGAATGTGGTCAGCTGGGCGCGCACCGTGACGTCATCGGCCACATGCCACCGGGCCTCGAAGAGCCGACGGGCCGAGGGCCCCGGATCGGCGGACTCGTCCCGCGGATGCAGGATGGTGGAACGGGCCGCCTCCACGGGGTCGAGGTCCAGGAAGTCGTCGAGCACCCCGGCCGCCTTGAGGGCGATCAGGTTGCGCCGGACGTCCTGCTCGGGCTCGGGCCCGAGATGGCGCCCGCGCCCCAGCCACGCGGTGTCGGGGGCGGTGGTCGAGGAGCTGCTGTTCTTGGCCATGGATTCGTTCTGTAGGGGATCGGAGCCCGATCAGTATGGTCCGTGATCCTGTCAAGGGAAGAGGGGCAGGGAGAGCTGTGTCACGGTACAGGTGCTGTCGCTCGGTTTCTCCTGCCCCACAACGGCTGACCAATGCGGGCCGAGGAGGGAGGGGCGGTTGCGGTTGCAGATGCGGTTGCAGATGCCGTTGCGGTTGTGGGCTTACTGGGTGTGCCCAGGCCTCTCCGTGTCCGGCCCGTCAGGGCGAGGTGGAGGGCGTCTGAGCCGCGGTTGCCGTGGTCGCCGCTGTTGACGTGGTCGACGTGGTCGACGTGGTCGACGTGGTGGCGGGTCGGTCGGAGCAGGCTCGCTCGGACGCGGCGAACTCGGACGCGGCCAGGTCGTCGGGCACGGCCCGGTCGGACTCGCTTCGCAGGACGCAGAACTCGTTGCCCTCGGGATCCGCCAGCACGGCCCAGCCCGACCCGTCCGGTTCCCGACGGTCGACGACCCACGTGGCACCGAGCCCGAGGAGCCGTTCGACCTCCGCCTCACGGGACGTCTCCGGACGCAGGCACAGATGGAGCCTGTTCTTCGACGTCTTCGGTTCGGCCACCTGATTGAAGAACAGGACCGGTCCCTCCGGCAGCATCACCTCCGTCTCCAGGTCGCCGGGCCGGTCCTCCGGGTGCATCGGACGACCGGTCACCGCGCTCCAAAAACGGGCCAGCTCATAGGCGTTGGCGCAATCGACAGCTACGTTCTGCAGAACCGAAACCATGGAAGGAGCCTGCCCCACCCTCATCGCGCGCGGCAAGCAGGCACGATCATCAGTTATGAATTACGGGCATATGAATGACTGGCCTCTGCAGAGGCCCCACGGGGTCCGGTTCGACTGGGGTCCCACCGGAGCGGAACGGCTGGCGTCGGACGCCGCCTGCCTTGTGGTGGTGGACGTACTGTCGTTCACGACGGCGGTGACGGTCGCCGTGGAGGCGGGCACGCGGGTGTTCCCCTACCACTGGCGGGACGAGACGGCAGCCGCCTTCGCCGAGCAGATGGGCGCGGTCCTGGCGGTCGGCCGCCGTATGGCCACGCCGACAGCGCCCTGGTCCCTCTCCCCGGCGGCACTACGCCGAGCACCGTTCACGCCCCGCCTCGTACTGCCCTCACCCAACGGCTCCGCGATCGCCGCGTCGGCCGGCGGCATACCCGTGGTCGCCGGCGCCCTCCGGAACGCGACAGCCGTAAGCCGCTGGCTCGCCCGCGAGGGATACGGGACCGCAGAACGTCCCCTAGCGGTGATCGCCTCAGGGGAACGCTGGCCGGACGGAAGCCTGAGGCCCGCGATGGAGGACATGTTGGGAGCGGGGGCGATCATCGGCGCGTTGGAGGAGTCGTACGGACGGGACCGCGGCGACGTCCTGGGCCGGGCCCAGGGCTGCGACAGTTTCGACGGCGCAGGCACGCTGTCGCCGGAAGCAGCAATGGCGGCAGCCGTCTTCCGGACGACGCCGGACGTCGCCACCGCCGTGGCCGAGGTCGCCTCAGGGCGCGAACTCATCGGCGGAGGCTTCGCCGACGACGTCGCCGTCGCGACGGAAGGGGACCACTGCCTGGCGGTCCCTGTGATGGCCGATGACGGTGCGTTCGTACGGGCTGTCGGCGCCCTGGGTGGGTGACCGGCGATCGCCAGTAGAGGGATAAGGCTCAGTGGCCAGTGGGGTGAGACGTCGATGGTCAGTGGCGTGAGACGTCGATCTCGTGGCGTACGAGGGTTGTACAGCGTGACCGTTTCCCCGGAATTGCCTCCGTCCTGTAGCCCTGTGAGGCCGTACGCGCTCCAGACGGCGGAGGAGATCACCGCCTTGGCCGTCCCCAGGTACGCCCTGTTGAGCTGAAGCGCGTCCGTGAATCGGCTCTCGTCCTCTCAGGGCCCCTCGCCACCGTCGACGGACGAACGCGTCCGTGAGTCCTTGAGGCCACCGATGCACGACGCAGACGCGGATACTGCCCCCGGCGCCGATACCGCCCCTGGCGTCGCCACGGTGGCGCTCGCGGGCTGCGAGGCGGCCGGGACGAGGGGGAGAGCGAGAACTGTCGCGGATAGCAGAGCGGAGTGCGGGCGGATGGAGGTGCGCGGGCGGCCTCGCCGTCCGGATTGCTTGCAGTTCCGGCAAGTTGGATTGCCGAAAAGCTCCAACGTCAGCAGGGTGTTGTGCAGTCAAACGAGCCCGCCACAAAGGGAGTTGCAGCATGAACACCGACACAGGCGCCAACACACCGCAAGGCAGGTACGGCGCGGACGGCATGGTCGGCGTGGGCAGTACGGGCAGCACGGGACCGCTGAACAACCGCGTCCACCATGTCCGAGCCGACGAGCTGGACGGCTACGCGGCCATCAGCGGAGGCACGGTCGGTTCCAAGAGGCTCTGGATGGGCCTGGTGGAGAATCCGCCGTTGAGTGCGACGGACAACCACCACCACGGCGCGTCGGAGGCGGGCATCTATGTGGTCAGCGGCCACCCCGTGTTCGTGTACCACGACGGCACGAAGGAGGTTCGTGTCGCCGCGGACCCCGGAGACTTCTTCCTTGTTCCTCCGTTCGTCCCGCACCGCGAGGAGAACCCCAGCCCGGACGAGCCGGTGGTGGTCGTGATAGCCCGGACGACGCAAGAGCCGATCAAGGTATCCGTGCCGGACCTGTACCAGTTGTCCGGGGAGATGGAGGAGTAAAGCGCGCAGATCGCAGAGCTGATGGCGGGCCGACCGGGGGTCGGCCCGCTTTCGTCCTCCCTATTTCGATGCCGCTCGTGAAAACGAACGCAATGGCTGAGGGCAGCGGAATTGCACTGGTGAACTGATCAATTTCCGACGCCTGAGTTACGGATCTTCATCGATGGCTGAACCGTAGGTGAACCGAACGGCAGGCGCATGAAGTGATCAGACCTGCTGGGCAGCAGTGGCAGCAGTGGCAGGACACGCACGTCTGCGGCACATTCCGCTGGTTCTCGCCGGGTTCTGGCCGGGTTCCCGCTCGTTCCCGGTTGCGCTCCCGAATTCGGTGTCGGGACCGCGTGATCAGAGGCGGGTGTGAATGAGGGTGGTGGTGTGGGTGGGGCGGTCGTTCTGGTGGCTGGTGACGGTGTGCGTGGTGGTGTTGTGGGTGTGCGTGGGCGGGGTGGTGACGACGGTGGTGGGAGTGGTCAGTTCGACGTAGTGGTGGAAGGTGGTGTGCGTGTGGGTGAGCTGAGTGGTGGGCGGGTGCGGATGGGTGGCTTGGCGGGCGGCCTCTATGAGGACCATGCCGGGGAGGTGGTCACCGTCGTGGTCGAAGAGGACGGGGTGCTCGGGGTGGGCGTTGAGCAGGTAGGTGCGGGGTTGGTGGGTGGGGGCGAGAACCAGGTCGCGGGAGTCAACGCGGCCGAAGACATAGGGGTCTTGATTGGTGGGGGTGTGGACCAGGGCCTTGAGGGTGTGGGTGGTGGGATCAGTGGCGTTGTCGGGGTTGCCGGCGCTGCGCATGCGGCGGTAGACGGCGGGCGAGATGCAGGTGAAGTGGCCGTGGCCGGTGGCGAGGGTCTGGTCTTGCGGGTTGGTGATGGTGAACGCGATGGTGAACTGAGGGCTACGGGTGGGCCGGGAGAGGGTGGTGTGCAGCGTGAGGTTGGTGGGGGTGCTGCCTATGGTGAGGTGCTCGGGGTGGGTGGTGACGGTCATGTCCTGCATGACGAAGTGGTGGCCGAGGGGTATGCCGTGCTCGGCGTGGGCGAGGTAGATGCCGGTCTGGCGGAGGGTTTCGCAGGCCTGGAGGTGATCGTGCCGACCGTCGAGGGTGGTGAAGAAGGTGTGGGCGCGGGGCCATTGCCCGGTGAGGACGTAGGTCTCGGGCCCGGTCTTCTCGCAGCCGGTGAGGAAGACCTCGGCGAGGGCCGCGCGGTGCACGTACTCGGCGGGGACGGTGGTGGTGAGGCGGGGCGGGGCGGTTGCGGCCTTGGCGGACCCGGCTCGAGGCGCACGGGCGGGTGTGGCTGGGCCGTCCGTGGAGGGCCTGTCCGTGGTGCCGACGGAGTGATCCGTGGCGCCGTCCGCTGTGCCGACGGCGGTGCTGGAGTCGGCGGTGCTGCCGTGGGTGGGGTTCTGCGTGGTGACGGGGGCGGTGTCGCCGGTGGTGGTGCTGGCGGCGGTACTGGCGGTTGCGTCGCCCCTTGTGTCGTCCGTTGTGGTGCTGGTGCTGGTGCTGGCGACACGGGCGCCTTGGGCGTCTTTCGACAATACGAGACTGCTGATCATGGACCTCTCCCCCGGAGGTGAAATGAAAGCGACGCCATAACATACATACCTACCGGTTTCCTTTTCAAGGGTTCGTGGTAATTGCACGGAGTGCGTCAAGGGGTATTCGGATTCCTGTATTCCGCTGTAGCGGTATCTCGGCGTGGCAACGAGTTTCGGGATTTCGTGACGCTGGGTAGTTGCGTTCCTGGTGAGGGGGTGGCGCGGACTCGGGGTGTGAAGTCCCGAGTGTGCGGGGGCGGGCTGGGGGCTCGCTTTTCATGGTTAAGGGGAATTTCTAAGTCCGTTTATCCGGATGGAAAACAGGGCGTCCGGTTCTCTTGTTATGCTTTCGCGCCTGTTGACTTGGCGGGGTGGGCCTCGCGGTGCCGAAAGCCAGGCCGAGGGCCTCGGTCGAGGTTGAGGCGGGGTTGGGGGCCGTGGGCCGAGGGCCGGTTGTTCGGCGGTTTGTGCAGGTTCGGTTCTTGTCGGGTTCGTTGTTGATGTGAGGGCGGGGTCGTGATGGCAAGTCGTGGGGGATCGCTCGGCGCGGGTACGGGCGAGGCCGGTTCGGTCGAGCCGGGTGTGGGTGTGCGTGTGGACGTCGGCGGGGACGCAGGCGTGGACGGGGGTGGGGGATTGGGTCATGTGCGGTTGGTCGCGGTGAACATCGACGGGGTGCTGCTGAACGACAGTTTCGGCCCGGTGATCCGGCGGCTCGTGGAGTCCCGGGGAGGGGAGTACGGGCCGGAGTTGGAGCAGGCGCTGTTGTCGCAGTCGCAGATGGTGGCGGCGCGGGCGGCCGCGGATGTGCTGGGGGGCAGCGCGGAGGAGCTGTTGGCGGCGTACTTCGAGGAGCGGGAACGGTACGTGGCGGAGCACCCGGTCCGCGTGCTGCCGGGGGCGAGTGAGTTGCTGGAGCGGCTGCGTGGACTGGAGGTGGCCACGGTCTGTTACGGAGGCTTGGAGCGGAAGCACTTCGACCGCTACCTGGGTGATGTGGCCGGTTTGTTCGACGCGCCGGGGTACGTGTGCACGAACGATTTCCGCCCGGGGATCCGTGAGATCACCGAGGGCGTGTTCGGGCTGCGCCTGGACCAGGTCGTTTTCATCGACGACGTGGCGCGGGTCGCGGAGGCGGCACGGGAGTTGGGGGTGGCGTTCATCGGGCACCCCAGTGATTACGAGAACGGGTACCAGCGGCCGTTGATGGAGCGGGCAGGGGCACGGCATGTGGTGCGCTCGCTGGGGGAGATCGACGAGGACTTGCTCAGGCGGGTGGATGCGGAGGCGGCGGCCGGTCGCAGTTGGCCCGAGCGGGGTTTGTAGGAGGCGGGTCATGCGCGGTGAGCCGGCGCGGGCGGTGATCGGCTCGGGCGATGGCCGACTCGGTCCCGTACGTGAGGGGGATGCGTCGGCGTAGGTAGGGGGCGGGGGCTGTCTGCGATGCAGACGGCCCCCTTTGTGGTGTTCTGCTGCGCGTGAGCAGTTGATGTGGTCGTGCTCGGCGGGGCTGCTGGGTTGACGGGGGTGGAGGGAGGCCTCAGGCTGCCGTCACCTCTGCATGGCACGACATGCGACTTAACGGCTCATCAGAGCTCAGGCTCTGTGAGTGTTTTGCGCGGTTGGTGGTCGGTGGTGGGCGGTGGGTGGTATGCGGTCGCAGGCCGGTGCCTTGGGTGGCAGCTGCGATCCGACCTGCCGGTTGCGGTCCGGCCTGTTGTCCACTGTTGGGCTGCGGTGATGTGTGGTGGCCGGGGGGTGTGCTGGGGTGGGGTGGGTAAGGTACGTGCACGGCGGTTTCTTTTCGGGCCCGCTGCGTTTTTGGTGTGGGTTGTGGTGGTGGGAGGTTATGGGTGGCGCAGCAGGAGCGTGCTGTTCGGACGCGGCGGGCGGTGTTGGAAGCGGCGGCCGTCGTGTTCGCCGAGCATGGGTACTCGGCGGCGACGGTGTCGGACATTTTGCAGGTCGCGGGGGTGACCAAGGGGGCTTTGTATTTCCACTTCGACTCGAAGGAAGCGCTGGCCCGGGGAGTGCTGCAGGCGCAGGTGGCGTTTGCGGGGCCGGCGCAGGAGTTGAAGGTGCAGGAGTGGGTGGACGCTGGGCTGCTCCTGGCGCACCGGTTGCCGCGGGATCCGGTGGTGCGGGCGGGGGCGGTGCTTTCGTCGGACCCGCAAGGGCGTGAGCATTACGGGAGTGCGTGGCCCGCATGGATTGAGTTGTCGGCGCAGACATTGGCCGAGGCGAAAGAGCGGGGAGAGGTTCTGTCGCATGTGGTGCCGCGGCAGACGGCGGAGCTGATCGTGTCGTCGTTTCACGGGGTCCAGTTGTTCTCGCAGCTGGAGTGTGGTCTCGCGGACGTGGAGCGGCGGATCTCGGTGTTGTACGACCACGTGATCCCGGCGATTGCGGTCCCGGCGGTGTTGGCGCGGCTGGATTTGGCGCCGGATCGGGGTGCGCGGTTGTACGCGCAGGCGGTGTCGGTTCCCCAGCCGTCTCTGGTCCCCAGCACTGGCTGAGGTTCACGGGTCCTGACTCCCGGGGCCAACGAGGTGCAGACAGGCCAATCCTCCTACGCGCCCCCTGCGGAAACCGACCTCCTCCGTAAGGCGCCACACCGGCTGAGCCGCTGAGCCGTGGAGCCGTGGAGCCGTGGAGTGTTGGGGACGGTGGGTGATGGGTGTGGCGGTTACCAGGTGGTGGCGCCCCCGTCGACGGGAAGGGTGGCGCCGGTGACGAAGGAAGCGTGGTCGCTGCAGAGCCAGGCGGCGGCTTCGGCGATCTCTTCCGGTTCGGCCATGCGGTTCTGGGGGGAGGACGCCTTGCTCTTGGCTTCCTGGGCGGGGAAGCGGGTGAACCAGTCCTCGACCATCTCGGAGCGCGCCAGGCCGGGGGCGATGGCGTTGATGCGTATGTTGTGGGGGGCGTATTCGACGGCGGCGACTTTGGTGAGGCCGACCACGGCGTGCTTCGCGGCGATGTAGGGAGCGGCCACGGAGGTGGCGACGAGACCGGCGACGCTGCTGGTGTTGACGATGGCGCCGCCGCCGACGGTGAGCATGGCGCTGATCTCGGGACGCAGGCAGTTCCACACGCCACGTACGTTGGTGTCCATGATCAGGTCGTAGGTGGCGTCGTCCATGAGGTGCAGGGGGCTCTTCTCGGCCGCAGCCCCGGCGTTGTTGAAGGCGACGTCCAGGCGCTGGTAGGTGTCGACGGTGTGGGCGACGGCGCGGCGCATGTCGGCGGCGCTCTGCACGTCGGCGGTGCAGTAAGAGGCGTCGGCACCGGCCTCGCGCAGCTCTTTGGCCAAGGTTTGCAGCCGGTCCTCGCGCCGGGCGACCAGGACCACGCGGGCGCCCTCGCGGGTGAAGACGTGAGCAGCCGCCGCACCGATCCCGCTGCTGGCTCCGGTGATCAGGGCGACCTTGCCGGCGAGGGATCCGGGGTGCTGGGTCATGTGCCGGTTGCTCCTTGGCTGGGGCGGCGTGCGCCGCGGGGTGCCGCTCCCGCCCGGGGGTGGGATGATCTGCCAGTAGCTTAGCGTGGGCGTTCGATAACTCGCCCTGTGTTCCCGTTTGTTGATCGTCTGCTTTTCCGGGCGGGGCTGCCGCCGCCTTGCTCCGGCTGGCCCCGTCTCGTTCCGGTTCACCCTGTCTTGTTCCGGCTGTCCCCGTCTCGTTTCGGCTGGCCCGGGCTGTCCCCGGTTGGTCCCGAGTGCGATGACCGCGACGGGCGACGTTCCGGCGGTCGGCCCCGACATTGCCCCGGCTGTGGTCCACGACATCGCCACCTGTCCAAGGCTGGGACAAGGCGGGCGAGTCGCTCTGTTTGGCCGGGGCCGCGCGGCTTGTGGTAACGGCGGGCGGTCCCAATTGGGCTAGGGGGCGTGGGTGTTGGCGGGTTCGTGGGTGTCGATGGTGGGCGGGTGAGTGATGGAGGGGAGGAGGAGTTGCCAGAAGTGGGTGAGGGGCGTGGGGGTGAGCCAATTGTGGTTGGTTCGGCTGAGGACTTCGAGGCCGGTGGTGGTGGCGACGATGGTGGCAGTGAGGTGATGGGGGGTGATGTGAGGGGCGAGGGTTTGTTGGTTCGCGGCTTGGGTGACGTGGTGATGGACGTGGGCTTGCCATTGCTGGTGGAGGTTGAGGGGGGTGCGGGGGCCGGGGTCGCAGTTGAGGCGGAATCCGGCGCGGACGATCGTGTCGTGGTGGAGGAGGTGGACCATGCGGTGGGAGAGGTCCATGAGGGTGTGGAGGGGACTGGTGGGGTTCGGGGGTGTGCTTTCGGCGGTTTCGCGGATGGCGTGAGCGGCCGCGTGTTCGACGGCGTCGGCGAGTGCTGCCTTGTTCTCGAAGTGGAAGTGCAGGGCGCCGCGGCTGACCTGTGCGCGGGTGCTGATGTCTTCCAGGCTGGCGCGTGTGTAGCCGTGCCGTTCGAAGAGTTCGGCGGCGGCTTGGATAAGGGCGTTGCGGGTGCGCGTGGCCCGTTCCTGCTGGCTCACTGGTGACTCCCGTCACGAAGGGTGTCCGGAACACATATAAAACCAACTTGCCGGTTTGATATCCAGAGGTGGGCGGTTCTCTCCTGCGGGAGAGGGGTGAGGTGACGCATTCCGTTTGCCTGCCTCTGGGTGTTGCGAGGTGTTCACCTCGGCGAGTGTCGGTGGCGTGAGTCGGGGATGGGTGGGGGTGCTTTGGCCGGAAGCCGGGGGTTCCGTTCGGGGGTGTTTGGCGGACCGGTTGGGGTGGGGTCGGTGGGGAACATGCCCGTGACATTAGCTCGTTAAAAACCGTACGAGCGGTTTTTAATGAATCTGTGGGTTACCTCTGCTCTTTTCGGGCCGAGCCGTTTGGTCTCGGCGGGGGTCTGGGTGACCCGGGCTGGGTGGCCGGGGCCGAGTGGTGGGGCCTGGGTGGCTCGGCCCGTTTGGTGCGGGCCGGGGGCAGGGGTCGTACTCCTGACGGGGGTTGGGGGTTGCGGTTTGGAGTCTGGGGTCTGGGGGTTGGGGGTTGTTCGAGGCGGGCCCGAGCCGGTGTTGAGTGTGGGGGGCGACCGTTGGCGGCTGAAAGGGAGGTGGCTCGTGGACGCTACCGATGGTGGGACCGCGCTGCTCAGAGTCGAGCGTGGGCGGGCCAGCGATGAGGAGCTTGCTGCTGTGGCGGTGACGCTGTTCTCGCTGGTGGCGGGCCGGCCGGTGGGCGAGGCGCACAGCGGGCCGCCCCGTCGGGTCGAGGCGTGGCGGCCGTTGGAGTCGGCCCGGGTCTACCGGGCACCGCACAGTTGGCGCTGACGCGCACACGTACACATCGCTCCGGCTGCCTTCAGGTGCGCTGGCCTGCTGGTGCCCCCTCTCCTGGAGGCGGCGGCGCCGGCTGTGGAACCGAGACACCGACGGGTCGCCGGAGGTGGTGGTCGGGGCGGCCGGGCTGGACCCCTGAACCAGGGGCGGCAAGTGACTGGCTTCCTCGGGCCCGAAGGTCGGCAGCGGGGCTGGGTTCGGGAACGACATTCGGGACCGGACATGACTGGCACCCGCTCAGTGGCACCCGCTGGCACCTCGTGGAGACGGGTGCGGGAACGAGGACTGCGTCCGAGAACGGGGACGCGGGTCAAGAACGAGAACCGTGACCGAAGCCGGGGCCGGCCGGGAACGGAGTTGGGCCCGGGCCGGGAGCCGAATCGGGCAGCCGACGCCCGGAGACGAGAGCCGGATCTGGCAAAGGGCTAGGTCTGGTTGGTGGTTGGGTCCGTTGGTCGGTTGGTCGGTTGGTCGGAAAGGGGATGGTGGCGGTGGTGGAGTCTTCCGTGGTGGGTGAGGCGCAGGGTCGGGTGGCCGAGTTGGCTGCGATCCGAGTGCGAGCGTTGGCGGGGCCGGGGGAGCAGGCGACCGAGGCGCAGCATGCCCGAGGGAAGCTGACGGCACGTGAGCGGATCGGGCTGCTCCTGGACGACGGCTCGTTCCGGGAGGTTGAGCAGTTGCGGCGGCATCGAGCTGCCGGGTTTGGGCTGGAGGCCAAGCGCCCGTATACGGATGGGGTGGTCACCGGATGGGGGACGGTAGAGGGACGTACCGTCTTCGTTTATGCGCATGATTTCCGGATCTTCGGGGGTGCGCTGGGTGAGGCGCATGCCGCGAAGATCCATAAGGTGATGGACATGGCGCTGGCGGCGGGCGCTCCGTTGGTGTCGCTCAATGACGGGGCCGGTGCGCGGATCCAGGAGGGAGTGACGGCGCTTGCCGGTTACGGCGGCATCTTCCAGCGCAATACGCGGGCCTCGGGTGTGATCCCGCAGATCTCGGTGATGCTGGGCCCGTGTGCGGGCGGCGCGGCTTACAGTCCGGCGCTGACGGATTTCGTGTTCATGGTCCGGGACACCTCGCAGATGTTCATCACCGGCCCGGATGTGGTCAAGGCGGTGACGGGGGAGGAGGTCACCCACAACGGTCTGGGCGGTGCGGACGTGCACGCCGAGACGTCGGGGGTGTGCCACTTCGCGTACGACGACGAGGAGACCTGTCTGGCCGAGGTGCGCTACCTGCTGTCGATGCTGCCCTCCAACAACCGTCAGGGCCCGCCGTCCTTGCCGTGTGCGGATCCGGCCGGCCGGTCCACCGCGGGTCTGCTGGAGGTGGTGCCCGCTGACGGCAGCCGGCCCTATGACATGCGCCGGGTGGTGGAGGAACTCGTCGACGACGGTGAGTTCCTGGAGGTGCACGAGCACTGGGCGCGCAACATCATCTGCGCTCTGGCCCGGCTGGACGGCCAAGTGGTGGGTGTGGTCGCCAATCAGCCGCAGGTGCTGGCGGGGGTTCTGGACATCGAGGCCTCGGAGAAGGCCGCGCGCTTCGTGCAGATGTGCGACGCCTTCAACATCCCGATCCTCACCCTGCTCGACGTGCCCGGCTTCCTGCCGGGCGTCGACCAGGAGCACGGTGGCATCATCCGCCACGGCGCCAAGCTCCTGTACGCGTACTGCAACGCCACTGTGCCCCGCATCTCGCTGGTGCTGCGCAAGGCGTACGGCGGCGCGTACATCGTGATGGACAGCCAGTCGATCGGCGCCGACCTCACCTACGCCTGGCCCACCAATGAGATCGCCGTGATGGGCGCGGACGGCGCCGCCAACGTCATCTTCCGCAAGCAGATCGCCGCCGCCCAGGACCCCGAGGCGACACGGGCCCGCCTGGCCAAGGAGTACCAGGCCGAGCTGATGCACCCCTACTATGCCGCCGAGCGCGGTCTGGTCGACGACGTCATTGATCCGGCCGAGACCCGCGAGGTCCTCATCCGGTCGCTGGCCATGCTGCGCACCAAGCACGCGGACCTGCCCTCCCGCAAACACGGCAACCCTCCGCAGTAACCCGTACCTTGCCCTCGCGTCGCGTTCGTGGCCCCGGCGGCCGGACGTCACCGCTCGCGGGCCGTTCCGCCGCCCCGGGGTGAACGTACTCCTCCGGGGAGGGTGCGAGCGCCGAGCCATCCGCAGGTTGTTGTGCCCCCCCGGTTGGTCAAGCCGCGCGCCACTCTCAGACCGGTTGCGTCTCCTCGGGGAGAACGTCCCCTGGAGGGGGCGAGTGCCATGTTGCCCCGGGGGTGTTGCGCCCCCGGGGAGCACTCTCTTGGGGCCTGCCGGGTTGGTACACAGTCTGGGGCGAACGTCGTGCGGGGTACCGGTCGTTGCGCCGCTCTCCTGCGGCGAACGTCAACGCTGCCGACTTGTTGGGCCGTCCGCCCTCGGGTGAGCTTCCCCGCGGAGGGCGGGTGTCGCGCCGCTGCCAGTCGGGCGATCCTCTGGTCGAGCACCGCGCTATGTATGGGCTGTTGTGTCGCCCCCTCCGGACCGAACGCCACCATTCCCTGATCGTCCCTGATCGTTGTGCTGCCCCCGGTGAACGCCCTCCTGGGAGATGTCGCCGCTGTCCAGGGATCGTTGCGCTCCGCTGGGCTGGATGCGCGTCGTCCTCCGGCTGTTGAGTCGCCCGTGGGTCGAGCGCCGCCTCTTCACGGCCTTTGCGCTCTGGCCGGAGGAGGGGCGGATGCCGTACTCCCCCCCGAGGGCTGCAGGTCTCCCTCCTTGCGGCCCTGGGCTCCGCCCCCTCTGAGGTCCCGTTATTACACCGCCCCGTGACCACCCCCTGGGGCCTGGAGCCTGGCCTGTTTGGGTTCTTCCTGGCCTGTTTGGGTTCTTGAGGTGTGCTTGAGGGTGGGTGGGGGTGGGTGGGGGGTGTGGTTGAGGGTGGGTGGAAACCAGCTGCGCGGTTTTGTATTGACAGGGGTGGGGGGACCGGTTTGAATCTGGGTGCGGTTTCGGGGTTCGGCTGGGGGCGTGGTAGGTGCGTTCCGGGGGCCGGTGGTGGTGTGGGGGGGCGTTGTGGAGATTGAGGTGTTGGGCGCGCTGGCGGTGCGGGTGGGTGGGTGTTCGGTGGTGCCGTCGGCTCCTAAGCCGCGGCAGGTGTTGGCGTTGTTGGCGTTGCATGTGGACCGGATGGTGCCGGTGTCGGTGTTGGCGCGGGAGTTGTGGGGGGTGGCTCCGCCGCGGAGTGCGCGGACGACGTTGCAGACGTATGTGTTGCAGTTGCGGGAGTTGATCGGGGCGGCGTTGGAGCGGGGGGGTGTGGGGGGTGGGCGTCGGGGTGCCAAGGAGGTGTTGGTGACGATGCCGGGTGGGTATCGGTTGTGTGGTGGTGGGGGTGGTAGTGATGTGCGGGTTTTTGAGGAGTTGGCGGGGGCTGGTTATCGGGCGATGGATGTAGGGGATTGTGCGGGGGCGGCGGAGCGGCTGGGTCGGGCGCTGGCGTTGTGGTCGGGTACGGCTTTTGCGGATGTGCAGGCGGGTCCGCAGTTGCAGATGGAGATCAAGCGGCTGGATGAGAGCCGGTTGTGTGCGTTGGACCGGCGGATCGAGGCGGATCTGCGGCTGGGTCGTCATCGGGAGTTGCTGGCGGAGTTGACGGTGCTGGTCAATGGTTATCGTGCGCATGAGAGTCTGCATGCGCAGTACATGCTTGCGTTGCATCGTTCGGGCCGGCGGGGGGAGGCGTTGGATGCCTATCAGCGGTTGCGGGCCACGCTGGTGGGGGAGTTGGGTCTGGAGCCCTCGGCGCGGTTGCGGCGTCTGCAGCGTTTGATCCTGACCGCGGGCCACGACCTTGCCGCTCCCGTCCCCGTCCCGCCTGTTGCCGCTGCCGGCGGCCCTGCCCTGCCCCCGTTCCGCCCGCCGCCGCTCCGCCTGGTGTTCCCGCCGGCGCCCCTGCTTCTGTCCCGCCCGCTGCCTCCGTGCCGTCTGGTGTTCCCGTGGGTGCGGCCGCTTCCGGTGTGCGGGGGGTGTCTGCTGCTCCTTCCCCCTCTGCCGCTCCGGTGGCCCCGCGGCGCCCGCGGCTGAGGCGGCGTCTGCCGCTGCGGCGGTTCCCGCGGCGTCTGCTGCTGCGGGGGTTTCCGCGGTGTCTGCTGTCGCGGGGGTTTCTGTGGTGTCGGCTGCTGCGGCCGTTTCCGTGGTGGCTGCTGCTGAGGCTGTGTCTGCTGCCCCGTCGGGTCTCGTGGTGGCTGGCGCTCCTGCCGCGTCTGCTGCTCCGGCCGCTTCCGTGGTGGCTGCTGCTGAGGTTGCGTCTGCTGCTCCGGCCGCTTCCGCGGTGTCGGCCGCTGCGGGGGTTCCGGCGGTTTCCGCGGTGCCTGCGGCTGCGGTCGTGTCGGCTGTTCCGGCCGCCGTTTCGGCGGCTTGTGCTGCTTCGGCCGTTGCCGTTCCGGCGGTGTCTGCTGCTGCGGTGGCTCCGGTTGTGCCGGTGGCGTCGGCTGTTTGTGGTGTTCCTGGTGTTCCGGCTGTTCCGGCTGTTTGTGGTGTTCCGGTTGTTCCGGTGCGGTGGGTGTCCACCGGCTAGTGTCCCGCCCGGTGGGCGGGCTGGGCCTCCGGTGTGGCCCGGGGTGTTGTCCGGGCCGGGGTCCGGGGTGGGGTTTCGGTGTCTGTTTCTGTTTCTCCTTCCGTGTACTTGCCCGTCTGCTGTGAGTTCCGTGAAGGGGCGGGCGGGGTGTGCCGGTGGAGGCGTGTGCCGCCCCCGGGCCGGCCGCGCCGTGCTCGAGTGCACCACTTCGTATCACCGCGTCGTACGACCGCGTACTACTACGTACCACCGCTTCGTACTGCTACGTACCACTGCTTCGTACTTCTACGTACCACCGTGTACTGCTATGTACCACTGTGTGCTGCTAGGTGTCGTCTGTGTGTGAGTGTCGGCCGGTGTGTCCCACCGTCGTGGTCGTGTACCGCAGTTGGGCACTGTTTTGGACGTGTGGATCCAAGGGAGCGTGAGGGGGGGGCTGTGGGGGTGTGCGGCAACGTTTCCTTGCCGGCCGTGCGGATTTCATCCCGGGCCAGGTGTTCCTGGCCGGTGCCGCCTACCGTGCAACACGCCTCTGTGCAGTTGTCTTTGACGTCGTGTCAGCCCGGTGCGGGTGCGGGTTCGTGTGTGGGGGGTTTGTTGCGGCGAGAGGAGGGTGCGCTGGGTTGGTGAGGGAGGACGTCCGCGGCGACGGAATGCAGTCAAGACAAGAACTCGACGAAGTACGGAGATAACCCATGAAGATTCAGGTTCTGGGTCCGTTGAGCGCCGAGGTCAACGGGGGATCGATTGTTCCGACGGCACGCAAGCCGCGGCAGATCTTGTCCCTTTTTGCCCTCTATCCCGGGCAGGTCATGTCCGTGCCCACGCTCATGGAGGAGCTGTGGGGCACTGAACCGCCTCAGAGTGCGCTGACCACCCTGCAGACCTACATTCTCCAGTTGCGCCGGCATCTGGGTACTGCGCTGGGGCCGGACAGGCCCGGCACGGCTAAGGAGGTCCTGGCCACCCGGCACGGCGGGTATCTGATGCAGATACCGGCCGAGGGGGTGGACGTGCATGAGTACGACCGGCTGGCGGCCGAGGGCCGTGCGGCTTTCGAGGACGGTGATGACGGCCGGGCCGCTGATCACTTCCGCCGGGCGCTGGCGCTGTGGCGCGGGCCGGCGCTGGTGGATGTGCGGGTGGGTCCCATCCTGGAGATCGAGGTCATGCGTCTGGAGGAGTCGCGGCTGGGCACGGTGGAGCGGCGTATCGATGCCGACCTGCGGCTGGGCCGGCACTCCGGGCTGATTGCCGAGCTCACCGAGCTGACCGCCCGTTATCCCCAGCATGAGGGGCTGCACTCGCAGGCGATGGTGGCGCTCTACCGGTCCGGGCGGCAGGCCTCGGCGCTGGAGATCTACCGCAAGCTGCGGATCCGCATGATCGAGGGACTGGGGGTGGAGCCCTCTCCGCAGGTGCAGCGGCTGCATCAGGCGATGCTGGCCGTCGATCCGCAGCTGGATGTCACCGCCGGGCCCCGGCGCACCTCCACCTTCGATCTCTACGCCGCCTGACCCACCCCCTGCCCCGCCCCCGCACGGCAGTGTCGTGCGGGGGCGGGGCAGGGCAGGGGCGGTGCGGGGCGGGGGAGCGGCGGCAACCGCACTGCACCGCACTGGGCCGCACTGCACCGCACTGCACTGGGCCGCACTGCACTGGGCCGCTCTGCGCTGTGGTGCGAACGGGGCGGGGGCGGTGCACGTATCCGTCCCCGCCCCGGCCGGCTTGTGCCCCGGCTCGGTCTGCTCCGGAGCGGCCCGGCCCGCCCGGTGCGGCCTGTTCCGGGGCCGCCGGTCCTGCCCGGTGCGGGTCGCTCCGGTGTTGTGGGACCGGTCCTGCCTGGTGCGGCCTGCTCCGGTGTTGTGGGACCGGTCCTGCCTGGTGCGGCCTGCTCCGGTGTTGTGGGACCGGTCCTGCCTGGTGCGGTCTGCTTTGGTGCTGCCCATCCGACCCGGGCCCGGCCAGTTTTGGCGCGCCCTGTTCCGGGGCGGCCGGTCCTGCCCGGTGCGGGTTGCTCCGGCGTGGCTGGTCCTGCCCGGTGCGGGTTGCTCCGGCGTGGCTGGTCCTGCTTGGTGTGGCCTGCTCCCGTGTTGGCTGGTCCGGCTTGGTGCGGTCGGGCCGGGGTGGGCTCGGTCTCGTTCCTGGTGTGGGCGGTTCTGCCTGGGCGCGGCCGGTCGCTCTGGTGCGGTCTGCGTCGGGACGGCCAAACCTGCCTGATGGGGCCTGCTTCGGGGTGCCGGTGCGGCCGGTCGCTCCGGTGCGGGTTGCTCCGGTGTGGCTGGTCCTGCCTGGTGTGGTCTGCTCCCGTGTCGGCCGGTCCGGCTTGGTGCGGTCGGGCCGGGGTGGGCCCGGTCTCGTTCCTGGTGGTCAGTTCTGCGGGGGCACGGCCGGTCCTCCGGTGCGGTCTGTGTCGGGGCGGCCGCTCTTGCGTGATGCGTGCTGGTCCGGGGCTGCTCGGTGCGGTCTGTGTCGGGGCGGCCGGTCGTGTGTGATGCGTGCTGGTCCGGGGCGGCCGGCACCTGCGGTGTGGTCTGTGCCGGGAGGAGCGGGCCTGCCTGATGCGGGTTGTTCCGGTGCCCCATCCCATCCCATCCCGTCCCGTCCCGTCCCGTCCCGTTTCGGCGTGCCGGTCCGGCTCCGTCCCCGGCGTGTTTTGGTGTGGCCTGCGCCGGGGCGGCCGGCTTGTTTGGTGGTCTGCTCCGGTTGGGTCGGTGCTGCCCGGGGCGGGCCGGGCCGGGGCGGGTCCGGCCTGCTTCGGTGCGGTCAGTGCCCCTCTGCCCTGGCCGGTTCTGCTGCGCACGCCCGGTCCCGGCTGCTCTTGTCCCGGCGTGGCCCGGCCTGGTCCGGCTCGGCGCGGGCGCTCTGGTCCGGTCCGGTGCCGCGTGGTGCGTGATGGTCCCCGGGGGTGTGGTGCAGTGCGGGGCGGTTCCGGGTGGTGCGGTGCGGTGTCGGGTGGTGCGGGGCGGGGTGGTGCCGCGTGGTGCGGGGCGGTGGCGGGTGTCGGGTGGGTGGGGGGGTGTGGTTTCGCGGGGTGTGGGGTGGGGGTGGTGGGCCGAGGTGGACTCGAGCCGGGTGCGGGCGGGTGTCGAGCGGGCCGGGGCAGTGTGGAGTGGACCGCCACCGGCCGTATGCCGGGACCGCTGTCCCGCGCCGAACACGTGTGGGGCCGGGGGAGTCCGCGCGGGAGGAGACAGGGGACCGCGGTGACCGGGGAGCGCATCCAGCAGCTGGCGCACGCGGTCGAGGTGGCCGCGCCCGCGCACGTCGTCTACGCGTTGATCGCCGATCCGGAACGGTGGCCGCTGTTTTTGCCGCGGATCCTGCACGCCCAGCGTCTGGACTTCGACGGTGTCCGTGAACGGCTGCGGATGTGGGCGCTGGCCGAGGGGCAGGTCACCGCTTGGACCTGCGTACGGGTGCAGGACCTGTCCCGCCGGCGGATCGCCTTCCGTCAGGACCAGCCGATGGAGGCGGCCGCCTCGATGGCCGGGGTGTGGCAGGTGGAGGAACGGGCGCCGGGCCGCTGCCGGCTGACCCTCACCCACGAGTTCAGCGCCGCGCGCGGACGGCTCCAGGACGAGGCCTGGCTGGGCGAAGTCGTCACCGCCAACAGCCACTCCGCGCTGCGCAGCCTGCGGTTGCTGGCCGAACAGGGGCCCCGCCTGGACCGGCTGGCGCTCTCCTTCGCCGAGTCCATCCGCCTCAAAGGGCCCGCCGAACTCGTCTACCACTTCCTCTACGACGTCTGCGCCTGGCCCGGCCGGCTCGCCCATGTGCGCCGGGCCGTGCTGGAAGAGCCCCGCCCGGGCATCCAGAAGGTCGCCCTGGACCTGGCCGCGGCCGACGGCAGCACTCCCACCGTGGCCGGTTTCCGTATCTGTTTCCCGCACGCCGGACGCATCGTGCACAAGGCGACCGTGCCCCGCCCGTTGCTCGCCGCGCACTGCGGCGAGTGGTCGGTGCTGCCCGATGAGAGCGGCGTCACCGTGCTGTGCCAGCACCACGCCCTGTTGCGCGAGGACACCATCGAGCAGGTCCTGGGCCCCGGCGCGGACCTGGCCCGGGCCCACCGCGAGGTCCGCGCCGCCCTCACCCGCGAAACCCGCCAGATCCTGCGCCTGGCCCGCCACCACGCCGAATCCTCCATCCGCACCCTGTAACCCCCCGGCAGGCGGGACAGGCCCCCGACAGCTCACGCCACCCCCCCGGGGGGGGGCAGGCCCGCCCGGACCCGGCCCGCCCCCCACGCACGCCGCTGCGGCCCCCAGCCACCGCAAAGAACACACCCCCACCGCCTCCCCACCGGTACCCGGCCCGGGCGACAACCTCTCCCCGTTACGCCTGCGCCCGGGAGCGGGGGAGCCGCCCGCGGGCCAGGGGGCAGCCACCCGCCCGGAAACGGCACCACACCCCACGACGGCAGGGGCTGAGGCCCGGGCGGGCGGGTGAGGACGGCGACAGCCCGCCCCCCCCGGGACAAGACCGGTTGCCTCCCCGGCCGCCAGCCCCCCCCGGCCGGAGCGGGGGCGGGCGAGACCCACCGGGCCCGGGCGGAGTTCCTCTCCGAGGGCGACAGGACCGGGGCCGTCTCCCGGGGGGGCAGCCGCCCCTGCGGGGCAGGAGTGCCCGCACGGCGCGGGAGGAGGAAGGAGTGCGGGCGGGATGCTCCACTGCCGGGCAGGCCGAAGACCACTGTCTGCCTGCCGGGCAAGGACGCGGCGCCCGAACCGCATGGGTGCACCCGAACCCGGTCCCCGAACCGCACCCGGCCCCGAACCGCACGGGTGCACGCCAACGGCCCCCGGCCCGCAGCCAGGACCACGCCCCCCACACACACACACGCACCCGAAGGCCCCACGTGGGCAACGCCCCTTGCCCGTAACGCCGCCGGCTCCTTGCTGCCAACGCCTCATGCCGGGTGCGGACTTGTGCCGGCAACGCCCTGTTCCGGCACCGCCTGCTGCCCGTAACGCCTCGCATCGGCGCCCGCTCCACGCCGGGCCCCGTGTCGCCGACGCGCCATGCCGGGTACTGCCTCGCGTCGGCCCTACGGCGTGCCGGCGCTGCCCCACGCCGGTACGCCCCCTGCCCGTCGCACCTCCCGCCGGCAGTGCCCCGCCCTCGTGCCGGGGACTGCGCGGGCCGGCCGTCGCCTGCACCCGGGGCGGGTGGCCGTAGCGCGCGGCCGGGAGCAGGGGCCGCGCGATCCGGGTTGCGGACGCCGCCCGGGCGGGCCGGGCGCGGCCTTCGCCCGGAGCGGCCGGGGACGCGGCCGGGGACGCGGCCGGGGGCGCGGCCGGGGATGCGGCCGGGGGCGCGGCCGGGGATGCGGCCGGGGGAGGGGGTGGCGGGCCGCATGTCCCCTGCGGTGCGGGCCAGTTGGGCGGGCGTGGGTGTGCCGCCCCGCGCGGCCGCCCGGCCCCCTCGGGGCGCCTTCCGGTGCCCGCTCCGGGCCGGTGTATCCGGCCTGCGGATTCACATCCGGGCCCTGCGCGGCGTGCCCGCCGCCCGGGAGCCCCCGCCACCGGCGCCGTGACCTACGTCACTTTCAGGGGCTCTTGGTGCGGGGACGGAATCCGTGTCACTATTTCCGCACGACTTCCCTGCCCAAATCCGTTACCACGGCGGCAGGTTGAGCATCACATCCCGCCACCCCTCCAGGGCTAAGCCGATTTCACGTCTTTGCGGCTCGCCTTTTTCCCACGGTAATTTCCGCGCCCGCAGGCGGTGATGTCGGCGGCCCGGCAGGCCACGCCGGGGGCATTTTTCCCGGCGCCGGCGCTCGGTGCACCCCCTGTCCACGGCAACTGAGTGGACAAGGTGCCGTCGGCCCTGGCCCAGCGCACGCCAGGGGCGGGGTGCGCGGTCGGGTGCGGGAGCCGTCGGGGCCGGTCGGTTTGCGGGCGGGCGGCGTGCGCCGGCCGGGGGAGGGGGCCCAGGCGTGAGCGGCCCCACCGCGTCCACGCGCCCGGCGAGTTGCCCGCGACGCGCCCGCCCGCACGGCGGTGCGGCGCGGTGCGGCGTCGTGCGCCCGCACGGCCGCCACCCTGCTCTGATTCCTCCGGCGCGTCTGTGCCCGCCACTGTTTCCGCGTCCGCTTGCCCCCCCCTTGCGCCCGCCACTGTTTCCGCATCCGCTTGCCCCCCCCTTGCGCCCGCCACTGTTTCCGCGTCCGCTTGCCCTCCTTGCGCCCGTCCTCCGCCCTCGCCCATCCGCCCGGTCAGTCCGGGCCGGCCGCTTGCCGGCCGACCTCATCCGGGCCGGGCCGGGCCGGGCGTGCAGGCAGTTGGGCGGGAGGGCCAAGGAGGAGGCGGGGGGCCCGCCGTTCATTTCGTGCCGCCTTCCCCGGCGCCCGCACCCCCTGGTTCCGCGCCCCGGCGCGGACCCGGCGCGGGCCCGGCGAAGGCGGCACGGCAGGCGATGTCACCGCTGTTCTTGCCGCCGCCCGCCCGGGCGGCGCCGCCGGGAGTGCGCGAGCGCTTCAGTCACGTGCAGAAGGCAGACTCTAGAGAAAGTGGATTCCCGATATGCCCAGGCTATGCAAGCCGTCGGTGCGTGTGCCGGAGAACGTCATCACGGCCGAAGAGACGCTGGAATTCGCCGAGCGGGTCCACGCCGGGAAGCCGCAGCTTCCCCTGGCCCTGCGGCTGATCCGCAACACGGGGGTGCTGAAGCGGCATATCGTCCAGCCCATCGAGCAGACCCTCAAACACCCGGGCCTGACCGAACGCAACCGCATCTACGAGGCCGAGTCGAAAAAGCGCACCCCCGAGGTCGTCGAGGAAGCCCTGGCCAACGCCGAGGTCGACGCCCGCGACATCGACGCGATCATCTACGTGTCGTGCACCGGGTTCCTCATGCCCTCGCTGACGGCCTGGCTCATCAACAAGATGGGCTTTCGCTCCGACACCCGCCAGATCCCCATCGCCCAGCTGGGCTGCGCGGCCGGCGGCGCCGCCATCAACCGGGCCCACGACTTCTGCCTGGCCCACCCCGGCAGCAACGTCCTGATCGTCTCCTGCGAGCTGTGCTCGCTGTGCTACCAGCCCGACATGGACGACATCGGCTCCCTGCTGTCCGACGGACTGTTCGGCGACGCGGTCGCGGCCGCCGTGGTCCGCGGCCGCGGCGGCACCGGCATCGAACTGGAGAGCAACTCCTCCTACCTCATCCCCCACACCGAGGACTGGATCTCCTACTCGGTGCGCGACACCGGCTTCCACTTCCAGCTGGACCGCCGGGTGCCGGGCACCATGGAGCCGCTCGCCCCGGTGCTGCGCGAGTTCGCCGCCGGCCACCGGTGGGACGCCTCCAACCTCGACTTCTACATCATCCACGCCGGCGGCCCGCGCATCCTCAACGACCTGGCCAAGTTCCTGGACGTGGACCGCAAGGTCTTCCGCCACAGCTGGTCGACGCTGACCGAGTACGGCAACATCGCCAGCGCCGTCGTCCTGGACGCCGCCCTGCGCCTGTTCGAAGAGGACACCCCGATGCCGGACGCCACCGGCCTGATCGCCGGCTTCGGCCCCGGCATCACCGCCGAGATGGCCCTGGGCCGCTGGAACAGCGACAGCCCGCCCGCCGGCTGACCCGCCCGCCGCACCCGCCTGCCGGCCGATCCGTCACCGCCGGCCGGCTGCCCCAGGGGCCTGCCTTCCGGCCCGCCACCGCGCCTGACGGCCGGCCCGTCACCGCGCCCGGGCCGGGTCGCCTGACGGCCGACCGGTCACCACGTCCGGGCCGGGCACCACCACGCCCGGCGTGTCCGGGCCGGGCATCCCCGCGCCACCTTCCGGCACCACGCCCCCGGGCACCACCGCACCCCGGCACCACCGCACCCCGGCACCACCACACCCCCGCACCCCGCGCCCCCGCACCGTTCCGGGCCGCGCACGCGAGAGGTCCCGTCCGAAAGAAGGAAACCCGACACATGACTGCCCTGATCCTCCCGCCCGGTGGGGGACGCAAGCTGATCACACCGGCGCAGGAAGTGACCTTCAAGGCGACCCAGGCGCAGGGCTCGGCCATCTCCATCTTCGAGGTGGTCGTGCCGCCCGGCTTCGATGTCGGCGCCCACGTCCACCACGAGTCCCAGGAGTTCTTCTACGTCCTGGAGGGCGAGCTGGACCTGCTGTGCTTCGAGCCCACCGAACGCACCGGGGACACCTGGCACCACTGGCAGTCCGCCACCGGCGAACGCGTCATCCGCGCCGCCGAGGGCGGCTGCATGTTCGTGCCGCCCGGCACCCCGCACGCCTTCCGCAACGCCACCGACAAACCGGTGCGGATGCTCTTCCAGAGCTATCCCTCGCCCGACCACGAGCACTACTTCGAAGAGATCGCCGAGATCTGGGCACGCGGCACCACCGTCGATGCGGCCGCCGTCGAAGACATGCGCAAGCGCTACGACGTCCAGGAACTCACCCCCTTGCGCTACCAGCCGCCCGCCACCGCGGACAACGGGAAGTGAGCACATGACCCACCCCCACCCCATCCCCCTGGTCCACGCCAGCCTGGGCGAGCAGGAACTGGCCGCCGTCGCCGAGGTGTTCGCCTCCGGCTGGCCCGCCGGCCAGGGCCCCAAGGGCAAAGCCCTGGAAGCCCAGCTCTCCCGGCGCTACGACGCCCACGCCGTCGCGGTCAGCAACTGCGGCGCCGCCCTGCACCTGGCCCTGCTCGCCCTCGGCGTCCGGCCCGGCGACGAAGTCATCGTCGCCGACTACACCTTCCCCGCCCCCGCCCACGCGGTGCGCTACCTCGACGCGGTGCCCGTCTTCGCCGACGTACGCCCCGACACCCACACCATCGACCCCCAGGCGGCCGCCGACCTGATCGGCCCCAAGACCGTCGGCATCATCGCCGTGGACACCGTGGGCCTGCCCGCCGACTACCGCGAACTGCAGGCCCTGGCCGACCGGCACGGCCTCTTCCTCATCGAGGACGCCGCCTGCGCGGTCGGCGCCACCTACCAGGGCCGCCAGGCCGGCGCCCTGGCCGAGGTCGCCTGCCTGTCCTTCCACGGCCGCAAGGGCGCCACCAGCGGCGAGGGCGGCGCCCTGGTGGCCACCGATGCCGCCGTGGCCGCCGACGCCCGGCTGCGCTCCTCCTTCGGCATCGGCAGCATCTTCGACCAGTCCAAGGTCGTGGGCCTGCCCGTCCCCGAATTCACCGAGGTCGGCTACAACTTCAAACTCTCCGACATCGCCGCCGCGATCCTGCAGGTGCAGATCGGCCGGATCGAGGAACTCCTGGCCCGCCGCGCCGCGGTCGCCGCCCACTACCAGCGCCTCCTGGCCGACGAGGACCTGCTGACCCTGCCCCAGGTCCCCGACGACCGCACCCACGCCTGGCAGTCCTACCTGGTCCGCCTGGACGACCGCATCGACCGCGCCGCCCTCGCCGCCGACCTGCGCGGCCAGGGCATCGGCTGCGGCCACGGCACCTGGGCCACCCACCTGCAGCCGGTCTTCGAGACCAAGCAGACCTGCCCCGTCTCCGCCGACCTCTTCCACCGCCACCTGGCCATCCCCATGCACGCCGAACTCACCACCGGCCAGGTCGAACGCGTCGTGGCCGCCCTGCGCACCGCCCTGCGCACCCACCGCACCACCACCGCATGAACGCCCGGCCGCCCACCCCGCAGCCCTGAACCGCGCCCGCACCACGCCGCTGACCCCCGCCCCCCCGCCCCGGCCCCCGGGCCGTTCCGGGCGGGCCGCCGGGCCCGCCCCACCCACCCCCGCACACACGAAGGAACCCAGTCATGACAACCGTGAACGTGGCGATCGTTTATTACAGTGCGATGGGCAATGTGCATGCGTTGGCGCATGCGGCGGCGGAGGGGGCGGAGAAGGCGGGGGCGCGGGTGCGGGTGCGGCGGGTGGCCGAGACGGCGCCGGCGGCGGCGGTGGCGGCCAATGCGGCCTGGGAGCGCTACCGGGCCGAGCATGCGGAGGTTCCTGAGCCGGTGCATGAGGATCTGGTGTGGGCGGATGCGGTGTTGTGGGGGACGCCGACGCGGTTCGGTAATCCGTCCAGTCAGTTGCGGGCGTTCATCGAGACGACGGGTCCGTTGTGGGCGCAGGGGAAGTTGGCGGGGAAGGTGTATTCGGCGTTCACGTCGAGCAGTACGCTGCACGGGGGTCAGGAGTCGACGATTTTGGCGCTGGCCAACACGTTCTATCACTGGGGCGGGGTGATCGTGCCGCCCGGCTACACCGATCCGGTGCAGTTCCAGACCGGCAACCCGTATGGCACCTCGCATGTGGCGGGGGCGCCGGGCAATCAGGTGGCGCCCAGTGAGGTGACGTTGCAGGCCGCCGCCTACCAGGCCCGGCGCGTGACCGACGTCGCCGCCGCCCTCAAAGCGGGACGCGCCGCCGCCTGACCCCACCAGCCCGCCGGCCCCCGCCGCGCCCCGTCGCACCCTGACCGGGACGCCTCCGCCGTCCCGGCAAAACGCGCCGGCGAAAGCAGGACACACCGCCCGCGTCCACCCGCCCGCCGGGCCGGCCCCAACCGGCCCGGCACCAGCCGCGGTTGCCCTCTCCCACCGGCCCTCGGCTGCCGGCCGACGGGCCTCGGGCGTCGGCTGGTGGGCGGGTCCGTCCCCGGCAGCACAACGGCCTTCGGGGCATCGTCCCCTTTCTACGACGACACAGCCCCGCGCAATGTGAGGCCGCCGCCCACTACCCCCCCCCGGGCTGAGCGAAGAGGCCGCCGAGAACCCCACGGCCCCACAACCCCACGGCCCCAAGCTCCAAAGCCCCGAAGCTCCAAAGTTCCAAGGCCCCACCACCACAACCCCGCCCCGCCGCCCCTCGCCCCCTGCGCCGCACATCCACCCGCCACCGCCCTGGAGTGTCATGTCCCGCCGCCTGTTCACCTCGGAATCCGTGACCGAGGGCCACCCCGACAAGATCGCCGACCAGATCAGCGACACCATCCTGGACGCCCTGCTGCGCCAGGACCCCGCCTCGCGTGTCGCCGTCGAGACACTGATCACCACCGGCCAGGTGCACATCGCGGGCGAGGTGACCACCGCCGCGTACGCCGATGTCGCCACCCTGGTGCGGGAGAAGATCCTCGAGATCGGCTACGACTCGTCGGCCAAGGGCTTCGACGGCGCCTCCTGCGGCGTCTCGGTGTCCATCGGCGCGCAGTCGCCCGACATCGCCCAGGGCGTGGACACCGCCTACGAACACCGCGTGCAGGGCGTCCAGGGCGACGCGCTGGATGTGCAGGGCGCCGGCGACCAGGGCCTGATGTTCGGCTACGCGACCGCCGAGACCCCCACCCTGATGCCGCTGCCCATCGAGCTGGCCCACCGTCTCTCGCACCGCCTGAGCGCGGTCCGCAAGGACGGCACCGTCCCCTACCTGCGCCCCGACGGCAAGACCCAGGTCACCATCGAGTACCGGGGCAGCCGCCCGGCCCGCCTGGACACCCTCGTGGTCTCCTCCCAGCACGCTGCCGACATCGACCTTACGGCGCAGCTCGCGCCCGACCTGCGCACCCACGTCATCGAGCCCGTCCTGGCCCGGCTCGCCGAGGACGGCATCAAGCTGGACACCGACGACCACCGCCTGTTCGTCAACCCCACCGGCCGCTTCGAGATCGGCGGCCCGATGGGCGACGCGGGCCTGACCGGCCGCAAGATCATCGTCGACACCTACGGCGGCATGGCCCGCCACGGCGGCGGCGCCTTCTCCGGCAAGGACCCCTCCAAGGTGGACCGCAGCGCCGCCTACGCGATGCGCTGGGTCGCCAAGAACGTCGTCGCGGCCGGCCTGGCCACCCGCTGCGAGGTCCAGGTCGCCTACGCCATCGGCAAGGCCGAACCGGTCGGCCTGTTCATCGAGACCTTCGAGACCGCCACCGTCCCCCAGGAGCGGATCGAGCGGGCCGTCGCCGAGGTCTTCGACCTGCGCCCGGCCGCCCTCATCCGCGACCTGGACCTGCTGCGCCCCATCTACGCCCAGACCGCCGCCTACGGCCACTTCGGCCGCGAGCTGCCCGACTTCACCTGGGAGCGCACCGACCGCGCCGAGGCCCTGCGCAAGGCGGCGGACGCGGGCTGACCGCCCCCGCCCCCGCACCGCCCCGCACCGCACCGTCCGGCCCGGGCGCGCGGCACGGGCGGGGGCGGCCCTGCGCCGGGCACCGCCCCCGCCGCGCGCCCGGAACACACCAACCCCGCACCGCCCCCGCACCGTTCCTGTGCCGTCGTTGCGCCGCGCCCGGCTGCCCGCGCTGCCCGCGCCGTCTTCTGCTGGGTTCTTCCCGCCCCGCCCCCGCCTCCCGCGCTGGTCCAAGGAGTGCTTTCTTGTGCGTATCGCCGTGACCGGGTCGATAGCGACCGACCATCTGATGGTGTTCCCCGGCCGCTTCGCCGAGCAGCTGATCAAGGAGCAGCTGGAGCGGGTCTCCCTGTCCTTCCTCGCCGACCGCCTGGAGGTCCGCCGCGGCGGCGTCGGCGCCAACATCGCCTTCGGCCTGGGCCTGCTGGAGCTGGACCCGGTCCTCATCGGCGCCGCGGGCCTGGACTTCGCCGAGTACGGCACCTGGCTGCGCGAACACGGCGTGGACACCACCGCCGTCCAGGTCAGTGACACCCTGCACACCGCCCGCTTCGTGTGCACCACCGACCAGGACCAGAACCAGATCGCCACCTTCTACGCCGGCGCCATGGCCGAGGCCGCCCGCATCGACCTGGCCGCGGTCACCGCCCGCACCGGGCCGCCCGCCCTGGTCCTGATCGGCGCCGACGACCCCGAGGCGATGCTGCGCCACACCGCCACCGCCCACCGCCTGGGCCTGCCGGTGGCCGCCGACCCCTCCCAGCAACTGGCCCGCCTGGACCGCGAGCAGGCCCGCCGGTTGGTGGACGGCGCCCGCTGGCTGTTCACCAACGAGTACGAGGCCGCCCTGCTGCAGGAGCGCACCGGCTGGAGCCGGCCGCAGCTCCTGGACCGCGTCGGCACCTGGATCACCACCCTGGGCGCGGGCGGCGCCGCCCTCACCCGCGCCGGCGCGCAGCGGCTGCACGTGGCGGCCGTGCCCACCGACAACATCACCGACCCCACCGGGGCGGGCGACGCCTTCCGCGCGGGGTTTTTGGCCGCCACCGCCTGGCAGCTGCCGCACGAACGGGCCGCCCAGCTCGGCTGCGCGCTGGCCACCACCGTCCTGGAATCGGTCGGCACCCAGGAGTACAAGCTCATCCCCGCCGAGCTGATCAACCGCATCGACCAGACCTACGGCCGCGGCGCGGCCCGCGCCATCGAGACCCGGCTCGCCCCGGCCCCCTGACCCTCAACCCGCCGGCCCCCAGCCGTCAGCCGCCGGCCGCCGGGCCCGGCCCCGGGGCCAACCTCCTGCCGCCGCCCCGGGGCAACGCTTTGACGCCGCCCCGGGCAACGCCCGGACCTCGGCGTCCGCCGGCACCCCGCTCACCCGCACCGGACGGGCTCCCCGCACCGGACGGGCTCCCCGCACCGGGCGGACCCACCCCGCACCGGGCGGACGCATCCGGCACCGGGCGGCCCGACCCGTAAACGCCCGCCAGGCCCGCCCTGTCCACGCCGAACGCCGGAGGCCGGCAGTGACCGCACTGCGCGACATCGTCGAAGAAGACGCACCGTCCTTCTCCTTCGAGTTCTTCCCGCCCAAGACCGACGCCGCGGCCCGCACCCTGTGGCACACCATCCGCCGGGTCGAGACCCTGGCCCCGGCCTTCGTCTCGGTCACCTACGGGGCCGGCGGCTCCTCCCGGGACCGCACCGTGGAGGTGACCAAACGCATCGCGGCCGAGACGACCCTGCGCCCCGTCGCGCACCTGACCGCGGTCGGCCACTCGGTGGCCGAACTGCGGCACATCATCGGCCAGTACGCCGACGCCGGGGTCCGCGACGTCCTGGCCGTGCGCGGCGATCCGCCCGGGGACCCGGGCGCGCCCTGGATCCCGCACCCCGACGGCTTCACCCACGCCCACCAACTGGTGCGCCTGGTCAAGGAGTCGGGGGCCTTCAGTGTCGGCGTGGCGGCCTTTCCCGAACGCCACCCGCGCTCGGCGGACTGGGACAGCGACATCCGCCACTTCGTCGCCAAGTGCCGGGCGGGCGCCGACTACGCCATCACCCAGATGTTCTTCCACGTCGAGGACTACCTGCGGCTGCGCGACAAGGTGGCCGCCGCGGGCTGCACCACCCCGATCATCCCGGAGATCATGCCGGCCACCGACGTGCGCCAGATCGGCCGCTTCGCCGCCCTGAGCGGCGCCGCGTTCCCCGAACACCTGGCCCACCGCCTGGAAGCCGCCCGCCACGACCCGGCCCAGGGCCACCGCATCGGGGTCGAGTACGCCACCGCCATGGCCCAGCGCCTGCTGGCCGAGGGCGCCCCCGGCCTGCACTACATCACCCTCAACCGCTCCACGGCGACGCTGGAGATCCACCGCAACCTCCACACCCCCACCACCCCCGCCAGCCCTGCCGTCCCCGGCACCATCGGCGAGCCCCACGGCCTCGCCGCACCCCGCTGAGGCACGAACACCCCGACGAGGAGGACCCGATGCACGACACCGAGGAAGAGGAAGCCAGGTGGCCTTGGGACGTGCCGGTGCTCGCCCCGCCCCGCCCGCCCCCGCTGCGCCTGGCCGGCATCGACGAGGACGACACCTGGGAACCCCACCTGGTACGCGGCATCGACTGACCCGCACCCCACACCCCGCACCCCGCATCCCACCCCGCGTGCGCTGGCCGTGCCGGCCGGCCACCCCTCTGCCCTGCCGCTTCGCGCCGGGGGAGCGGGGCCCGGCCCCTGAACCGGAGCGGCAGACAACGCATCGCTCCGCAGGGCGAGTTGGGGCGTGCCGGCCCGCATCCGGCCGACCGTGAACCCCTCTACGGGCCGGGGGCGGGGAGCGGGGTCCGTCTCCCCGTGCCGGCCCGGCAGGCAGCGCGGCGCCCCCTCGGCCCAGGCCGGAGCGCGCAGGCCCGCGCCCGGCACCCCGCCCCGCCCCCGCCGGGCCGGCCGCACGGAGGCGGGGCCCACGAGGGGGGCAGGCGGCCGACATGCCGCTCCCCGGCCCCGGCTGAGCCGCCACTGGCCCGCCACGGCCCGTCCCGCCCCCGCCCTGCTGCCCTCACGGGCCGGGGTGTGAGGACCACCCCGGAATCCTCAAGTCCCCCCGCCCCGGCGCCGGTTGAGCCGCCCGCACGCCCCCACCCCCCCTACCACGATGTGAGCCACGCCACTTCCTGATGCCCTAGGCGTCAGGGCGAAGCCCGTGTCACTATTCCGGTGCGTCCCCCCTGCCCGAAAGCCGCCGCGCGGCAAGGCAGTAACCGGCGCAGGGGAGTGGGCACCGTATCCGCCGCCGCTCCGCACGAAGGGCGGAGGGCCAAGGCCCCGCCCCACCTCCTGTGGCGCGAGCCGCTCCAGTCTGCCGGCGCCCCCCAAACGCGCACCCCGCACCACCGCGCCGGGACCGCGCCCCCCGCACCCGCACCACCGTGCCGGGCCGGGCCGGCGCCCCCGATTCCTCGAACCGCCGCAGGCGCGCGTGCCGTTGCGCGGCCCCGTATTTCCGTATTCCGTATGCGGTGTCCCGGGCCCTTCGGTCCCCTACCCGTACCCGTACCCGTACCCGTACCCCGCGGCCCCGCACCCGGGCCCCGCCCGTGCTCGAAGGACGCGGTGAACCACGCATCCGATGTCCTGCTTCATTCCTTCCTCACAGTCTGGATGACGCGATCTCCATGCAGAAAAGACAAAGGGAGCTGAGTGCGTTGACGCCACCGGCCTCAGCACAGCGGGCATCGCGCCGTGGCCGGGCCCGCTCGGTCGGGGTGGGCCGCGCCCACGCCAAGGCCATCCTGCTGGGGGAGCACGCGGTGGTCTACGGTGCCCCGGCCCTCGCACTGCCCGTGCCGCAGCTGCCGGTCACCGCCAGCGCCGGCTGGTCCGAGCGCGCCCCGGACGACACCGGCGATGTGTCCCTGACCATGACGGGCTCCCCGACACGGCCGGTGGGCACCCAGGCCACCGACTGGCTGCGGCGGCTGACCGCCGAGTTCCGCACGCGCACCGGCATCGCCGCCGACGTGCACCTGGACGTCATCCTGGACTGCGCGGTGCCGCCCGGCCGCGGCCTGGGCTCCAGCGCGGCGTGCGCCCAGGCGGTGGTCCTCGCCCTGGCCGACCTCTTCGACCACGACGTCACCGAGCAGGCCGCCTTCGAACTGGTGCAGACCGCGGAGAACGTCACCCACGGCCGGGCCAGCGGCGTGGACGCGCGGGCCGTGGGCGCCGCCGCGCCCCTGCTCTTCCAGGAGGGCCGGGCCACAGAACTGCCCCTGGGCTGCGAAGGCTTGTTCATCATCGCCGACAGCGGCGAAGTGGGCCGCACCAAGGACGCCGTCGCCCTGCTGCGCGCCGGCTTCGAGCGCCACGCCGGGGCCCGGGAACACTTCGTGCGCCGGGCCACCGAGCTGACCGACGAGGCCCGACTGGCCCTGGCCGACGGCAAACCGCAGGAACTGGGCCACCGCCTGACGGAGTATCACGAACTGCTGCGGGCCGCCGGGCTGAGCACCCAGCGCATCGACACGCTGGTCCAGGCGGCCCAGACGGCCGGCAGCCTCGGAGCGAAGATCACCGGCGGCGGGATGGGCGGCTGCATGATCGCGCTGACCGAGGCCGAACAGGCCAGCGCCGTCACCCGGCAGCTGCACGAGGCCGGCGCCGTCCAGACCTGGGTCGTCCCGCTCCGGGCACGCGCCGGCCACAGCCGGTGACGTGAACCGGTGATGTGAACCGGTGACCTGAAACCCGCCCCCCCCGGGGAGGAGGGGCGGGCCGGCGCGGGCGCAGGTGCGTCCAGCGCGGCCACACAACGACACGACAACGCGACAACGCGACGAAAACTAGGGGTGGGTGGAGAGGGCATGGCCAGTGGTCCGGGCAAAGGCATAGGCATTCATGATCTGTCGTTCGCGACGACCGAGTTCGTGCTGTCGCACGCGGCGCTGGCCGCGTACAACGGCACCGAGATCGGCAAGTACCACCTGGGCATCGGCCAGGAATCGATGAGCGTGCCCGCGGCCGACGAGGACATCGTCACGCTGGCCGCGGCCGCCGCGGCGCCGGTCATCGCCCGGCACGGCAGCGAGAACATCCGCACCGTGGTCTTCGCCACCGAGTCCTCGATCGACCAGGCCAAGGCCGCCGGGGTGTATGTGCATTCCCTGCTCGGGCTGCCCTCCGCGGCCCGGGTGGTCGAGCTCAAGCAGGCCTGCTACGGGGCCACCGCCGGACTGCAGTTCGCCCTGGGCCTGGTGGCGCGCGACCCCTCCCAGCAGGTCCTGGTCATCGCCAGCGACGTGTCCAAGTACGAGCTGGACAGCCCCGGCGAGGCCACCCAGGGCGCCGCGGCGGTCGCGATGCTGGTCGGCGCGGACCCCGCCCTGGTGCGCATCGAGGGCCCCTCGGGGCTGTTCACCGCGGACGTGATGGACTTCTGGCGGCCCAACTACCGTACCGAGGCGCTGGTGGACGGCCAGGAGTCGATCCACGCGTACCTGCAGGCGGTGGAGGGCTGCTGGAAGGACTACAGCGGCCAGGGCGGGCACGCGCTGGAGGAGTTCGCGGCCTTCTGCTACCACCAGCCCTTCACCAAGATGGCCTACAAGGCCCACCGGCATCTGCTGGAGTACTGCGGCCACGACAGCGGCAAGGACGCCATCGAGGCGGCGCTGGGCCACACCACCGCCTACAACCGGGTGATCGGCAACAGCTACACCGCCTCGGTCTACCTGGCGCTGGCCGCGCTGCTGGACCAGGCCGAGGACCTCAGCGGCCGGCCCGTCGGCTTCCTCAGCTACGGATCGGGCAGCGTCGCGGAGTTCTTCGCGGGCCAGGTCGTGCCGGGCTACCGGGCGCAGCTGCGCACGGCCGAGCACCGGGCGGTGATCGAACGGCGCCGGCCGCTGGACTACGCGGACTACCGCGAGCTGCACGAACGGTCCTTCCCCACCGACGGCGGCGGCTACCCCACCCCGGTGCAGACCAGCGGCGACTTCCGGCTGGCGGCCCTGCACGGCCACAAGCGGATCTACCAGCGCCGCTGACGCCCCGTCACGGCCCAAGGGGGGTGGGGGTGGAGGCCGGCGGACACCTCGCCGCCCCCAGCCTCACTCGCCCCGGTGCATCGCGTTACGCGCGGGCCGTGCCCCTCGCCCGGTGCATCGCGCTACGTGCGGGCCCACGCCCCCTGTCCGGCGCGGCCTGCGCAGCACACCGGCCACCACCCCTGCCCGGCGCGCCGCGGACGCGCCGGCCATCACCGCCACCACCGCTATCACCTATCACCGCTATCACCGCTATCACCGCGGTCCGGCGTACCACGGCCGGGCGTGGCCGGCCGTCCGGTCCGGTCGCAGGCAGATCCACGAGCGGCGCTGACGCCCCCCGTGCGAACGCAGCTGAAAGGAGCAGGCGCATGAGCGGCATCGCCGTCCTGGGCACGGGTGCCTATGTGCCCGAACGGATAGTCACCAGCGACGAGGTCGGAGCACCGGCCGGCGTCGACGGGGACTGGATCATACGGAAGACCAAGATCAGGGAGCGGCGCTGGGCCGCCCCCGGCCAGGCCACCTCGGACCTGGCGGTGGCCGCCGGGCGGCGTGCGCTGGCCGCGGCCGGCCTCACCCCGGGCGATCTGACGCTGATCGTGGTGGCCACCTCCACCCCGGACCGGCCGCAGCCGCCCACCGCGGCCTACGTGCAGCAGCAGCTGGGCGCGGTGGGCGCGGCCGCCTTCGACGTGAACGCGGTCTGCTCGGGCAGCGTGTTCGCGCTGTCCGTCGCGCAGAGCATGCTGGCCCAGCAGGGCGGCCGGGCCCTGGTGATCGGCGCGGACGTCTACTCGCGGATCCTCGACCCCGCCGACCGCCGCACCGTGGTCCTGTTCGGGGACGGCGCCGGCGCCCTGGTGCTGGGCAGCGACAGCCCGGGCCCGCGGGTGCGGCACGTGGCCCTGCACTCCTTCGGGGACCTGTCGGGCCTGATCGAGGTGCCCGCCGGCGGCAGCCGCCGGCCCGCCGACCCGGCCGCCCTGGAGGCGGGCCTGCAGTACTTCACGATGCAGGGCCGCGAGGTGCGCCGCTTCGTGGTGGAGCAACTGCCCCAGCTGACCAAGGAGTTCCTGCACGAGGCGGGCGTGGCCGCCGAGGACATCGCGCACTTCGTGCCGCACCAGGCCAACGGCGTCATGCTCGACACCGGCCTGGAGGACCTGGTGCTGCCCAACGCCACCACCCACCTGACGCTGGAGCACTACGGCAACACCGGATCGGCCTCCGTGCCGATCACCCTGGACGCGGCCGTGGGCCGCGGAGCCTTCCGGCCCGGAGACCTGGTACTCCTGGCCGGCTTCGGAGGCGGCATGTCCGCAGGGTTCGCCCTGCTGGAATGGTGAACGGCTACCGCCCGCCCCGGGACAGCGGATGAGGGCCGGCACCGCACGTACGCGCAGCGCCGCGCCCGGCCGCACCACCGCGGCCGGGCGCACCGCGCGCCGATACACCCCTGCCGCACGTCCCCTGTACCCGCCCCGGTGCGCCCTGGCGCGCAACGGGCCGGGTCCGCCGCCCGGTTGAGGTTGCTCCCGGGCCGGCGGGACGTGCGCCGGAGCGCCGTCGGGGCCTGCCCGCGACGGTGCTCGCCGGCCGGACGCACCAGGGCACACCGCGCACCGCGGTCGTGGCCCTCGGCGTGCGGTCGCCGCCCCGTTGCGTGACCCAGCAGAGACGGTAGACATGACAGCACCACAGAAACAGAACACGGTGTGCGTGATCGGCGCCGGCCCGCGCGGCCTGTCCGTCCTGGAGCGGCTGTGCGCCAACGCGCGCCGCCGCTCCCCGCACGTTCCTCTGCGCATCCACCTGGTCGACCCCTATCCGCCCGGGCCCGGCAAGGTGTGGCGCACCGACCAGTCGCCCCACCTGCTCATGAACACCGTGGCCGGACAGATCTCCCTGTTCACCGACGCCAGCGTGGAACTGCACGGCCCGCTGGAGCCGGGGCCGAGCCTGTACGAGTGGGCCCGGCAGCTGGCCGCCGGCCGCATCCGCGGCCAGTACCCGGCGCCCGTCCTGGCCCAGGCCCGCGCCCTGGGCCCCGACACCTATCCCACCCGCGCGTTCTACGGCCACTACCTGCACTGGGCCTACCGGCGCGTCGTGGAGGCCGCGCCGGCCCATGTGCACATCACCACCCACCGCACCCTGGCCCTGACCCTGGACGACGACGACCCCAACCCCGCCACCGCCACCGGCCCTACCCCCGCCACCGGCCCCGCCACTGCTGACGTGCCGCGTCAGCGCGTGCTGCTGGCCGACGGCACCCGCCTGCACGCCCTGGACGCGGTGATCCTGTGCCAGGGCCACTTGCCGGCCCACGCCACCGGGCCCGAACGGGACTTCGCCGCCCGGGCCGCCCGGCTGGGCCTGCGCCACATCGCGCCGGCCAACCCCGCCGACGTCGACCTGGACGTCCTGGACCCGGGCGCCACGGTGCTGCTGCGCGGCCTGGGCCTGAACTTCTTCGACTACCTGGCCCAGCTCACCGCCGGCCGCGGCGGCACCTTCGCCCGCGCCGGCAGCCGGCTGGTCTACCACCCCAGCGGGAAGGAGCCCCGCCTCTACGCGGGCTCCCGGCGCGGCATCCCCTACCAGGCCCGCGGCGAGAACGAGAAGGGCCCGCACGGCCGCCACGAGCCGCTGCTGCTCACCCCCGCACGCATCGCCGACCTGCGCCGCCTGCACCACCGCGACGGCCTGGACTTCGCCCGCGAGGTGTGGCCGCTGATCGCCCGGGAGGCCGAGACCGTCTACTACACGACGCTGCTCACCTCCCGCGGCGACGGTGCCCGGGCGGCCCGGCTCCGGCGCGACTACCTGGCCGCCGGCGCACGCCGAGAGCAGACCGACGCGGTCCTGGAGGCCTATGGCATCGGCGACAAGGACCGCTGGGACTGGGACCTGCTCGCCCGGCCCTACCGCGACCGGGAGTTCACCGGCCCGCACGACTTCACCGGCTGGCTCCTGGACCACCTGCGCCAGGACGTGGCCGAGGCCCGCGCCGGCAATGTCACCGGCCCCCTCAAGGCGGCCCTGGACGTCCTGCGGGACCTGCGCAACGAGATCCGCCTGATCGTCGACCACGGCGGCCTGCACGGCGACTCCCACCGCGCCGACCTGGACGGCTGGTACACCCCGCTCAACGCGCACCTGTCCATCGGCCCGCCGGCCCGCCGCGTCGAGGAGATGGTCGCGCTGATCGAGGCCGGCGTGCTGCGGGTCATCGGGCCGGGCCTGCAGGTGAGCGCGGACGCCCACGGCTACACCGTCGCCTCCCCGCAGGTGCCGCACTCCGCGGTGCGGGTGGGAGCCCTGGTCGAGGCCCGCCTGCCCGCGATCACGCTGCGCCGCACCGGCGACCCGCTGCTGCGCGACCTGCTGGAGCGCGGCCAGTGCAGTGCCTACCGCATCCGCACCCGCTCCGGCGAGAGCGTGCAGACCGACGGGCTGGCCGTCACCCGCCGCCCCTTCCACCTGATCGACGCGGCCGGCCGCGCCCACCCGCGGCGCTTCGCCTTCGGGGTGCCCACCGAGTCGGTGCACTGGGTGACCGCCGCCGGCATCCGCCCCGGCGTCAACTCGGTCACCCTCACCGACGCCGACGCCATAGCCCGCGCCGCCTGGTCCTGCACCCCAACCACCCCCGACACCGGGCCTGTGACCGCCCCCGGCACCGGGCCTGTGAGCGGTCCCGATACCGGGCCTGTGACCGCCCCCGATACCGGGCCTGTGAGCGGTCCCGATACCGGGCCTGTGACCGCCCCCGATACCGGGCCTGTGAGCGGTCCCGATACCGGGCCTGTGACCGGCCCCGACACCGGGCCTGTGAGCGGTCCTGACGCCGGGTCTGGGACCGGTGTTGGTACCGGGTCTGAGACCGGCCCCGCGACCGGGCTCGATACCGGCTCTGCGACCGGGGCCGGGACCAGCCCCGCGGCTGCGTCCGCGACCGGGCCGGAAACCAGCCCCGACACCGGCCCCGCCACCAGGTCCGAAACCAGCCCCGCGACCACCCCTGCGGCCGGGCCCGCGACCGGGCCGGAAACCAGCCCCGACACCGGCCCCGCCACCAGGTCCGAAACCAGCCCGGAAACCGGGCCCGCGACCACCCCTGCGGCCGGGCCCGCGACCAGCTCCGCGACCGCCCCCGCGGCCGGACCCGACCCCGCCCCGGGGCCAATCCAAGGCCCCGCCCCCGGACCGACCCCAGAGCCCGCCCCCGCACCGACCCCGGACCCCGCCCCCGCGCAGAACGCGAGGCCCGGCACCGCTGCCCCCGGACAAGGAGCCCCCCATGCCCGATGACTTCCCGCCCGGTGCGGCCGGGTGCGGTGGGGAGGCGGTGGAGAGCGGGCTGCTCGCGCCGGTCTGGGCGGACACCCCCGTGGCGGCCGCGGTCGGCGACGGGGCCTGGCTGCAGGCCATGCTGGACGCCGAGGCGGCGCTGAGCCGGGCCCAGGCCCGGCTCGGCACGGTGCCCCGGGCGGCCGCCCGGGTGATCAGCCGGGCGGCCCGGGCCGAGCACCTGGACCTGCGGGCGCTGGCCCGCCAGGCCCGCCAGTCCGCCAACCCGGTGGTGGCACTGGTCCAGGAGTTCACTGCCGTGGTGGCCGCGCAGGACGCCGACGCGGCCCGCTACGTCCACCGCGGCTCCACCAGCCAGGACATCCTCGACACGGCGATGATGCTGGTGGCCGCCCGCGCGCTGCGGCTGATCCGCGCCGACCTGGACGCCGCCGCCCGGGCGCTGGCCGACCTGGCCCGCACCCACCAGGGCACCCTCATGGCCGGCCGCACCCTGGCCCTGCACGCCGTGCCCACCACCTTCGGGCTCAAAGCGGCGGGCTGGCGCCACCTGGTGCTGGACGCGGCGGACAAACTGCGCGCCCTCGACCCGGGCCCCGTCCAGCTCGGCGGGGCCGCCGGCACCCTGGCCGGCTACCTCCAGCACGCCCAGGACGCCGAACCCGCCGCCTACGTCACCGGCCTCACCCGCACCTTCGCCGCCGAACTCGGCCTGGCGGCCCCGCTGCTGCCCTGGCACGTGCTGCGCACCCCGGTCGCGGACCTGGCCCAGGCCACCGCGTTCACCTGCACCGCCCTGGGCAAGATCTCCGTCGACGTGCTGGCGCTGACCCGCACCGAGACCGGCGAGGTGCACGAACCGGCACCCGCCGGCCGGGGCGCCTCCTCGGCGATGCCGCACAAACGCAACCCCGTCCTGGCCACCGCGGTGCGCTCGGCCGCCCTGCAGGCCCCCCAGCTCGCCGCCACCGTGCTGGGCTGCATGCTCAGCGAGGACGAACGCTCGGCCGGCGCCTGGCACGCCGAGTGGGAACCGCTGCGCGCCCTGCTGCGGCTGGCCGGGGGAGCGGCCCACCAGACGGCGGAACTCGTCTCCCGCCTGACGGTCGACCCCGCCCGCATGCGCGCCAACACCGCGCTGACCGGCGGCCAGATCGTCTCCGAACGGATCGCCGCCGCCCTGACCCCGCTGCTGGGCAAGGCCGCCGCACGGCAGCTGCTGAACGAGGCCTCCGCCCGGGCGGCACGCACCGGCACCCCCCTGGCCGCCCTGCTGCGCGCGGACGAGCGGGCCGCCGCCGCCCTGAAAGAGGCGGAGGCCGGCTGCGGGGACCTGTTCGCCCCCGAGGCCTACACCGGAGCGGCCGGCCCGCTCACCGAACGGGCCCTGGCACGCCCCCAGCCCGCCGCCCCCGACCGGTGAACCCCCAAACCCCGCCGGCCCCGTCGCCCCCGCCGCCCTCGCCCCCGCCGGGCAGGAGCGGGGCGGGGACGGGGGTGGGGGCGGCGGGGCCGGGATGCGGCACAGGCACCGGATGCGGCACCGGATGCGGGTCCGGGAGGCGGCACCGGATGCGATACCGGGGCGGGCGTCGGATGCGGGGCCGGGTTCAGCGCCGGCGCTGCAGGGCGATCACCGTGAGTTCCTCGATGTCGAACTCCGAGCGGCCCGGAGTTCCATAACGCGTTATCTTTCCCCGGCTCACCCACTTGCGGATGGTCGCCTCGGACACCCCCGCGGCCAGCGCGGCCACGTTCGTGGGAACGAGCCGGTGACGTGGTGGCCTGTTCATGCGGCGTCCTTTCGCTGTCGGTTCATGAGATGCCCTACGGCAAGCAGTTCACGCATTTCCCAGGCATGCCCCGCCGAGCAGCCAAGACCGCTCTTTCCGGCACGTTCCTGCTGCCGCGGCGACGTGCTGATCTTTCCCGGGCAGCCGACCACGACGCACGCGACGAGGACCGCATTGTGCTCACCGGGCTCCGGGTCGATGGCCCGCAGCAATTCCAGGTGCAGACCCTCGATCTCATCGGCGAATTCCGCGGCGGGCGGCCGGCCGGTCAGCCACTGGAGATGGTGCAGCAAGAAACCCGTCAGGGCCGGCACGGAACGGCCGGGAACCGCCGGGCCGAGTTTCTCCGCGACGAAACAGGACCACGATTCCAGGACCGCCAGACTGTTGTTCCTGGCATCCAGCGCGGACATGTTCAGATGGTCCCGCTTGCGGCTGCCCGACACCTTTGTCGGGTTCCGCCGCCGGGAGGCCGACAGAACGTGGTACAGCCCCTCCTGGTGGAGACCGGGAAGCGTGCGCAGGTTACGTTCCAGCTGCCCCAGGCACGGGACACAGAGCACGGACCCGGCGGCGGCACGGACTTCCTGGGCATGGTTCCTGGGGCATGAGTGGAACTCCATCGAATGAAATCTCCTTCATGAGCTGGCGCGCGCCCCGCAACCGGCCGGGCACGCAAAACACCGTGCCGATTGCCGCGGTAATGCAGAACAGGAAGGCCCATGGGGCAGGGGAGTGGGGCCGGATCCCCCGGTGCAGAGCCACTGGAGAAAGCCGTGGGGCAGGAAAAGCCCTTCACGGTCCCGTCAGGAAATCCCGGAAAAGGAATGTGATTTCGGCCCGCCGCGTGCAGGCCATGGCGTGTTCAGTGAATACGGCTGCCATGCGCGTACTGTCCCCCCGCTGTTGCGCAGATCCCCCGGTCCTGCCGAGCTGCGGCCAGGGGTGCACTTGGGAGAGTTCCACGACCGGTCGGGGGTGTCAACGTGCCTCCGGCCGGGGAGAGAGCGTTAAACCAGGGCGTGTAAATTTTTCTTTTCGTAATCTAACGCCCCTAAAGGGGAATTCTAGATTCCTCTTTTCTGAAGGAGAACTCTAGTCTTCTTCCAGTTCCCGCGTGACCGGGCAGCGTACGCCTTGTGAATACCCGCGGCGCGTGCCGTGTGCCGGCGCCGCACGCGCCCCGTAACAACCAAGGAGATAGACATGGTTAACGAAAAGACCCTCGAGGCCGAATCGGGCAGCCAGGAATTGTCCGCCGCCGCGCGCCGCACCACCGAGGAACTGCTGCAGAAAATGGAGCGGCGGCTGAGCTCGTTCCTGGCGTCCGAGCGCCGGGTGTGGGGGGCCGCGGACGAGCGGGCGGGCGGCGCGGTCGACGCGGTCGCCGGCCTGGTCGCGGCCGGCGGCAAGCGCATCCGGCCCGCGTTCTGCATCACCGGCTACCTCGCCGCCGGCGGCGACCCGGGCAACCCCGGCATCGTGGCGGCCGCCGCCGCCGTGGAGATGCTGCACGCCTCCGGCCTCATCCACGACGACATCATCGACGCCTCCAGCCACCGGCGCGGCCTGCCCACCGTGCACGCCAAGCACTCCGCGCTGCACGAGAGCCGGGCCTGGCAGGGCGAGTCACGCCGGTTCGGTGAGGGCGTGGCCCTGCTGGTGGGGGATCTGGCCCTGGTCTACTCCGACCAGCTGATGTCCCAGGCGCCGCCCTCGGTCATCCCGGTGTGGAGCAAGCTGCGCTCGGAGGTGATGATCGGCCAGTACATGGACATGACCGCGGCCGCCGAGTTCTCCGTCGACCCCGACCTCTCCCGCTGGATCGCCCTGATCAAGTCCGGCCACTACACCATCCACCGGCCCCTGGTGGTGGGGGCGAGCGCGGCCGGCCGCGCCGATCTGGCCCCCGCCTTCGAGAAGTACGGCGAGGCGGTGGGCGAGGCCTTCCAGCTCCGCGACGACCTGCTGGACGCCTTCGGGGACTCCGCGGACACCGGCAAGCCCGCCGGCCTCGACTTCAGCCAGCACAAGATGACACTGCTGCTGGGCTGGGCGATGCAGCGCGACGAACGCATCCACCAGCTGATCACCGAGCCCGGCCACACCCCCGACGAGGTCCGCCGGCGCCTGGTGGACACCGGGGTGCTCGACGACGTCGAGAAGCACATCAGCGCCCTGGTCGAGCAGGGCTGCCGGGCCATCGACGACGTGCCCATCGACCCGGTCTGGCGCAGCGAACTGACCCGCATGGCCAACCGCGTCGCCTACCGCACCGCCTGACCCGCCCCCGCCCGCGCCGCGCCGGCCCCCGGCCTCCGGGTGCCCGCACCGGCCGGCCGCCGCCCCGACACCGGCCCCGGCACCGACGCCGGCACCGACACGGCCCACGACGGCCGGGTACCCACCGAAACGCCCGGCGGGCGGGGCGCCGGCCCGGTGAATCCTGTACGGCGGGTGCCGGGCCGGTGCGGGCCGCGTCCCTGCGCGCCCGGGGCCAGGGTCCGGCGACCGGGCCGCGGCGCACGACGCGTATCGGCCGGGCGCCGGGCCGGTAGGGGAGGGCGGCGCGAGCCCCCTTGGGTCCTGAGGGCGTGGCGCCGGGCCGGCGCCCCCTGAGTGTGGTGCGCGCCCGCTGCGGGCAACGGCCGGGCACGCCCGGGGATTTGGGCCCGCCCCGCCCGCCGAAGCACGCAGCGGGCGGGGCCCGCCGCTCATGCCCGCACCCGGCCCCCCCCGGCCAGGGCCGGCTCCCCCCTCGTCGAGGGCAGCCCCTCACGCCGTGCGTCGCCGACGGCCCCCCGCCCACCGGCCACACCGGCCACGCCGGGCTGCGGCGCACCGGCGGCGCCCTGCACCACCCCCTGCTGCGCGACGTCATCGAGGCCGCCCTCCCGGCCCCACCACCTCGGCCACCGCACCGCCGGGCACCACCCACGCTCCGCCCGCTGCTCGGCGCGGCAGCTGGCCCGCTCCCGGTCCGCCCGCTGCCCGGCGCGGCAGCTGGCCCGCTCCCGGTCCGCCCGCTGCCCGGCGCACCACCCATGTCCCGCCCCCGGCCCGCCCGGCGCACCACCCATGTCCCGCCCCCGGCCCGCCCGGCGCACCACCCATGTCCCGCCCCCGGCCCGCCCGGCGCACCACCCATGTCCCGCCCCCGGCCCGCCCGGCGCACCACCCATGTCCCGCCCCCGGCCCGCCCGGCGCACCACCCACGGCCCGCCCCCGGGTTCCCCCCGGCCGCCCGCCGCAGCAGCCGTCCCCGTCGCCGCGGCAGGGAGCCGGGCGCGGGCACGCACCGGCCGCGGCATAGGCTCCCCGGCGTGACAACGGCGCGGCAACTACCCTACGTAGACGCCGACTTGGGCACCCGTAGGTGCGCGCAGACGGTCCGCCGTGTGGACCGTGCGGGCGCCAACCGGCTCGAGAACCGGTGGAGTTGCGCCAGGACTCCACCTCGAGCGCGGTTGTCCGCCCGCGACCGGGCTCGATAGCGTTCGATCCGCTCCGGGGCACCAGCCCGTTCGCGCCGCTGCAGGCCGCCCCCACCACCGGCCGGTCACCGCACGGCGAGGGCGTGCCCGAGACGGCCGAGCGGCAACGGGAGGGCGCGCGGGCATGAGCATCACCGACAAGGCGCCACGGCGCGGACAGGCCCCCGCCGGCGAGCGCATCGCCGACTACGTCGACGCACGCCTGGGCCTGTACAAGGGACGCACCTTGATGCGCAAGGTCTTCCCCGAGCACTGGTCCTTCATGTTCGGCGAGATCGCGCTCTACAGCTTCATCATCCTGATCCTCACCGGCCTCTACCTGACCCTGTTCTTCAACCCGAGCATGCACCACACCGTCTACGACGGCCCGCACGTCCCGCTGCAGGGCGTGCAGATGTCCGAGGCCTACGCCTCCACCCTCAGGATCAGCTTCGAGGTGCGCGGCGGCCTCTTCATCCGCCAGCTGCACCACTGGGCGGCCCTGACCATGATCGCCGCGACCATGGCGCACACCCTGCGGCACTTTTTGACCGGCTCCTTCCGCAAGCCGCGCGAGCTCAACTGGCTGATCGGCGTGGCCCTGCTGGTCCTGGTCACCCTGGAAGGCTTCCTGGGCTACTCACTGCCCGACGACCTCCTCTCGGGCACCGGCCTGCGCATCGCCGAGGGCGTCACGCTCGCCATCCCGCTGGTCGGCACCTACGCCACGTTCTTCCTCTTCGGCGGCGAGTTCCCCAGCACCGACGTCATCCCCCGCTTCTACAGCCTGCACATCCTGCTGCTGCCGGGCCTCATGCTGGCCCTGGTCTCGATCCACCTGATCCTGGTCGTCCACCACAAGCACACCCAGTTCCGCGGCCCGGGCCGCACCCAGCACAACGTCGTCGGCCAGCCGCTCATGCCGCACTACGCGGCCAAGGCCGGCGGCTTCTTCTTCCTGGTCTCCGGTGTCCTGGCCCTGATGGCGGGCGTCGCCCAGATCAACGCCGTCTGGGTGTACGGGCCCTACCGGCCCGACCAGATCTCCCAGGGCTCCCAGCCCGACTGGTACATGGGCTTTTTGGAAGGCGCCCTGCGCGCGTTCCCCGCCTGGGAGTTCGCGGTGGCCGGCCACACCGTCAACATGGGCGTGCTGATCCCGGCCGTCGTCCTGCCCACCCTCCTGATCGCCGTCGCCGCCCTGTGGCCGTTCATCGAGGCCTGGATCACCGGGGACAAAGGCGAGCACCACCTGCTGGACCGGCCCCGCGAGCAGCCCGCCCGCACCGCCTTCGTCTGCTCGCTGGCCGCCTTCTACCTGGTGCTGTTCTTCGGCGGCTCCAACGACATCCTGGCCGAGCGGTTCCACCTGTCCATGAACGCCATCACCTGGGCCGTGCGCATCGGGGTCTTCGTCATCCCCGCCCTGACCTACGTCATCACCCGGCGGATCTGCATCGGCCTGCAACTGCGCGACCGCGACAAGCTCCTGCACGGCCGGGAGACCGGCCGGATCAAGCGGCTGCCGCACGGCGAGTTCACCGAGGTCCACGAGCGCCTCGACCGCGCGCAGGAGTACCTGCTGCTCTCCCGGGACGTCCCCGCCGCGCTGCCGGCCCCCGCCCGCACGGACCGCGACGGCATCCCCAACCCCCGCTCCCGCACCCAGACGGTGCGCCACCGCCTCAGCCGCTGGCTGGCCGGCGGCCAGATCCCCCCACCCACCCCGCAGGAGATGCAAGAAGCCCTGCACCACCTCGATCCCGCCCCGGGCGGGCACCCGCCCCCCGCCCCGCCCGCCCCCGCCCAAGCACACACCGGGCCGGACCGGCAACAGCCCTAGGGCCTGTGTCGGAAGTCCCGCCTGCCCCGCGGCGCCCGCCCTCCGGGCGGACGACGGGACGTCCGACACAGGCCCTAGCGGGCCCACCGACCCGCCGCCCGGCACGCCCCACCCGCGCCGGGCGGCGCACCAGCAGCGGCGCGGCAGGAGAGCGGCAGGAGAGCGGCAGGCATCGAGGCCGGGCCGGGCGGGGCGGGGCGGGGCGGGGGAGGGGAGAGGGGGCTGGACGAGGGCGCCCGCCGGACAGCCCGATCCCCGCCGCGCCCCGGCGCCGCGCCCCGACACCGCGCCCCGGCGCCGCTCCCCAACACCGCGCCCCGCGCCGCCAGTTGGCGCCCCCACCCCCGCCCCGGCCGTGACCCACGTCACCTTGGAGGGCCCTTGGTGCGGGGCGCGGGCCGTGTCACTATTTCTGCAAGCCTCCCCTGCCCGAAAGCCGTGCCCCCTCCTCGCGGAGCGCGGGGCCCCTCGGCCGCAGGGTGAGCCACCTCCCCGCCGCACCCCGCCGCCCGGCCCCCGCCTGCCCGCGCGCCCGGCCCGGCCGCGGCCTGCGGCCCCGTAAATCCGAGTACCGAATACCGAATTCCGAATAACCGCGCCCCGCCCGGCGGATGCATGGCAAAGAGTGAATGCCACAAGGCAAAAACCGTGTCATGTCCGGGGCGGGGCGCCCCCATCGTATTGCTTTTGCCCCGCCGTACCGGGCAAGATCGAACGAGGCCTACGGGGGGCCTTTCGGCGCCTGCTGCGCATTCCCCCCCCATGTGCCGCCCATCCGCACGCGCCCAAAGCATGCTCAAAAAACAGGGGGACACCCATGTCTGATTCCGTACCGGCCGAGGGTTTTTCTGACGCCGCCGAACTGCGCCGCGCCAACCGCGCCACGGTCGAGCAGTACATGCACACCCGGGGCCAGGACCGGCTGCGCCGGCACGAACTGTTCACCGAGGACGGCCGCGGCGGCCTGTGGACCACCGACACCGGGTCCCCGGTGGAGACGGTGGGCCGGGACCGGCTCGCCGAGCACGCGGTGTGGTCGCTGGGCTGCTTCCCGGACTGGGAGTGGTACAACATCCAGATCTTCGAGACGCAGGACCCCAACCACATCTGGGTGGAATGCGACGGGCGCGGAAAGATCCGCTTCGGTGACTACCCGGAGGGCTACTACGAAAACCACTTCCTGCACTCCTTCGAACTGGAGAACGGGAAGATCAAGCGTAACCGCGAGTTCATGAACCCGTTCCAGCAGCTGCGCGCCCTCGGCATTCCGGTGCCCGAGATCAAGCGCACGGGAATACCCACCTGAAATTCGATACCACCGCTGGATCGGAGTACGTCATGAAAGACGTTATACGGGAGATTCGCATCCGCGGGGCACTACAACAACCCGAGTGGAGCGACCTGCCCCAGCTGAACCGCGTGGGCGAGGCCCTGGCCGCCCGCCCCGCCCTGGTCGAGGGCGACGACCTGGCCACGCTGCGCACCCTGCTGGGCAAGGTGGCGCTGGGCGAGGCGATGGTGCTGCAGTCCGGGGACTGCGCGGAGGACCCCCAGGAGTGCACCCGCCCCCACGTGGCCCGCAAGGCCGCCCTGCTGGAGATGCTGGCCGGCTCGCTCGGCCTGATCACCGGCCGGCCCGTGCTGCGCGTGGGCCGGATCGCGGGCCAGTTCGCCAAACCCCGCTCCAAGCCCACCGAACACGTCGACGGCGTCGAACTGCCCGTCTTCCGCGGGCACATGGTCAACGGGCCCGAGCCCGACGTGGAGAGCCGGCGCCCCGACCCGCTGCGCATCCTCACCGGCTACATGGCCGCCGGGGACATCATGGAACACCTGGGCTGGCGGGAGCGGGCCGCCAAACGCGCCGTGGTGCAGCCGCCGGTGTGGACCAGCCACGAGGCGCTGCTGCTGGACTACGAGACGCCCATGCTGCGCATGGACGACAAGGGCCGGATGTTCCTGGGCTCCACGCACTGGCCCTGGATCGGGGAGCGCACCCGGCAGGTGGAGGGCGCGCACGTGGCGCTGCTGTCCCAGGTCAGCAACCCGGTGGCCTGCAAGGTGGGCCCCTCCATGGAAGCGGCCGAACTGCTGGCCCTGTGCGAGCGGCTGGACCCCTGGCGCGACCCGGGACGCCTGACCTTGATCGCCCGGATGGGCGCGAACGCGGTCGCCGACCGGCTGCCGCCGCTGGTGGAGGCCGTCCGCGAGGCCGGCCACCCGGTCATCTGGCTGAGCGACCCGGTGCACGGCAACACCGTCACCGCCCCCGGCGGCTACAAGACCCGCCTGGTGGGGACCGTGCAGCGGGAGGTCACCGCCTTCGTGCAGGCGGTGACCGCCGCCGGCGGCACCGCCGGCGGCCTGCACCTGGAGGCCACCCCCGACGACGTCACCGAGTGCGCCGGCACCGAGGCCGACCTGGACCGGGTGGGCGAGCGCTACCTCTCGTGCTGCGACCCCCGCCTCAACCCCGCCCAGGCCCTGTCCGTGGTCTCGGCCTGGACCGCCTGACCCGGCCGCGGCCCGCCGCCCCGGCGCCCGACACCGCGCCGCCCGGCGCCCGCGCCGAGCCCCCGGCGCCGCCGCCCCCGCGCCCGCACGCGCCCCGCACCAAGCCGAGGACTGAGCCATGACCGGCATACCCGCCATCCAGCCCTACCCGCTGCCCGCCGACGGCGACCTGCCCGCACCCGCCGTGACCTGGACCGCCCGAGCCGACCGGTCGGTCCTGCTGGTCCACGACATGCAGCGCTACTTCCTCAAGCCCTTCCCCGACCCCCTGCGCCGCCAACTCATCGACAACGCCGCGCAGTTGCGCGACCGGTGCGCCGCCCTGGGCATCCCCGTCGCCTACACCGCCCAGCCCGGCGGCATGAGCGAGGAACAGCGCGGCCTGCTCAAGGACTTCTGGGGCCCGGGCATGCGGCCCGAGCCCGAGGACCGCCAGGTCGTGGACGCCCTCGCCCCGGCCGCGACGGACTGGCTGCTCACCAAGTGGCGCTACAGCGCCTTCTTCAACACCGACCTGCTGCAGCGGATGCGCGCCGCCGGCCGCGACCAGCTCATCCTGTGCGGCGTCTACGCCCACGTGGGCGTGCTGGCCACCGCCGTGGACGCCTTCACCCACGACATCCAGCCGTTCTTCGTCGCCGACGCCACCGCCGACTTCTCCCAGGACTACCACCGCTCGGCCCTCACCTACGCCGCCGAACGCTGCGCCCGGGTCACCACCGTCAAGGGGCTGTTCGCATGAGGCCACACCCCGCCCCCGGCGGCCCGGACGCGGCCGCCGACCTGCTCCATACGGCCCTGGAGGGCCACGCCGAGGCGTTCGCGCTGCTGCACCGGCCCGGCGCGACGGGCCCCGACACCATCGAGGTCCTCACCGGTGCCGTCTCGCACCCCGCCACCCTGGCCGACATCCCGCTGCCCGACACCGCGGCCACCCGGCCCGGCGGCCACCACGAGACGCTGGTCATCGTCCCCTACCGGCAGCTGGCCGAACGCGGCTTCGCCTGCGCCGACGACGGCACCCCGCTGGTGGCCATGACCGTCACCGGCCAGCAGCAGATCCCCCTGGCCCGGGCCCTGGCCCAGATCACCGACGTGCCCACCACCCTGGCCGGCGGCGGCTTCGACGTGGACGACACCGCCTACGAGGACGTGGTGCGCCGCATCACCAAGGAGATGATCGGCACCGGGGAGGGCGCGAACTTCGTCATCAAGCGCACCTTCGTCGCCGACATCACCGCCTACGGGCCGGCCAGCGCCCCGGCCCTCTTCCGCCGGCTGCTGGAGCGCGAGTCCGGCGCGCACTGGACGTTTTTGATCCACACCGGCAGCCGCGTCCTGGTCGGCGCCTCGCCCGAGCGCCACATCAGCCTCCAGGACGGCCTGGCGGTGATGAACCCGATCAGCGGCACCTACCGCTACCCGCCCTCGGGCTCCACCCTCTCCGGCGTCCTGGAGTTCCTCGGCGACCGCAAGGAGACCGACGAGCTGTACATGGTGCTGGACGAGGAACTGAAGATGATGGCCCGCATCTGCGAGGGCGGCGGCCGCGTGGTGGGCCCCTACCTCAAGGAAATGGCCAAGGTCGCGCACACCGAGTACTTCATCGAGGGACGCAGCGACCGCGACGTGCGCGACATCCTGCGCGAGACGATGTTCGCGCCCACCGTCACCGGCAGCCCGCTGGAGAGCGCCTGCCGCATCATCCAGCAGTACGAGCCCGGCGGCCGCGGCTACTACAGCGGCGCCGCCGCCCTGATCGGCCGCGACGGCGCGGGACGGCGCGTGATGGACTCCGCGATCCTGATCCGCACCGCCGACATCAGCCCGCAAGGACGCCTGGCCATCGGCGTCGGCGCGACCATCGTGCGCCACTCCGAGCCCGCCTCGGAGGCCGCCGAGACCCGCGCCAAGGCGGCCGGACTGGTCGCCGCCCTCAACGGCGACACCACGCAACGCTTCGCCGACCACCCCAGCGTGCGCCGGGCCCTGGAACTGCGTAACGACTCCATCGCCGGGTTCTGGCTCTCCGACACCTCCGCCCGCGCCGCCGCCCGGCCCGAACTGGCCGGGCGCCGGGTGCTGGTGGTGGACGCCGAGGACACCTTCACCTCGATGATCGACCAGCAACTGCGCTCCCTGGGCCTGCACGTGACGGTGCGCCGCTACGACGAGGACTACACCTTCACCGGCCACGACCTGGTCGTGATGGGACCGGGCCCGGGCGACCCGCAGGAGGTGGCCCACCCCAAGATGCGCCACCTGCACACCGCCATCGCCACCCTGCTGCGCGAACAGCGGCCCTTCCTGGCCGTCTGCCTCAGCCACCAGGTCCTGGGACTCCAGCTGGGCCTGCCGCTGCGCCGCCGCAGCGTGCCCAACCAGGGCGTGCAAAAGGAGATCGGCCTGTTCGGCGCCACCGAACACGTCGGCTTCTACAACACCTTCGCCCTGCTCAGCGAGCACGACGAGTTCACCGCCGCCGCAACTGCCGTACCGGGCGGGGGCACCATCCGGGTCAGCCGGGAGGCGGCCACCGGCGAGGTGCACGCCCTGGCCGGGCCGGGCTTCGCCTCCCTGCAGTTCCACCCCGAGTCCGTCCTGACCCGGCAGGGACCCCGCATCGTGGGCACCGCCCTGGCCGGCCTGCTGGCCCCGGCCCGCACCCCCGACCCGGCCTGAGAGCCCGCAGAGCCCCCACCCAACCGCCGGGCCGGCGCCCACCCCCGCGCGCCGGCCCGGCCCCGCCCCGCCCGCCCGGACGCCCCGCCACCAGACAAGGACCACCACATGCCCGACCTGACCCCGCCCCGCCCCGCCCCGGCGCCCGGCGACAGCCCGGCGCGGCGCTCGGAGACCCTGACCGCCACCCTCGACGTCGACTTCCCCGAGTTCCGCACCCCGCCGGCCGAGCCGATGGGACTGCTGGCCGCCTGGCTCAAGACCGCCACCGAGCAGGGCGTGCGCGAACCGCGCGCCCTGGCCCTGGCCACCGCCGACGAGCAGGGCCGGCCCTCCTCGCGGATCCTGGCCGTCAACCAGGTCACCGACACCGGCATCGTGTTCATCACCCACGCCGGCAGCCGCAAGGGCCGCGAACTGGCCGCCAACCCCTACGCCTCCGGCGTCCTGTACTGGCGCGAGACCAGCCAGCAGATCACGCTGTCCGGCCCGGTGCGCCGGCTGCCGCGGGAGCAGGCCGAACAACTGTGGGCGGCCCGCGCGGTGTTCACCCACGCCATGACCAGCGTCTCCCAGCAGAGCCAGCCGGTCCGCGACCTGGAGCACTTCGAGGAGATCCGCGCCGAGGCGCTGCGCCTTGGCACCCCGGCCCGCCCGCTGCCCTGCCCGGACACCTTCGTGGGCCTGTGCCTGGAGCCCGACGCGGTGGAGTTCTGGGCCAACGGCACCGACCGGCTCCACGAGCGCCTGCGCTACGAGCGCACCGACAGCGGCTGGAGCACCACCCGCCTGCAGCCCTGACACCCCACCACCCCCGGCCGCCCCGGCCGCCCGCCGCCCCGGCCGCCCGCCGCCCGGCGGCGCGCCGGGGCGCTCCCGCTTCTCGCCGAGCCACCCGGAGACGCCCATGACCTCGCCCCAGACCGCCCACAGCGCCCCCGCCACCCCGGTGTTCACCAGCCACCTCGAGCTGCGCGCCCGCAACCGGCGGGCGGTGGAGCAGTACATGGAGACCGGCCCCCAGGCCCGGCTGCGCCGCTACACCCTCTACACCGAGGACGGCACCGCGGCCCTGTTCAACACCGACATCGGCCGGCCCATCGTGGTCCAGGGCCGCGCCAAGCTGCAAAAGCACGGCGAGCTGTCGCTGAAGGTGCTGCCCGACTGGCAGTGGTTCGACGTGCAGATCTACGAGACCCAGGACCCGGCGCTCATCTGGGTGGAGTGCGACGGCGAGGGCACCATCCGCTTCCCCGGCTATCCCGAGGGCACCTACCGCAACCACTTCATCCACGGCTTCACCCTGGACGACGGACGCATCGCCGCCAGCCGCGAATACACCAACCCCATCGAGCACATGCGGGCCCTGAGCATCCAGACCCCGCACATCCAGCGGGACTGGATCCCCTCCTGACCCGCCCCGGCCCACCGGCGCGCCCGGTGCACGGCCGGGAAGAAAACCGGGGCCGCCGGCCTGACGGCCGGCGGCCCCGCGGGGGAATCAAGGCACCCTGAGCCGGGGCCCGCCGCTGCGGGCGGGGGAGCCGGACAGTACGCACGGGCCCGGCTCAGGGGCCGTCTGGCGGGCGCCCGTGGGACATCGCACCGCATGCGCGGCATATCAGCCCGGGGCGGCCCGCGGCGCGGGCGGGCCTGGTGATCCGCGAATCGAGATCACGTCCACGACATTCTCCTGGCATAGGGGTGAGCGACTTCGGAGCCGAAGTCCCAGGCGACCGGGCGCCGCGGGCGGGCTGCCGGGGGACGGGGCCCGCACCGCGTCGCGGTCTCTGCCCTATACGACGAAACAGACCGCCGAAATGTGAGGTGACGCGCGTCACCCCGCATTTTCACCACGGGCCCGCCCTGTTCACCACGGGTCCGCCCATACCCACAGATAGGGACAGCATGACCAGTACCCGACCCCGTCCCGGGGCCGCCCCCCGCACCGACGGCCTCGACGGCGTCGGTGCCGCCGGTGCCTTCGACGGCGCGCTGCGGGAGTTCTTCGCCGCCCGCCGGGCCGAGGCCGCGGCCATCAGCCCGGCCTACACGGCCACGGTCGCCGAGCTGGAGAGCTACGTGCTGCGCGGCGGCAAACGCATCCGGCCCACCTTCGCCCGCCTGGGCTGGCTCGGCGCCGGCGGCAACGGCGAAGGACCCAGCGCCTGGGCCGTCCTGCGCACCTGCGCCGCCCTGGAACTGCTGCACGCCTCGGCCCTCATCCACGACGACGTCATCGACGCCGCCCCCACCCGCCGCGGCGCCGCCGCCGCGCACGTCATGTTCGCCGACCACCACCGCGCCCGCTGCTGGTCGGGGGAGGCCGACCTGTTCGGCACCGGCGCCGCGATCCTCATCGGCGACCTCGCCCAGGCCTGGGCGGATGACATGATCCGCACCTCCGGGCTGCCCGCCACCGCCCAGGAGCGGATCGCCCCCATCTGGTCGGCGCTGCGCACCGAGGTCCTGTGCGGCCAGCTGCTCGACCTGACCGCCGAGGCCTCCGCCGCCGAGGACATCGACACCCCGCTGCTGGTCAACCACTACAAGACCGCCTCCTACACGGTCGAACGCCCGCTGCACATCGGCGCCGCGATCGCCGGCGCGGACAGCGAACTCATCGCCGCCTACCGCGCCTTCGGCCTCGACATCGGCATCGCCTTCCAGCTGCGCGACGACCTGCTGGGCGTCTTCGGCACCCCGCAGGAGACCGGCAAGCCCTCCGGCGGCGACCTGATCCAGGGCAAGCGCACCGTGCTGTTCGCCCTCGCCCTGCGCTACGCCGACGACCGCGACCCGGACGCCGCGAAGTTCCTCCGCACGAAGATCGGCACGGACGTCACCGCCGACGAACTGGACACGATGCGCGCCATCATCACCGACGTCGGCGCCGTCGCCCACGTCGAACGCGACATCACCGCCCGCACCGAACGGGCCCTTGCCGCGCTGGAGACCAGCCGCACCGGCGCCGAGGCCAAGGACCAGCTGCGCGCCCTGGCCATCAGCGCCACCCAGCGCACCTCCTGACCCCACCGCCCCGGTGCGCGGTGCGCCCGCACAGCCCGACGGCCCCGGATGTCCCGGGGCCGTCATTTTTTTTGCCCGGACCCGGCCGGGCCCCCGCACGATCGAGGGGCCGGGCCGGGGTGCCGGTCAGCGGCGGACGCTCCGGGCCCGGGTGACACGGAAGTTCGCCATCATGCCCATCGCCGCGTGGTCGAACATGTGGCAGTGGTACACGTACGTGCCCTCGTAGCCGGTGAACGTCGCCTGCAGCTTGACCGTCTCCCCGGGCATCACGGACACGGTGTCCTTCAGCCCGCTCTCCGGCCCGGAGGTGACCGGCTTGCCGCCCCGCTCCAGCACCCGGAACTGCACCAGGTGCATGTGGAAGTTGTGCGGCACGCGGGTGTTGGCGTTGCGCACCGACCAGATCTCCGTGGCCCCGTACTCGACCTCGGTGTCGATCCGGTCCATGTCGTAGGTCTTGCCGTTGATGGAGGAGTCCATCGTCGCCCCGCTCTCGTCCGTGTACAGCTCGAAGCTGCGGTTGACGGTGGCGGTGCCCAGCGGGGGCAGCGTGCGCAGGGTGGCCGGCACCCGGCTGGCGTCGGCGGCCGGAGCACCCACCCGGAACTGCAGGACCCGCCCGATCTGCTCGGCGGGATCGTCGGGGTAGCGCGCCGCGGTGTTCTCCAGGACCAGCGTGGTGCCCTCGGCGTACCGCGAGAAGTCCACGACCAGGTCGGCGCGTTCACCGGGCGACAGCGCCACCGAGGTCGCCTCCACCGGCTTCTCCAGCAGCCCGCCGTCCCCGCCGATCTGCTGGAACGCCGAGCCGTCGGCCAGCTTGAGCGTGTAGAAGCGCATGTTGGACATGTTGAACAGGCGCAGACGGTACTTGCGGGCGGCGACCTGGAAGTAGGGCCAGGCCCGGCCGTTGGCCAGCAGCACGCGGCGCTTGCGGTCGCCCATCGCGTACACGAGCTGACCGGTGTCGTCCAGGCGCGCGTCGCTCAGCCCGATCGGCACGTCGTAGGCCCCCGAGGGCAGGCTCAGCTTCTGCTCCTCGGTGTCGGTGAGCAGGTAGAAGCCGCTCAGCCCGCGGTAGACGGTCTCCGCCTCGTAGTGGTGGGCGTGGTCGTGCAGCCACAGATTCGCGTGCGGCTGGCTGTTGGGGTACGTGTAGGTCTTGGTGCCGCCGCCGGCCGCGATCAGGTCCATGGGCGAGCCGTCGCTGCTCTGGGGCACGTGCGCGCCGTGCAGGTGGACCGAGGCGGGCACGGGCAGCTGGTTGGTCTGCTGGACCACGACGCGCCGCCCGGAGACCGCCTTGATCACGGGGCCGGGGAAGCTGCCGTTGAAGGTCCGCACCCGGCTGGTGTAGCCGGGCACGAGCTGGACGTCGACCTCCTTCATGGTCATCTTGTAGTAGGTGGTGGTGCTGGACACCGCGCTGGGCTGCAGCACCTTGGGCACCGGCATCGGCTGGGTGAACTGCGCGATGCCGGTGGGGTCCAGGTCGCCGGCCGGCTCGGTTGCGGGTGCGGCGTCGGCCAGGGCGGGCACCAGCAGGCCCGCGCTGCCCAGGGTGCCGGTGAGAGCGGCGCCCGTCTTGAGGACGGTTCTGCGCTGGATCATGTTGTGTCTCCCCCGAGGAGTGCGGTGGTGGGGCGGGCACGCACGGGTGTGCGGCCCGCCGGGCATGCGGCAAACGGCATGCGGCATGCGGTGGGGCGGGTCATGGGGTGGTCGGGTGCCCGGCAGCCCGGCAGACAGGTCGGCGGGCGGGTGCGGCGGGCAGCCCCGCGGGGCCGCGCGGCCAGGGCGGCGCGGCCAGGGCGGCGCGGCCGGGCTGCCCCCTGCCCGGCGGCGCCGGGCCCGGTCACAGGGCGCGGGCCGGGCGGCAGGGGCGGGCCCCGGGCGCCTGCGGTGCCCGGGGCACGGTGGGACGAGGGCCCTGCCCGGCCGGCGGGCGGGCCGGACAGGCAGGGGGCGGCTCAGGCCCCGGCGGCCGGCACCGCCTCGACCACGGAGGCGTGCGGGGAGGGGTCCAGGAAGCGGGTGACCTCGAAGCCCGCGGCGGTGAGCAGCTCCTCGTACTCCGCGCGGGTGCGGTTGCGGCCGTTGAGGACCGTCATCATCATCAGGTCCACCGTCTTGCCGGGGTGGGGCTCGTTGCCCGCCGGGATCATGGGGTTGGCGACCAGGAGCCGCCCGTGCGCGGGCATCGCCTCGCGGCAGGTGCGCAGGATGTTCACGCACTGCTCGTCCGGCCAGCTGGCCAGCACCTGCTTGAGGAAGTACACGTCGGCGCCGGCGGGCACGGAGACGAAGAAGTCCCCGGCCTGCGTGTCCCAGCGCCCGGCCAGGTCCGGGGTGTCCAGGACGTGCCCGGCCACCACGTTCTCCAGGTCGAACAGGGTGCCCGTCAGCTGCGGGTTGCGCCGCAGGATGGAGCGCAGCAGCCCGCCCTGCCCGCCGCCCACGTCCACCAGCGTCTTGGCGGCGGAGAAGTCGCAGGCCTCGGCGATGTCGTCGCTCAGCGCCTCGGAGACCGTGGCCATCGCGGTGTTGAAGGCCTGTCCGAAGTCCGGGTTGCCGGCCACGTACTTGTAGAAGGACGTGCCGTACTGGCCCTCGAAGGCGGTGGTGCCGGTGCGCACCGCCTCGTGCAGACGGCCCGCCGGCTCCCAGAACGGCGCCTCGCCGCACACCGTGATGTACGCGCGCAGCGAGCGCTCGGAGTCCGTGCGCAGCGGCTGCGCACGCGGGGTGAGGTGGAAGCGGCCCTCCTCGTCCTCGCGGAAGACCTCCTTGGTGGCCAGGTAGCGCAGGATCCGGTACAGGAAGGGCGCGTTGACCCCCACCGCCGCGGCGAGCTCCTCCGCGGTGCGGGGCCCGTCCACCAGGTGGTCGGCGACGCCGAAGCGCGCGGCGCTGCTCAGCGCCGCCGAGTACATGTAGGCCAGGGAGAGTTCGAGCAGCTCTCCTGTCGCTTCAGCGCTGTCGGATGCCTGCGGGTCGGATGCGGCCGCGGACTGGGTGACTGCCATCGACAAGGTCCTTCTCTCATCTGTCCGAATCCCAGGGGGGCGCACGCAGGCGTGCACGGACCTGGCGGGTAGATATCCAGCCTCCATACGGTCCGTCGGATTCCGCTCGAGAGACGCAGGAGTGCGTCCCCACGGGCAGTTCAGCGCTTCTTGACCGGGCGTCGAGGCGAGGCAACGATATTGAGCCAAGAACGGTGCCGGACCGCGCACCGTCGGGGGGCGCGACAAACGGACTGTTTCGCGCCGCATACCGGGGGGTCAAATGTCCAAAAAAGCCAATATTGAGGGTCTGTACACGGCGCTGGAGGAGGCGGCCGGGCTGTTAGACACGGCCTGCTCCCGCGAGCGGATGTGGCCTGTCCTGACCGCCTTCCAGGACGTGATCGGCGCCGTCGTCTTCAACACGGTGGCCGGCGACAGCCTCTCCTTCGACTTCACCACACCGCTGAGCGACGGCGACCCCTACGAAAGGGCCCTGGCCCACGGCCTGGTCGAGGAGATCGACCACCCCGTGCGCGCCCTCTTCGCCGACCTGCGGGCGCACATGCCCCTGCAGGGCTACGGCGTCGACTACGCGGTCACCGGGATCTTCAACAAGGCCTACGCGCTCTTCCCGATGAACCGGCGCCAGGAACTGGCCTCGCTGGCCGACATCGCCTCCATGCCGCCGGGCCTGGCCGAGCACATGGGCACGTTCGCCGCGCACGGCCTGGACGGCAAGATCTCCGCGATCGCGGTCGACTACGCGAGCCGCACCTGGAACGTGTACTTCAACGGGCTGTCCGCCCAGCACGTGGAGCGCGGCGCGCTGCGGGCACTGCTCGCCGACTTCGGCATGCCCGACCCCAGCGAGGAACTGCTGGCCTTCGCCGAGGGCTCGGCGGCGCTGTATCCCACCTTCGGCTGGGACTCCGCCAAGATCGACCGGGTCAGCTTCTCCCGGCGCACCACCGACCCGGTGCAACTGCCCGCCCACGTCGAGCCGAGCCTGGACAAGCTCGCCAGGAACGCGCCCTACACCTACGACGGCGAACGGATCATGGTGTACGCCGGGGTGCTCGCCCCCGACCGCGAGTACTACAAGCTCGCCACCTACCACCACCTGGCCTCCGCCGCCCTGGACCGGGTCCGCTCCCGCAACTGACCCACCCGGACGGCCCGCCCGCACCCCGCCCCCGCAACCGGCCCCCGAACCAGCGGGGTTGGCGCCGGGGGCGGGGCGCCCGGCTCTGAGGGCCCCGGGCCGGGGGAGCGGCACCCAGGCCCCCCGGGGTGGGCGCCGGGCCGGGCTCGGGGCCCAGGGCTGTGAACGGCCCCCGACGGCAATGCAGTTGGCGCGGTGAGACGGCTAATCGCGACCGTGTCAGGGGGGTTGGCGCGGTGAGGCTGCGAACCGCCTCCGTGGTCGGGGTGTTGGGACGGCGAGACTGTGAACCGCCTCCGTGGTCGGGGTGTTGGGGCGGCGAGACTGTGAACGGCCCCCCGTGGCGGGGGCGTTGAGGCCGCGGCGGCATGCGGCGCACCCCCGCCGGAGAGGGCTGGGGCGGCAACTGGGCGCCTGGGTGCGGGAGTCGGTGGTGGGGGCGGGGTGCGGCCGGGGCCGCATCCCGCCGTCGGCTTTCCGGCGCTCTTGTCCCCGGACAGCTCGCCGTGTCACACTGTCTGCACGCTTTCCCTGCCCAAATCCCGCCGAGCGGTGGTTGAGGTTCCCCTCCCGCCGAGCTCGGCGTTTTTTTGTCTCCGCGACCCGCACGGACCCGCACGCAGGCCCGCCCGCAGCCGGGCGGCCGACGCGTAGGGCCGGCGCGTCCGCGCCGGGCCCCGCCACGCACACCTCCCTCACCGCCGCGCGCTCGCACCGCCCTTCCGGGCCCTTCCGGCACGGGCGGCCGGACCCCTTCGACGTCCGGGCCCCGCCCCCCTTCTTTCTTCGCTTCGCTGTGCATCCGAAAGGAAAACTGAGCATGAGTGATCGTCTGGTTGACTCCGTCGCCGGCTCCGCCCCCCGTCCCGCCACCGCCGGCGGCACCGGGCAGCGGTCCGGGGCCGAGGCGATGCGCAACCGGGTGGCACGCCACCTGGCCGTGCAGGTGGACGGCGAGGGCGCCCTCAAGGACCGCTGCTCGGGCCGGATCATCGAATCCGCGCTGCTGCTGCTCCTGCTGCGCAAGGAGCGCGCCCTGCCCCGCGCACAGAAGGAACTCCAGGAATACCTCCAGCGCGCCGAGCCCAAGGGCGCCCTGGAAGCGGTGGTCGTGGACGCCCTCCTTGGCCGGCCCTGCGACACCAGCGCCGTCCTCAAGGGCCAGGGCAAGTCCCGGCACGGCACCGGCGCCCGCAAGCGCCTGCTGCTGGACACCATCCTGGGCCTGTGCGGCCTGCTGCCGGACGGCGCCCGCCCCGACCCGCGTGACATCGGCCCCCGCCCGCAGGCGGTCTGGACGGAACTGACCCTGTGCGCGGCCACCATCCTGCACGCGCACGCCGGCTGGGGCTCGGCACCGAGCACGGCCGCCAAGGACGCCACCTACCAGCAGGAACTGCTCGAGCACCAGAACCTGCTCGTACGCCGGCTGGCCGCCTTCCCCACCCGCCGCGTGTGGGAGGGCAACGCCCTGGCCCACCTCGTGGCCCTGCACGCCCTGCACACCTACCGGCCCGGCTGCGCCCTGATGCGCGACGGCATCGACGCCCTGGTCCAGCTGCGCGGCCCGGACGGCGGCGTGCCCTTCATCGACGGCCAGGAGGTCTTCGTGACCGCCCTGGCCGGCGTGGCCCTGGCCGACGCCCCCGGCCACGCCCGCCTGGCGGCCCGGATGGGCGAGTACATCGCCTCCCACCAGCAGGCCGACGGCGGCTGGGGCTACAACGAGACCACCACCCAGACCGACGTGGACGACACCGCCCGCTGCGTGGAGTTCCTGCGCCTGCTGGACGCGGGACGCTTCCGCCACGGCATCCAGGGCGGCGAGGCCTACCTGCGCGCCCGGGCCAACGAGGAGGGCGGCTTCCCCACCTACCTGCGCGGCCACCCCTGGGACCTGGACATGACCGCGGGCGCCGTCATCGCCCTGCCCTGGGACAACCACGCGCACCTGCTGGCCCCCGCCGTCGAGGTGCTCATCGGCGCCCAGGACGCCGACGGCAGCTTCGACCCCAGCTGGACCCTGAGCCTGCCCAGCGTCATCCTGCGCGTCCTGGACGCCCTGGCCCACATCCCCGCCGCCGAGGAAGACCTGCGCCAGCGCGCCGCCGAGTGCACGGCCAAGGCCCTCGGCTACCTGGCCAAGTCCCAGAACAGCGACGGCGGATGGGGCCACACCCCGGACAAGGACAGCGACGTGCTCTCCACCGCCCAGGCCCTGGCCACCCTGGTCCGGCACGCCCCGGGCACCGACCTGAGCGAACCGCTGGCCTACCTGGAGAGCCAGCAGCACGCCGACGGCGGCTTCACCTCGGTGCCCGACCAGGTCGGCCCGCGCCCGCTGCCCTTCGACTTCCCCGTCCTGGCCGACGTGCACACCCTGACGGCCCTCAACCGCGTGGTCGCCGAGACGACCGCCTGAGGCGACCTCACAAACCCGGGCGCCGCATCGTCAGTCAACTGTGATGACCGGCCAGGCATTCGATGGCCGAAATAACGGAAAGAAATGGGGATTTCGATGCACGACACCTCTTCCAAGGGTGCGCCCTCCCAGGCCGGGGCGGTCACGACGGCCCAGGCGGTGGACGGTCCCGGCTTGGTGACACTGCTGCGGGTCGTGGCCGCCATAGGCTGCCTGGAGACCCTGGTCCAGGGCCTGCTGGCCGGCATGCTGCTCAACGGCGACGTCGACTCGATCGACCCGCACGGCGTCAACGCCTACATCTTCGAGCTCGTGGTGCTCCTCCAGGTCGTGGCCGCCGTCCTGCTGTGGCGCCGCAACCGCTGGCTGACCTGGCCGCTCAAGGCGACCATCGGCCTTTTGCTGTTCACCTTCACCCAGACCTTCCTGGGCCTGGAGAGCTCCCTGGCCGCCCACGTCACCCTGGGCGTGGCCCTGTGCGCGATGGAGACGGCCCTGGTCCTGCGCGCCTTCACCCTGCGCGCCAACAGCGCCACCACACCCGCCTGACCCGCCGCCACACCAGGGCAGGCGCCGGCACGCTCGTCGCGGCCACGGCAGCACCACCGCCGTGGCCGCTGCCGCCCCGCACGGGACCCCAGCTCACAGCCGACCGCGCTGTCTCGTCGTACCCAGTGACGACCCAAGCGAGGCGAGGAGAGCACGCCACTATGACCAGCCGATCCCCCCGGGACGACGACGGGCTCGACCAGAGCCTGGACACGATCATGAAAGAGCGGCGTCATCTGATCAATCTCGCCTACCGGCTCCTGGGCTCGCTGGCCGACGCCGAGGACGTGGTGCAGGAGACCTACGTGCGCTGGTACGCCATGACGCCCGCCCAGCAGCAGGCGATCGCCGCCCCCGGTGGCTGGCTGACCAAGGTCGCCGGCCGGATCTGCCTGGACCTGCTCGGCTCGGCCCGCATGCGCCGCGAGAGCTACGTGGGCGAATGGATCCCCGAACCCGTGCCCGACCGCATGGAATGGGCCACCGTCCGCCCCACGGACACCGCGGCCGACCCCGCCGACCGGATCACCCTGGACGAGTCGATCAGCATGGCCTTCCTGGTCGTCCTGGAATCCCTCACCCCCGCCGAACGCGTCGCGTTCATCCTGCATGACGTCTTCCGCTACCCCTTCGGCGACGTCGCCGACATCGTGGGGCGCACCCCGGCCGCCTGCCGCCAGCTGGCCTCCTCCGCGCGCCGCCGCATACGCGACGCGCAGGCCCCCACCCGGCCCACCAGCCGGCAGATCGCCGTCATCCGCAACTTCAAGCAGGCCTGGGAGGCCAAGGACATCGGCGCCCTCATCGGCTTCCTGGATCCCGCGGCCGTCTCGGTCGCCGACACCGGCGGCCTCGTCGAGGCCGGGGCCCGCTCCATGGAAGGCGCCGAGCAGATCGCCCACGGGCTGGTCGCCCTCGTGAGCAGGCTGCCCGACCTGACCATCCTGGAGCGGATGGTCAACGGCAGGCCCGGCCTCGTGGTCCAGCAGGACGGCGTCACCGTGAGTGTTCTGGCACTCGAGGCCACCGACGATCACATCACCCACATCTGGGCCATGCGCAACCCCGAAAAACTGCGGCCCTGGCGCGTGGGCGTTCAGGACTGACCCGCACGGCCACAAGAGGGCGCGCCCGCAGCGAATTTCCTGCGCGGGCGCGCCGCGGTTTCGGAACCACACGCACTCCCCACCCCGAACCGCTTTCCCTACCACCCGGTCCGCCCAAGGACCGTACGCACCCGCGGAGGACGCATGTCCGAGACCAGCGAATTGACCGAGCTCTACTCGGCCATCGAAGAATCGGCCCGACTTTTCGACGTGCCGTACTCGCACGACACGGTGAGCCCGATCCTGACCGCATACCAGGACGCAATACCGAACTCGTCGATCGCATTCAGGATGGGCACCGGAAAGCGCTATTCGAACGACGTCGACTGGCGTTTCACGGTGCCCCCCGGCGACGTCAGCCCCTACGACGTCGCCCTGTCGCACGGCCTGATCGAGAGCACCGGCCACCCCGTCTTCTCCCTGCTCCCGCAGGTCGCCGAACGGCACGACGTCAACTTCTACGGCGTCGACTTCGGCGTCGCCGGCGGCCTCAAGAAGATGTACGTGGCCTTCCCTGCCGACGGATGGCTGCGCCTGTCCACCCTGCTCGACCTGCCCTCCATGCCGCCCAGCGTGGCCGACAACCTCGACTTCTTCACCCGCCACGGCATGGCCGGCCAGCAGATCCCCACGCTCTCCATCGACTACCGCCACCGCACGGTGAACCTGTACTTCAACGGCCTGCCCACCGACAAGGACAGCGTCCGCTCGATCTTCCAGGACCTGCAACTGCCCCAGCCCAGCGAGCAGTTGACCACGCTGAGCGAGCGGGCCATCGGCGCCTACGCCACCCTGGGCTGGGAGTCCTCCAAGATCGAGCGGTTCTCCTTCTCCATCGTGGCCGAGAACCCCGCGGACCTGCCCGTCCCGATGGAACCGGAGATCGAGAAGTTCCTCACCGGCATCCGCCACCGCGCCGCCGACGACAAGTTCTTCTACTACGCCGCCGCGTCGTCGACCGGCGAGGAGATCTACAAGATCCAGTCCTACTACCGGTTCAAGCCCTGGCTGAACCCGATGCTGGAGTCCGAGTCCGCGGCGCCCGACAGCCGGGACGACTGACGGCCGACCTCCCGATGACGTGCCGCGACCTCACAAACCCGGCCGCTGCGTCGTCGTAGGGATGAAGCCTGAGAGTTCGCACCGGAACGAGGAGAAGATCATGGCAACACAGAGCGCAGCTTCCACGGCTGGGCCGGGCTCTGGGAAGGCCGCGGACCCCAAACGGTGGCTCATCCTCGCCGCCGTCTGTTGTGCCTACCTCATGATCGGCCTTGACCTGGCCGTAATGAACGTCGCCCTTCCCGACGCGCAGCAAGACCTCGGTTTCTCCGACGGCGACCGCCAGTGGATCGTCACCGCCTACGCGCTGCCCATGGGAAGCCTGCTGCTGTTCTGCGGACGGCTGACCGACGTGATGGGCCGCAAGCAGGCCGTCCTCGTCGCGCTGATCGGCTTCGCGGTCGCCTCCGCCATCGGCGGCGCCGCGAACAGCTTCGGCCTGCTGGTGGCGGCCCGCGCCCTGCAGGGCGTCTTCGCCGCGCTGCTGTCGCCTGCCTGCATGTCCGTGGTGGCCACCACCTTCACCAGCCCGAAGGAGCGCGGAAAGGCCTTCGGCGCGGTCGGCGGCGTCATGGCCATCGGCGGCAGCATGGGCCTGATCATCGGAGGCGCGCTGACCTCCAGCCTCGACTGGCGCTGGTGCATGTACATCAACCTGTTCTTCGCCGCCGCCGCGTTCATCGGCAGCGCGACCCTGCTGACCAAGCAGCCCCGCCAGGGCGCCCAGATGGACGTCCCGGGCATGGTGGCCGCATCCGCCGGTCTGTTCTGCCTGGTCTACGGCTTCTCCAACGCCGAGGACGGCTGGAGCGGCGCCTCCACGTGGGGATTCCTCGCAGCCGGCGCCATCCTGCTGGCCGTCTTCTGGGCCTGGCAGATGCGCGCCCGTAACCCGCTGCTGCCGCCCCGGGTGGTCGCCGACCGCAACCGCGGCGCCGCCTACCTCACCACGCTGTTCGTCGGCGCCGGCTTCTTCAGCCTCCTGCTGTTCCTGGTCTTCTACATGCAGACCATCCTGGGCTACTCGGCGGTCAAGACCGGCTCCGCCATGCTGCCGATGGTCGTGAGCACCATCATGGTGACCGCCGTCGCCGGCGCACGCCTGGTGCCCAAGGTCGGCCCCCGGCCCATGATTCCCACCGGCCTGGTGATCAGCGCGATCGGCCTGGCCTGGCTGTACTTCATCGAGGTCGACTCCAGCTACGTGTCGGCGCTGCTCGGCCCGCTCCTGGTGATCGGTGTCGGCATGGGCCTGATCTACTCCGCCGCAGCCAACACCGGCACCTCCGGGGTGGAACCGCGGGACGCCGGTGTCGCCTCGGCCGCCGTCAACGTCGGGCAGCAGCTCGGCGGCGCCGTCGGCACCGCCCTGTTCAGCACGATCGCCACCAACACGACCACCAACTGGATCGCCGACCACGTCCAGGGCCGGCCCACGGTGGGCCAAATCCACCAGGCAGCCCTCGAGGGCTACGCGGTGGTGTTCCTGTGGGCCGCGTTCGCCCTGGTCTTCGGAGCCGTGGTGACCGCCCTGATGCTGCGCAGCGGTCCGCTGCCCAGCCCCGAGGAGCCCGCTGAGGCGAAGGAGGCGGCCGAGCCGCTGGCAGCAGACCGCGTCTGAGACACCCCGCCCCCCAAACCCACGGTTCCCGGGGGGCGTTGGCCCGGAACAAGAAGGGCGGCCCCGTGAATAGGGGCCGCCTTTCTATTTCCGCATCCCGGCCCGATGCCCACTTATTCAGGCAGGGCTCCAGTGTCCATTGAGACGGCCGTGCCAATGTCTTTGCCATGAGTAACCACAAAGAAACTCTCAAGCAGTACGCCGAATACCTGCAGCGCGGCGAGCGCGAGAAGCTTCTGTCCCTGGTGACCGATGACTTCGTTTTTGAGAAGAAGGGGCAGGCCCCGCTCCAGGGCAAGCAGGTGCTCCTTGCCATGATTGACAACAGGGACGGCATCATGCACAAGGATGCCGGTTCGCAGGTGCCGACCCACAAGATCGAGCGCATCCTCGAAGAGGGCGACACGCTCTCGGTGAGCGGCACCATTCACGTTCCCCAGCCCGACGGCGGCCAGCTGGAGCTTCTCTTCTCCGACTACGTCATCTTCCGGGGCGACCTGGTCAGCCGCATCGAGACCTACCTCGTCCCCGCCGCGCCCCAGCCCCAGGGCTGACACCGCACCGGCCCGCCGCGCACAGCTGCTCCGGGGCGGCTGTGCGCGTCCGCCACCCGGCCAGGGGCGCGGACCCGCCTTCCGCTGCCGCAGCTTGTCGAGACCGCGCACCGGCCGGGTGCGGGTGATGCGGTCGCCGGTGGCGCGAGTTCCAGGACGCTCACGGTGAGATCGTCCTCCTGGACCACGAGGCCGGCTCGTCCGTTGACCACCGGGGGCGGGCCCTCATGGGCCGGCGTCTCCTCTTCTCACATCCGCTGACACGGCGGCGAGTTGCCGGCGGCCGCAGCCGTCGCCCCGCCCGGCAGCCTTGCCCCCGGGTTCCTGTCCGGGCCCGCCCGCCGCGCCGGCGCCGTCCGTGAACCGGCACATTTCGCGCCCGCCGTCCCCGAGCCCGCCGGGGTGGCCGGGCGCCCCCTTGTTTCGGCATCCCCGCTGCTGTGGACCTGAACTCCCCGAAGGCCGAGCGATTGCCGAAGAGTTTCCCGCGTGGCGACGCCGCAGGCTCCGCCCGGCGCGTCGCCGATCTCGCCCGCATGCCCAAAAGGAGACAGTCCTATGAAGGGCTCAATAGCCTACCGATCGATCCTCAAGCGCGGTCTGCACATCGGTCTGCTGCCGGAGATGGCGGCGGCGGTGAACGCCTCGACGCCGATCACGCTGGACCACGACCTGGATGTGCTGCCGGAGGCGGGCCGTCGCCTGACAGTACGTCAGTACGCGGACCTGGTCGATGACCTGGCGGGCCGGCTGTGGGCGGCCGGGGTGCGTCCGGGGGAGCACGTGGTGCTCTACAAGCGGGCCAACGCCGACCACTGGATGCTGGCCGCGGCGGTGTCGCGGATCGGGGCGGTGGTGGTGAACCTGTCGCCGGCGCTGGACGCGGCGACGGTCGCGGTGCTGATGGAGCGGCTGGGCCGGCCGAGCCTGCTGACCGACACGGGCAAGCTGGACGTGCTCGCACACGTGGCGCTGGGGGAGCTGACCGAGCGGGTCATCGTGGTGGCCGGCGAGCGCGAGGGCGCGCTCTCCCTGGCCGGGCTGGCGGGCTCGCCGCGGGTGCGGCCGGTGCTGCGGCCGCTGGACGAGGCGGCGGTTATCACCCACACGTCGGGGACCACCGGCATCCCCAAGCTGGTGGTGCACACACCGCGCACCCAGGGCCAGCGGCTGATCCCGCAGTGGCGGCTGCTGTCGCTGATGCGCAAGAAGGAGACGGTGGCCATCCACGTCCCCTTCGTGCACTCCCGCATGGTCGCGGCGATGTCGCTGGCACTGCTCAAGGAGTTCCCCGTCCTGCTGATGCGCGAGGCCGACCCGGCCGCCGTCGCCGAGCAGCTCTTGGAGCACCGCCCCGTCCTCATCGAGGCCCTGCCCAACTCCCTGATGGAATGGGAGGGCCTGGCCGCCGACCCGCGGGCCCCCTTCGGGTCCGTGAAGGTCTTCAGCAGCACCTTCGACGCGATCCACCCCGGCACGATGAGCCGCCTGCTCAAGGCCTCCGACCGGCGCGGCGCCCTCTTCTTCCAGATCTACGGGCAGAGCGAGGTCGGCCCGGCCGTGGGCCGCGCCTACTTCCGCCACTCCGCGCACAAGGCCAACGGCCGCTGCGTGGGCTGGCCCATGCCCTGGGGTGCGGCCCGCGTCCGCGTGGTGAGCCGCGACGGACACACCCCCTCCCAGGACAACCCCGGCTCCATCGAGGTGGCCTGGGACGGCCTGGCCCCGGCCTACTTCGCCGAGCAGGACCGCTACGACACCAACCGGGACGGCCAGTGGTGGCGTACCGGGGACGTCGGCTACCGCACCCGCTTCGGCTGCCTGCACATGCTCGACCGGGAGGTCGACATGATCGCCGGGGTGCGCAGCTCCCTGGAGATCGAGGACGTGGTGCTGGGCCGGCTGCCCGAACTGAGCGAACTGGTCGTGGTGGCGGGCCCGGACGCCGAGCCCGTCCCGGTCATCTGCACCACCGACGACGCCCCCCTGGATCCACAGCGCTGGAAGGCGGCCGTGGCCCCCTTCCCGCAGCTGGCCGACCCCGTCCAGATCCCGCAGGCCGAACTGCCCCGCACCGCCACGCTCAAGGTCCAGCGGCTGGCCCTGGCCGACCGGTTCGCCAAGAAGCCCGCCGAGCGGGCCTGAGCCCGGCCGGTGAGCGCCCCGGCCGCCGACGCAGCCCCGAACCCGAACCCCCGACGCCGAACCCCCGACCCGAAAAGGACTCCCGCAATGACGTCAGACGCCACGCTCGCACGCTTCCGTGAATACATGGTGGGGCCCTCGCGGTTCATGACCCTGCTGTCCGTCTTCGAGCTCGGCATCATCGACCGGCTGCGCGAGCGGCCGGGCCTGAGCGCCGCCGAGCTCGGCCAGGCCGTCGGCGCCAAGCCCGACGCCGTGGAACAGCTGCTCTTCCTCATGGTCAAGGAGGGCTTCGTCGCCTACGACGAGGACAGCGCCGGATACTCCCTGGACGCGCTCGCCGAGGTCGCCGAGAGCGACCTCCAGCGCGCCCTGCGCTACATGAACCTGATCAAGGTCACGGCGCTGCGGCAGCTGTTCTACCTCACCCAGAGCGTGCAGAGCCGCACCATCGTGGGCCTCAAGGAGCTCTACGGCGCCGAAGGCACCCTGTACGACGCGGTGGCCGACCACCAGGACCTCAACGATGCCTGGCTGAAGCTGATGAACACCGTCACCGCCAACATCGACCCCTGGTTCTTCGCCAACGTCGAGGTGCCCGCCGGCGCCCGGGTGCTGGACCTGGCCGGCAACACCGGCCTGGGTGCGATCCACACCTTCAAGCACAAGGAGTCGCCCGGGCTGCGGGTGACCACCTTCGACCTGCCGGACAAGGAGGAGGAGGCGCTGGCGAACTTCCGCGACCACGGCCTGCAGGAGCACCTGTCGTTCATCGGCGGCAACGTCTTCGACGAGATCCCCCAGGGCTTCGACACCGTACTGATCAAGCACTTCCTGGACATGTTCGACAAGGACGACGTGCAGAAGATCCTGACCGGCGTCAACAAGTCGCTCGAGGTCGGCGGGACGGTCCACATCCTGGTGCCGGTCTACCCCGAGAACATCAAGGACACCGACAACTACAACGTCGACTTCTTCCCGGCCTTCTTCATCGGGGCGGCCATGGGCCAGGGCGGACCGCAGAAGCTGTCGGTGTACCAGAGCTGGCTGGAGGAGTGCGGCTTCAAGGTGACCAAGGCCATCACCAAGGACGCCTCCGAGATCCCGCGCGACGTCATCCCGGTACAGGCCATCCTGTCCGCGACGAAGATCGCATGACCGGCTGACCGGCTGACCGGGGTCACGCCGGAGGCCCACCGGGCCTCCGGCGCCCCGCGCCGGTCAACTCGCCCAGGGGCGCAGTTTCTCGGGGTTGCGCACGGCCCAGATGTGCTGGATGCGCCCGTCGACGATGTCGAAGGCGAGCACGGACACCACGGTGCCCTCGTGCTCGACGACCAGCCCCGGCTGGCCGTTGACGCTGCGTTCCAGGATCTTGGCGTCCGGGGTCCGCGCGGAGACGAACAGCAAGGACTGCGCGACCTCTTCGCCGCCGCCAAGGGGCTCGAGCGTGGTGCGCACCAGACCGCCGCCGTCGGAGACGACGGTGACGTCCGGGTCCAGCAGGCCGATCAGGGCCTTGATGTCCTGGCTCTCCCAGGCCTGCTTGAAGTCGCCGACCACCCCGGCGCGTTGGCCCCTGTCGGCCCCCTCGGAGCGGTGCGCGCCCACCCGGCGCCGCGCGGAGGCGGCCAGCTGACGGCAGGCCGCCGGAGTGCGCCCCACGATCTCGGCGATGTCCCCGAAGGGATAGCGGAAGACGTCGTGCAGGATGAACGCGACCCGCTCGGCCGGCGTCATCGCCTCCAGCACCACCAGGAAGGCCATGCCCACCGACTCGTCCAGGGTGACCCGGTCGGCCGGATCCCCGCTGGCCTCCGCGCGCCCGCCGCCCCACTCCGCCCGGTCGGGCAGCGGCTCGGGAAGCCACTCGCCCACGTACTTCTCCCGCCGCGCCCGCGCCGAGCCCAGCAGGTCCAGACAGATCCGGCTGGCGACCTTGGTCAGCCACCCGCCGGGGGAGACGATGGCCGCCTGCTGCTGCGCGGACATGGCATACCAGCGCACGTAGGTCTCCTGCACCACGTCCTCGGCATCGGCCAGCGACCCCAAAAAGCGGTAGGCGAGATTGATGAGCCGGGGCCGCTCCCGCAGCACGGCGCCCGGCTCCGCGGGAAAGAGGGCGCCCCCTGCATCAGGCTGCATGCTCATGGTGTCGCCAACTCCCTTGGTTTTCGCGTCCGCCCTGCTTGTCACCTCACATTACAAGGGCCTGCGTCGTCGTACCGGAGGAGATCAAGCCCGCCCCGGCCGCCGCCAGTTGGCCCCGGCCGGGCGCCGCATGAGCAAGGGGAACAGTCATGACAACCGTGAACGTGGCGATCGTTTATTACAGTGCGATGGGCAATGTGCATGCGTTGGCGCATGCGGCGGCGGAGGGGGCGGAGAAGGCCGGGGCGCGGGTGCGGGTGCGTCGGGTGGCCGAGACGGCGCCGGCGGCGGCGGTGGCGGCCAATGCGGCCTGGGAGCGCTACCGGGCCGAGCATGCGGAGGTTCCTGAGCCGGTGCATGAGGATCTGGTGTGGGCGGATGCGGTGTTGTGGGGGACGCCGACGCGGTTCGGTAATCCGTCCAGTCAGTTGCGGGCGTTCATCGAGACGACGGGTCCGCTGTGGGCGCAGGGGAAGTTGGCGGGGAAGGTGTATTCGGCGTTCACGTCGAGCAATACGCTGCACGGGGGTCAGGAGTCGACGATTTTGGCGCTGGCCAACACGTTCTATCACTGGGGCGGGGTGATCGTGCCGCCCGGCTACACCGATCCGGTGCAGTTCCAGACCGGCAATCCGTATGGCACCTCGCACGTGGCGGGGGCGCCGGGCAATCAGGTGGCGCCCAGTGAGGTGACGTTGCAGGCCGCCGCCTACCAGGCCCGGCGGGTGGTCGACGTCGCCGCGGCCTTGAAGGCCGGCCGCACCGACACCTGACCCCACCAGCCCCCGGCCCGCCTCACAGACAATCCCTCCGGGGACCTGCTCGTGATATTTCCCCTCGCGTCGAGCGCCCCCGGAGGGATTGCCGCGCCCGCCGCACCCCGCTCGCGGCGGGCACCGGTGCGCACGGCGCCCCGGCTGCGGCACACTGCGCCTGACCCGCACCGGCGCCCGGCCGCGCCGGACAGCGGCCGCACCCGGACGAGTAAAGGCACAGCAACCCATGAGCGAACCCGGCGCGCCCACCCCGCTCTTCCTGAGCCCCCGGCAGACCGGCGCCCCCGGCCGCGGACCCGTCAGCCTGGTGTGGTCGCTGCACGAGCGCGACCGCGACCTGGACGCCGCCGTGGTGCGCCTGGCCCCCGGCACGGACCTGGGCGAGGACGCCGGGGCCGGGCACGGACTCCTGCTCACCGTGCTGGCCGGCGACGGCGAACTGCGCCTGGCGGACACCCGCTTCCCACTCGCCCCCGGCGCCCTGGCCTGGCTGCCCGCCCGCACCGCGCACGCCCTGCGGGCCGGCGCACAGGGCCTGACCTACACCACCGCCCACCGCCGCCCCGCCCCCGCCGGCCCCGGCACGGGCGCGGGGGAGCCGGTCTGCCTGCTGGATTGGGTCTGCCCGCAGTGCGGACGCCTGGCCGCCGGCCGCGAGGACCGCTTCTGCGCCCGCTGCGGGCAGCCGCTGACCGGCACCGGAGACACGGCCGGGACGGGGGAGACGGCCGGCCGCGGGTGAGAGCACGCCGGACTCTTCTCATCTGCCGCGCCCGCCCCCACAATCACCACCGCGTCCGCGCGGTGCGGACGCGGCGCGGGCCCCCTCCCCGTGCCCGGCGCCCGGTGAGGAGACCCCCGTGCCGATGGACCCCAGCGCCCGCCGCGCGGCACGCCTGCTGCTCGGCTGGCTGTGCGCGCTCGCCCTGACGCCGGCCGCGGCGCCCGCCGCCGCGGCCCGCACCCCCGCACCCGCCCCCCGCCCCGTCGTCTTCGTGCACGGCTACAACGCCGACCCCGGCGTATGGGGCGCCCTGCGCGAGGACTTCAAGACCGCCGGATACGGCGAGGACGACCTGTACTCCTTTGGCTACGACACCAGCCGCTCGGTCAACGAGGACCTCGCCGGCCGCCTGGCCGCCTACGTCGCCCAGGTGCGCGCCCGCACCGGCGCCGACCGCGTGGACCTGGTGGCCCACTCCTTCGGCAGCCTGGTCACGCGCTGGTATGTGAAATTCGGCGGCGGCGCGCCCGCCGTCGCCCACTGGGTCTCGCTGGGCGGCCCCAACCACGGCACCACCACCGCCTGGGCGTGCGCCCTGTGGTCGCAGGCCTGCCGCGACATGACCCCCGGCTCCTACGTCACCGACCGACTCGCCCAGGGCGACGAGACCCCCGGCCCGGTGGCGTACGCGACCTGGGCCTCCTCCTGCGACGAGGTCATCAACCCCGACGCCAGCGTCCCGCTGGCCGGGGCGGCCAACCACGCGGCCGGCTGCCTGGCCCACAACGACCTGCTGGGCGACGACACGGTCTCCCAAGGGGTACGGAACTTCCTCACCGCCCCCGGAACCTGAACCCCGCCCCGGAACCCCGCCCCGGTTCCGGAGCCGCACCCCGCAACCGCACCCCGGCCCCGGCCAGCAGGGGATGAATGCGGACAAATGGGTACGGTCAGGGGGTGGCGGGTCACCGGACGCCCTCCGCCCGCCGCCCCGACCACCCAGCAGAGAGCAGCAGCCATGGCCGAGTTCCTGACCGACATCCAGACCATCCGCGAGCGGGCCCGCCGGCAGATCGAGAAGGGCCCGGTCACCGACGCCTACGGCGCGGACCTGCAGCGCGTACTCCTCGTGCTCAACGAGGCCCTCGCCACCGAGATCGTCTGCACCCTGCGCTACAAGCGGCACTACTACACGGTCTCGGGCCTGTACTCCGAGCCGGTGGCCGCGGAGTTCCTGGAACACGCCCAGGAGGAGCAGGAGCACGCCGACAAACTGGCCCAGCGCATCGTCCAGCTGGGCGGCGAACCGGACTTCAACCCCGACACGCTCACCTCCCGCTCCCACGCGGAGTACCACGAGGGCACCGACCTGATCGAAATGATCAAGGAGGACCTGGTCGCCGAACGCGTCGCCGTCGCCGCCTACACCGAGATCGCCCAGTGGCTGGGCGAGGGCGACCCCACCACCCGCCGCGTCTTCGAGGAGCTGCTGGCCCAGGAGGAGGAGCACGCCGACGACCTGCGCGGCCTGCTGGAGCGCATCCCGGGCGACCACCGGGCCTGAGCCCCGCCCGCCCGGGCCCGGGCTCCCGCGGTGTCACCGCACGGGAGCCCGGGCGCGCCGGCCACGCGGGCCGGGGCGGCCCGAGCGCTTGTCAGCGGCTCTCCAGCCGCAGCGACACGTCCTTCTCCTGATCGCCCGAGGCCGAGCCCTGCTCGGTGACGGTGAAGGCCGCCTCGAGGACCGTGACGAGCTGGTCGACGGCCACATAGCCGCCCTGCACACCGGCGGTCACCGCGCCGCGCAGCGACGGCGCGCCGCCGGGCCCGCCGCCCGCCGGCCGGGCGGTGTCGAAAACACCGCTCCACACCGTCGGCCCGCTCGCGTCCGAGGCCGTGGGCCCGCCGTCGCGGTCCGAGGCGTAGACCGCCTTCAGGACGTCGAAGACGCTCCCGGCGTCCTCGGCCGTCCCGCTCAGTTCCACCGTGACCTGCGCCGGCTCTTCTCCCGCACCGCTCACCGTCAATCCCTTTCCCTTGCTGTGCTCACCTGGCCGGACCGGGCCCTCACCCGGAGGGCTCCTGCGGCACCGGCTCCTCGCTCTGGGCGCCGGTCGCCCCGCCGTTGCCGCGCCGGCCGGTGCCGGCCTCGTCGGTCTCGGGCACGTCCTCGCCGCTTTCGGAGTCCTTGCTGTCGGTCCCGGCCGTCTCCTGCGCCGCCTCCCAGGGGTCCTGGCCGCCGTCGGCCTGCTGGTCGGGCGGGTCCCTGGGCACGGGCGCACTGCCGTCCGCACCGGGGGAGGGCGGTATCTGCTCGCTCACGGTGTCTCCCTTCCTTCGCCGGGCCCCGGGCCGCGGGCCGGGTGGGCCCGCTTCCGGAGCTGGGGTGCAGGTACCCGCGCAGGGCAGGACAACTCGTACTGATCACCGTGGACCACCCGCGGCCGATCGGCGACACGGCGGCCGGGCAGGCACGCCGGTGCGGTGTGAGACTGCTCGTGTCACCCAGCCAGTCCGCGCAGCCCCGGGGCGAAGGGAGAGGACGTGCCGACATCGGAGCCGCCCAGCGGACTCGAGGAGTTCCTCGCCGACCCCGACAACGCCGTACTGGACCTGGCCACCGCCGTCGCCCGGTGCGCCACCGCCCTGGGCGTGCCCCAGGCCGTGGTCTACCTCGCCGACCTCCAGCAGCGCCGGCTGATCCCGCTCCACGACGACGCGGCCGCCGCCGACGTGGACGGCTCCCTGGCCGGCTGGGCCTACCGCACACTGGCCCTGCGGGTGGAGGAATCCCCGGCCGGCGGCATGACCGCCTGGCTGCCCCTGCTGGACGGCGCCGAGCGCCTGGGCGTGGTCGCCGTCCACACTCCCTTCCTGGACCCCGCGCTGCTGCGCCGCAGCCGGGCCCTGGCCGCCCTCCTCGCGATGATGATCACCTCCAAGCGGGCCTACAAGGACAACGTCATCCAGCGCACCCGCTCCGAGCCCATGCAGCTGCCCGCCGAGATGCTGCGCGCCTTCCTCCCGCCGCGCACCATCGGCAACACCCACGTGGTCTCCACCGCCGTGCTGGAGCCCGCCTACGAGATCGGCGGCGACGCCTTCGACCACTGCCTCACCCCAACGGCCCTGCACGCCACGATCCTCGACGCGATGGGCCACGACCTGCTCTCCGGCCTGACCACCGCCGTGGCCCTGGCCGCCTGCCGCAACGGCCGGCGCACCGGCGCGGAGCTGCCCGAACTCCTGGAGGCCGTCGACGCGGCCATCGGCCTGTGGCTGCCCGACCAGTTCTGCACCGGCGTCCTGATGCGCCTGGACCTGGCCGGCGGCGTGCTGCGCTGGAGCAACTGCGGACACCCCCCGCCGCTGCTCATCCGCGACAACCGGCTGGTGGAGGGCGCCCTGGAACGCGAGGCCGACCCGCCCATGGGCTTCTCCGCCTTCCTGCGCAGCACCGACCGCCAGGTCCACGAGACCACCCTGGAACCCGGCGACCGCGTGCTGCTCTACACCGACGGCATGACCGAGGCACGGCTGGCCGACGGCACCGAGTTCGGCCTCGAGCGGTTCGCCGACTCCGTCATCCGCGCCTCCACCGGCGGCGAGGTCGCCGCCGAGACGCTGCGCCGGCTCATCCACTCCGTCCTGGACGCGCAGACCGAACGGCTCCGCGACGACGCCACCATCTTGCTGATCGAGTGGCATCCGCCCGGCCGGGAGCCGCACACCGCGTACCGCTGAACAAGACGCTCAGCGCCCGCCCGTACCGTCCTTGCCGCCCTTGCCGTCCCGGCCGTCCGCATCCTCGTGGATGTCCTGCTGGGCGGTGGGGCTGGGCGTGAGGGTGTCGCCGGCCTCGCCGTCCTTGGCGTGCTCGCGCCGCTCGTCGGGCACGGGCCGCTCCTCGGCGGCCTCGGCCTCCTCCAGTACTTCCTCGGCCGCGGTCTGGGCGGGGTCGTGGCGGTGCTGCACGGTGATGTCCTTTCGTCGAGAGGGTCGAGAGGGTCGAGAGTGCGTGCCCGGGGTCAGGGCAGCGGGGTGCCGCCGGTGGCGTTCATGATCTCGGCGGTGATGAAACTCGCGTGCTCCGAGGCGAGGAAGACGTAGGCCGGCGCCATCTCCGCGGGCTGCGCGGGCCGGCCCAGCGGCGCCTGCTTGCCGAACTCCGTGGTGTCCGGCAGCGTCGCGGGGATCAGCGGCGTCCACACCGGCCCCGGCGCCACCGCGTTGACGCGGATCCCGTCCTCGACCAGCATCTGCGCGAGCCCCTGGGTGAACGTCACGATGGCGCCCTTGGTCATGGCGTAGTCCAGCAGGTGCGCACTGGGCTTGTAGGCCTGCACCGAGGTGGTGTTGATGATCGAGGCGCCGCGCGGCATGTGCGGCACGGCCATCTTGCACAGCCAGAACATGCCGTACAGGTTGGTGCGCAGCACCCGGTCGAACTGCTCGGTGGGGATGTCCGTGATGCCCTTGGGCCGCGACATCTGGTAGGCGGCGTTGTTGACCAGTACGTCGATCCGCCCGAACTCGGTGACCGCGCGCTCCACCAGGCGCCGGCACTGTTCCTCCTCGCGGATGTCGCAGGGCACCGGGACGGCCCGGCGCCCTGCCTCCTCGATCCAGCGGGCGGTCTCCTGCGCCTCGCCGGCCTCGGAGGGCAGATGAGTGAAGACGACGTCGGCCTCCTCGCGGGCCATCGCGATGGCCACCGCCCGCCCGATCCCCGAATCGCCCCCGGTGATCAGCGCGATGCGGCCGCGCAGCAGCCCCGAGCCGCGGTAGGAGTCCTCCCCGTGGTCGGGCGGCGGGTCCATCGGACCGGTCCAGCCCGGCACCTCCTGCTCCTGCTGGGGGAAGTTCGGGCGCGGCCCCTTGGCGGTGGGGTCCTGCGGGCCGGACCGGCCGGGGGTGTCGGTCATGGTGCTCGCCTTTCTGTGGGGGCGTACGGGCCGGGCGCGGACCGCTCCGGGCCCCGAGGGGCGCCCCTTCCACCTTCGGCAGAACGCGAGCACCCCACCACCGGAGCGCCGGGGGCCGGCCGCGGCCCGGCGCACCGGCCGCATCCGGCGCGGCCGCGGCCACCGGGTGCCCTGGCCGCCGACCGGCAAAACGCGCCCCCGGCCGGCCCCGGCGATCACCGGCAGGCATGTCCCGCGCGATCGGGGACAACCGGGGACCATGAAGATCCTGCTTGTTCTCCTCGTCCTCGCCGTCGCCGCCGCCTGGTACTTCAAGTCGCACAAGCGCCGCTGACTCAGCCCGCACCGCCGCCCGCGCCGCCCTCGCCGTCCGGGGCGTCCGGGGCGGCGACGCGGCGCAGCGCGTCCAGCACGGCGCGCACCGCCGCCCCGGGCGGCGCGCCGCGGCGGGTGGCCGCGGTGATGGTGCGGGTCAGGGGCGCGGCCAGCTCGCGGGTGGCCACCCGGTAGCGGGCGTCGACGGCCAGGCCGGGCAGCAGCGCGATCGACAGGCCCGCCTCGACGTGCTGCAGCGTCATCAGGTAGTTGCCGAACCGGGCCACCACCCGCGGCTCGAAACGGGCCTGCCGGCACAGCCGCAGCGCCAGCCCGGCCATGTAGGTGTGCGGCATGTCCAGCGTCCACGGATCCTGCGCACAGGCCGCCAGGTCCACCGGCCCGCGCCCGGCGGCCGGATGCCAGGGCGGCAGCACCAGCAGCACCGGGTCCTGGGCCAGCGCCACCAGATCCAGGTCCTCGCCCAGCGCCAGCTCCCCGAAGTCGGTGGTGGTGATGGCCAGGTCCACGTCCCCGCCGCGCAGCGCGGGCAGGCTCTCGTGCGGCTCCAGCTGCACCACCTCCACCCGCAGGTGCGGATGCGCGTGCGCCAGCCGGCGCACCGCCGGCACCGCCATCGTGTGGATCGCGCTCTGGAAGGTGCCAAGGCGCACCAGCCCGGCCGGCTCCTGACCGAAACCGCGCAACTCCGCCTCGATGCCGTCCATCTGCTCCAGCAGCGCCCGCGAGCGCCGCGCCAGGATCAGGCCCGCCGAGGTCAGCCGCACCCGCCGCCCGGTGCGCTCGAGCAGCCGGGTGCCCGTCTCGCTCTCCAGCACGGCCAGTTGCTGGGACACGCTGGACGGGCTCATGTGGACGGCCTGGGCCACCGCCCGCACCGTGCCCAGCGCCTCCAGACGGCACAGCAGCCGCAGCCTCCAGGGATTCATCACACCCCCAGTGTTGTGCGGACCGGCCGAACAGCACAGTCACAAATGTGCGATGGACGCGTCACTCGGGGCCCCATTACCGTCGGCGCCATGGCAGCCACGACCCCCGAAGCGCCGTTGGACCCCACCGCCTTCTGGACCCGGGCCGAGGAGCATCTCGTGCGCTACGGCGGCGAGTTCACCCGCGAGATCATCGACCGGGCCGCCGGGAGCCACCTGTTCACCGCCGACGGCCGCACCATCCTCGACTTCACCTCCGGCCAGATGAGCGCCATCCTGGGCCACTCCCACCCGCGCATCGTCACCACCGTCCAGCAGCAGATCGCCCGCCTGGACCACCTCTACAGCGGCATGCTCAGCCGCCCCGTCCTGGACCTGGCCACCCGCCTGGCCGCCACCCTGCCCGCCCCGCTGACCAAGACCCTGCTGCTGACCACCGGCGCCGAGTCCAACGAGGCCGCGCTGCGGATGGCCAAACTCGTCACCGGCAAACACGAGATCGTCTCCTTCGCCCGCTCCTGGCACGGCATGACCCAGGGCGCCTCCGCGGCCACCTACAGCGCGGGCCGCAAGGGGTACGGGCCCGCCGCGCCCGGCAACTTCGCCATCCCGGTGCCCAACTCCTACCGGCCCGACATCACCGCCGCGGACGGCACACTGGACTGGCGCCGCCAGCTGGATCTGGCCTTCGACCTGATCGACGCGCAGTCCACCGGCAGCCTGGCCGCCTGCCTCATCGAGCCGATCCTCAGCTCCGGCGGCATCATCGAGCCGCCGCCCGGCTACCTCGCCGCGCTGCACGCCAAGTGCCGCGAGCGCGGCATGCTGCTGATCCTGGACGAGGCGCAGACCGGGCTGTGCCGCACCGGCACCTGGTACGCCTTCGAACGCGAGGGCGTCGTCCCCGACATCCTCACGCTGTCCAAGACGCTCGGCGCGGGCCTGCCGCTGGCGGCGGTGGTCACCAGCGCGCACATCGAGCAGGAGGCGTACGAGCGCGGCTTCTTGTTCTTCACCACGCACGTCGCCGACCCGCTGGTGGCCGCGGTCGGCAACACCGTCCTGGACGTGCTCGCCGAGGACCGCCTGGAGGCACGCGCCCGCGAGCTGGGCCGGTTCCTGCGCGCGGGCCTGGAGGAGCTGGCCGCCCGCCACCCCGTCGTCGGCGACATCCGCGGCCGCGGCCTGCTGGCCGGCCTCGAACTCGTCGTGGACCGCGCCACCAAGCAGACCTCGCACACGCTGGGCGCCCAGGTCACCCGGCGCTGCCTGGAACTGGGCCTGCACATGAACATCGTGCAGCTGCCGGGCATGGGCGGCGTCCTGCGCATCGCGCCCCCGCTGACCGCCACCCGCGACGACCTCGCCCAGGGCCTGGACATCCTGGACCAGGCCCTGACCGAGGCCTGCGCCGCCCGCTGAGCAGGCCGGCGGCCCGCCCTCAGCCCGGTTCGGGTTCCTTGCCCGCCGCCTTGGTGATGTTGCGGGCCATGCCGCCGAAGACCACCGCGTGGAAGGGCGCCACCGCCCACCAGTAGGCGTGCCCGGCAAGACCGCGCGGGTGGAACAGGGCGCGCTGGCTGTAGCGGGTGCGGCCCGAGCCGTCGTGCTCCACCCGCATCTCCAGCCAGGCCAGGCCCGGCAGCCGCATTTCGGCGCGCAGCCGCAGCAGCCGGCCCGGCTCGATCTCCTCCACCCGCCAGAAATCCAGCGAGTCGCCCACCCGCAGCCGGTGCGCATCACGCCGCCCCCGGCGCAGCCCCACCCCGCCCACCAGCCGGTCCAGCCAGCCCCGCACCGCCCACGCCAGCGGGAAGGAGTACCAGCCGTTGTCGCCGCCGATGCCCTCGATGACCCGCCACAAAGCCGCCGTCGAGGCGTCCACGACCAGCGTGCGGTGGTCGGTGTAGAGGCTGCCGCCGGCCCAGTCGGGGTCGGTGGGCAGCGGGTCGCTGGGCGCGCCGGGCAGCGCGGCCGAGGACCAGCGGGTGCTGACCTGCGCCTCCTGGATGCGCCGCAGGGCCAGCCGCAGCGCCTGGGTGAAGGGCAGCGGCCGGCCGGGACCGTCGGGAACGTGGGCGGCGATGTCGTGCTCCTGGCAGACGACCTCGTGGCGCAGCGACTCCGCCAGCGGCCGGGCGATGCCGCGCGGCACCGGCGTGATCAGGCCGACCCAGTGGCTGGAGAGCGTCGGGGTCAGCAGCGGCACCGGCACGATCAGCCGGTGGCGCAGCCCGGCCACCCGGGCGTAGGCGCGCATCATGTCGCGGTAGGTCATCACGTCCGGGCCGCCGATGTCGAAGCCGCGGTCGACGTCGGCGGGCAGCTCGGCGCAGGCCACCAGATAGCGCAGCACGTCGCGGACCGCGATGGGCTGGATGCGGGTGCGCACCCAGCTGGGGGTGACCATCACCGGCAGGCGTTCGGTCAGATAGCGCAGCATCTCGAAGGACGCCGAGCCCGACCCGATGATGACCGCCGCCCGCAGCACCGCACTGGGCACCGGGCAGTCCAGGAAGATGCGGCCCACCTCGGCCCGCGAACGCAGATGCGGCGACAGCTCCCGCTCGCTCACCCCGGCCGGGGTGAGCCCGCCCAGATACACGAGGCGCCCCACCCCGGCCGCCTCGGCCCGCTCGGCGAAGGCGCGGGCCGAACGCCGGTCGGTGTCCTCGAACCCCGCCCCGGTGCCCAGCGCGTGCACCAGGTAGTAGGCCACCTCCACCCCCTCGAACGCGCCGGCCAGCGACGACGCGTCGGTCACATCGCCGCGCACCACCTCCACCCGGCCGGCCCAGGGATGATCGCGCAGCTTCTGCGGGGTGCGGGCCAGGCACCGCACCCGGTAGCCCGCCGCCAGCAGTTCGGGCACCAGCCGGCCCCCGATGTAGCCGGTCGCCCCGGTCACCAGGACCAGCCGCCCGGGGGAGGAGTCGTTGCCGTCGCTCACGTGCGCTGCCGCCTCCTGGAAAAGGGTCTGAGGGCCGGGGCCGCACCCGGCCGCCCCGCAAAGTCTCACCCGCCGCGGCCCGGGCCGCGACACGCCGCACCCCGCCCCCGCATGCCCCGCCTGCCCCAAGGCGCGAAGTCGACGCATGTCCCGCACGATGTTCAGGACGGCGGATCGGGGCACCCGGCGATGACGGCGAGTCAGGGAGGCACGGATGGCACGGCGTCATCGACTGATCACGGTGAGCCCGGCGACGGTGTGGAGCGTGCTGGCCGACGGCAGCCGCTACGCCCAATGGGTGGTGGGCACCGCCTCCTCGAAGCCGGTGCGCGGCCACTGGCCGCAGGTCGGCGCGGCCCTTCAGTACGAGATACGGCTGGGCCCGCTGCACGCCACCAACGAAACCGTCGTACGCCGCTGCGAGGAAGGCACCGTCCTGGAACTGGAGGCCAAGGCCGGCCCCCTGGGCACCGCCCGGATCGCCCTGGAGGTACGGCCCTGGGGCGAGCACAGCCTGGTCACCGTCGACGAACACCCCCTGCGCGGCGCGGCCGGCACCCTGCACAACACCCTGGTCGAAGGCCTCATCCAGGTCCGCCACCGCGCGATGCTGGCCCGCCTGGCCCGGGTCTGCCAGGCCGAAGCGGGCCGCGCCACCAGCGGAGCGGGCCATGCCTGACGCCGTGGTCATCGGGGCCGGCCCCAACGGCCTGGTCGCCGCCAACCTCCTGGCCGACGCCGGCTGGAGCGTCACCGTCCTGGAGGAACAGGCCGAGCCGGGCGGCGCGGTCCGCCACGACCGGGGCGTGCACCCCGACTTCGTCAACGACCTGTGCAGCTCCTTCTACCCGCTGGCGGCCGCCTCCCCCGTCCTTGACCGGCTGCGCCTGCACGAGCACGGACTGCGCTGGAGCCACGCCCCGCACGTGGTGGCCCACCCCTTGAGCGACGGCCGCTGCGCCGTCCTGGACCGCAGCCCGCAGGCCACCGCCGCCTCCCTGGACGCCTTCGCCGCGGGCGACGGCGCAGCCTGGCAGCGCCTGCACGCGCTGTGGGACGACATCCGCCCCGCCCTCCTCGACGCCCTGTTCACCCCCTTCCCGCCGGTGAAGGCCACCGCCAAACTGGCCTACCGGCTCAAGAGCGCCGGCGCGCTGCGCATGGCCCGCACCCTGCTGCTGCCGGTGCGCCGCCTGGGCGAGGAGGAGTTCACCGGCGAGGGCGGCCGGCTCCTGCTGGCCGGCAACGCCCTGCACGCCGACCTCGCCCCCGAGGCGGCCGGCAGCGGCGGCTTCGGCTGGCTGATGGCGATGCTCGGCCAGAGCTACGGCTTTCCCGTCCCGGTGGGCGGCGCGGGCGAACTCACCGCGGCCCTGATCCGGCGCCTTGCGGCACGCGGCGTGCAAGTGCACTGCGGCCGCCGCGCCGCACAGATCCTCGTCGAAGGCGGCCGCGCCGTCGCCGTGCGCACCGCCGACGGCGAGCGGGTGCCCGCCACCCGCGCCGTCCTGGCCGACGTGGCGCTGCCCGCCCTGTACGGCGACCTCATCGCCCCCCAGCACCTGCCCGACCGGCTCCTGGCGGACCTGCGCCGCTTCCAGTGGGACTTCGCCACCTTCAAGGTCGACTGGGCGCTGGAGGGGCCGGTGCCCTGGCAGGCCAAGGAGGCCGCCGGCGCGGGCACCGTCCACCTGGCCGACGGCGTCGACGAACTCACCCGCTTCGCCGCCCAGCTCGCCATGCACCAGGTCCCCGACCGGCCCTTCCTCCTCTTCGGCCAGATGACGACCGCGGACGCCACCCGCTCACCCGCCGGCACCGAGTCCGCCTGGGCCTACACCCACGTCCCCCAGGAGATCCGCGCCGACGCCGACGAGGACGACATCACCGGCGCCTGGCGGGCCGCGGAGCAGGAACGGATGGCCGACCGCATCGAGCAGCAGGTCGAACGCTTCGCCCCCGGCTTCCGCACCCTGATCCGGGCCCGCCGCGTGCTGGCCCCGCCCACCCTGCAGGCCCTGGACCGCAACCTGCACGCCGGCGCCCTCAACGGCGGCACCACCTCCCTGCACCAGCAGCTGTTCCTCCGCCCCGTGCCGGGCACCGGCCGCCCCGAAACCCCCCTGCCCGGCCTCTACCTGGCCTCGGCCGCCGCCCACCCCGGCGGCGGCGTGCACGGCGCCCCCGGCGCCAACGCCGCCCGCGCCGCCCTGCGCCGCCGCCTCCCGCTCCCGCTCACCCGCACCCAGCGCCACCTCACCCACCGCGACCGCACCGGCACCCCGCCCCGCCCATGAGGGGCCCCGGCACCCGCCCCGGCCCTCTGAGCGGCCGCACCGTCGTGGTGACCGGCGCCGCCCGCGGACTGGGCGCCGCCCTCGCCCGCGAGCTGGCCGCACGCCACGCCCGCATCGCCCTGCTGGGCCTGGAACGGGCCGCGCTGGAACAGCTGGCGGCCACCCTGCCCACCCCCGCCCTGGCCCTGCCCGTCGACGTCACCGACCCCGCCGCCCTGCACGCCGCCGCTCGCACCGTGCGCGAGCGGCTGGGACCGACCTCCGTCGTCATCGCCAACGCGGGCAGCGCCCAGGCCAGCCCGCTGGGCGCCGGCGGCCGCGCCGCCCACCGCCCGCACTGACCCGCCCCCCCCGGGGGGCATCCCGCTCGCCGTGCCGCCGCCCGCCACCTGCGCGAGGCTGGAACCCACCCGCCCACCTTGCTGCGTACCGTCCGGCCGGAGGTGTCATGGAACCCGTGGAGGCCCTGGAGCGCATCGCCTTCCTCCTGGAGCGGGGCCGCGCCCCCACCTACCGTGTCCGCGCCTTCCGCACCGCCGCCGAGGTCGCCGGGAACCTGCCGGGCCCGGAGCTGGAACGCCGCGCCGGCGACGGCTCCCTGGAGTCCCTCAAGGGCATCGGGCCCAAGACCGCCGCCGTGATCCGCGAAGCGCTGGCCGGCACCATGCCCGGCTACCTGCAGCGCCTGGAGGAGGAGGCCCGCGCGCCGCTGGCCCAGGGCGCCGGCAGCGGGCTGCGGGCGCTGCTGCGCGGCGACTGCCATCTGCACTCCGACTGGTCCGACGGCGGCAGCCCCATCGAGGCGATGGGCCGCGCCGCGGCGGAGCTCGGCCACCAATGGGCCGTGCTCACCGACCACTCGCCGCGCCTGACGATCGCCCGCGGCCTGTCGCCCGACCGGCTGCGCGACCAGCTGGAGGCGGTGGCCGCCCTCAACGAGCAGTGGGCGCCCTTCCGGCTGCTGACCGGCATCGAGTGCGACATCCTCGACGACGGCTCCCTGGACCAGGAACCCGACCTGCTGGACCGCCTGGACGTCGTGGTCGTCTCGGTGCACTCCAAACTGCGCATGGACGCCGCCGCGATGACGCGCCGCCTGGTCGCCGCGGTGAGCAACCCTCGCGCCGACGTGCTGGGCCACTGCACCGGCCGCCTGGTCACCGGCCGCGGCCGGCCCGAGTCACAGTTCGACGCGGCGGAGGTCTTCGCCGCCTGCGCGGCCGCCCGCACCGCCGTGGAGATCAACAGCCGCCCCGAACGTCTCGACCCGCCCCGCCGCCTGCTGCGCCAGGCGGTGGCGGCCGGCACGCTGTTCGCCGTCGACACCGACGCCCACGCGCCCGGCCAGCTCGACTGGCAGATCATCGGCTGCGCACGGGCCGAGGAGTGCAAGGTCCCCGCCGACCGCGTGGTGACCACCTGGACAGCCCCCGAAGTCCTGTCCTGGACCCGGGAATCCCGCGCCCGCGCCGCCGTGTGACCTTCGGGCGCCTACCGGTTGACCTTCGGGCGCCTACCGGGCGGCGTTCAGCACCCGGTCCGGGGTGAGGGGCAGTTCCCGCAGGCGCACCCCCGTCGCGTGGTGCACCGCGTTGCCGATCGCCGCGGCCGTTCCCACGATCCCGATCTCGCCGATGCCCTTGCTGCCCATCGGGTTGAGATGCGGGTCGTCCTCCTCGATCCAGTGCGCCTGGATGTCGGGCACATCGGCGTGCGCCGGCACGTGATACGAGGCCAGGTCGCTCTCCGTGAAGTCCCCGAAGGCGGCATCCATCGTGCTGCCCTCCATCAGTGCCATCCCCAGCCCCATCGTCATCGCCCCGACGAACTGCGAACGGGCGGTACGGGAGTTGAGGATGCGTCCGGCGGCGTAGACGCCGAGCAGCCGGCGCACCCGTACCTCACCGGAGACCGTGTCCACCGCGGCCTCGGCGAAGTGCGCGCCGAACGCGTGCCGGGCGTAGGAGCTGTCCGCGTCGGCCTGCCCCGCCGTGTCGGCCGTGGCACTGACCCCCTCCGGCGGCAGCTGCTGCCCCCGCTGCTCGGCCAGGCGCCCGGCCAGCGCCGTGCACGCCTCGTGCACCGCCCACCCCCACGAGGCGGTGCCCGAGGAGCCGCCGGCCAGCGGCGCCGCGGGCAGGTCACTGCTGCCGATCTCGGTACGCACCCGCTCCGCCGCCACCCCCAGCGCGTCCGCGGCGACCTGTGCGAGCACGGTCCGCGCGCCGGTCCCGATGTCGGTGGCGTTGATCCGCACCACGAACGTGCCGTCCGGGCAGGCCCGCACGCCCGCCCGGGACGGCGCGACCACGACCGGATACGTGGCCGCCGCCACCCCGCTGCCCACCAGCCACGCCCCCTCCCGGCGGGTGCGCGGCCGCGGATCGCGCCCGGCCCAGCCGAACCGGCGCGCCCCCTCGGTCAGGCACTCCGCCAGATGCCGGCTGCTGAAGGGCTTGCCGCTGTCCGGCTCGTGCCCGGTGTCGTTGCGCAGCCGCAGCTCCACGGGGTCGACGCCCAGCGCCTGGGCGAGCTCGTCCATCGCCGACTCCAGCGCGTACATGCCCGGCGCCTCACCCGGCGCCCGCATCCAGGACGGGCTGGGCACATCCAGCGGCACCGCCCGGTGCGTGGTGCGCCCGTGCGGCGAGGCGTACATGATCCGGGTGGCGGCCGCCCCGGTCTCCATGAACTCCTTGATGCGGGAGGTGTGCGCGGTCACCTCGTGGATCACCGAGGTGAGCGTGCCGTCCGTGTCCGCGCCCAGCCGCACCCGGTGCAGGGTCGGCGCCCGGTGGCCCACCACGGCCGGCAACTGCCGCCGGGGCAGGGCGAGTTTGACCGGGCGGCCGGTGGCGCGGGCGGCCATGGCGGCCAGCACCACGTGCGGGCGGGGCGTGCCCTTGGACCCGAAGCCGCCGCCCACGTGCTCGGAGACGACCCGCACCTGCTCCTTGCGCACCCCGAACAGGCCGGCCAGCACCTCGCGCACGGTGGTGGCGCCCTGGCTGGAGTCGTACACGCTCAGGTGCCCGTCCTGCCAGTGGGCGGTGGCCGCGTGCGGCTCCATGGGGTGGTTGTGCAGCGGCGGCACCCGGTAGCCGGTGTCCACCCGCACCGGCGCGGCCGCGAACGCCGCCTCCGCGTCGCCGCGCACGTGCTCGCCCGAGGTCCCGTCGGAGTCCTCGGGCACGTACGCGTCGGGGTGCCCGGCGCGCAGGGTGACGTCGTGCGGCTCCTCGGCGTAGGTGACGCGGACGGCCGCGGCGCCCTCGCGGGCCGCCTCCAGGGTGTCGGCGACCACCAGCGCCACGTACCAGCCGCGGTGCGGCACCCGGGCGTCCTGCAGCACGGCCAGGGTGGCGTCGTCCGGCTCGGCCAGCCGCGGCGCGTTGCCGTGGTGCAGTACCGTCACCACGCCGGGCAGCGCCAGCGCCGCCTGATCGTCGACGGCCCGCACCTCGCCGCGCGCCACGGTGGCCGGGACCGGCCACGCGTAGGCGCAGCCCTTGGGGGTGTGCTCGGCGGCGTAGCGGGCACGGCCGAGCACCTTGTCGGTGCCCTCCCGGCGCTCGAGGCCGGCCCCCAGCGCGTCGGCGGTCTGCGGCATGGTGTGTCTCCCTGCAGGCGGATACGTAGGTACGAAAAGGGGGGGGCGGGGGAACGGGGGAGGGGCGCCTGGGCTGCCGGCCGGGTCAGGGACCGGTGGCCCGGTCCGGGTGCTCCGGGTGCTCGGGGTGGTCCGGGCGGGTCAGGCGGCGCAGGACGTCGCAGGCCAGGTTGCGGGCCAGGGGCACCTTGAAGGCGTTGTCGCGCAGCGGCTCGGCCGCGGCCAGCTCCGCGTCCAGCGCCCGTTCGAACGCCTCGTCGCCCGGCACGGCCCCTTGCAGCGCCTCCTCGGCGCGCCGGGCCCGCCAGGGCCGGTGGGCCAGCCCGCCGAAGGCGATGCGCACCTCGGCCACGGTCTCCTCCCGCACGGCCAGGACCACGGCCACCGAGGCGAGCGCGAAGGCGTAGGAGGCGCGGTCGCGTGCCTTGCGGTAGGCCGAGACGGTGCCCGGCGCCGGCGGCGGCAGCAGCACCGCGGTGATGAGTTCGCCGTGGGCCAGCTCGGTGTCCGTCTGCGGGCGGTCGCCCGGCAGCCGGTGGAAGTCGGCGGCCGCCACCGTGCGTGTCCCGCGCACCCCCTGCAGTTCGACCTGCGCGTCCAGCGCGGCCAGCGCGACGGCCATGTCGGAGGGGTGGGTGGCGATGCACTGCGCGGAGTGCCCCAGCACCGCGTGGTCGCGGTGGACGCCCTCGCGCGCCCCGCAGCCCGAGCCCGGCTCGCGCTTGTTGCACGGCTTGGCCGGGTCCTGGAAGTAGGGGCAGCGGGTGCGCTGGAGCAGGTTGCCGCCGGTGGTGGCCATGTTGCGCAGCTGGCCCGAGGCGCCGGCCAGCAGTGCCTGGGACAGCACAGGGTGGCGGGCGCGGACCAGGGGGTGGGAGGCCAGGTCGCTGTTGCGCACCGTCGCCCCCACGCGCAGGGATCCGTCGGCCAGTTCCGCCACGCCGTCCAGCGGCAGCCGGCTGACGTCGATCAGCGTCTCGGGCCGCTCCACGCCCAGCTTCATCAGGTCGACGAGGTTGGTTCCGCCGCCCAGGTAGCGGGAGGTGGCCCGGCCGGCGTGCGCCGCGGTGGCCTCGTCCACGCTGTGGGCGCGCACATACCTGAAGGACTTCACCGCACCCCACCCCCCGAGCCGTCCGTCGTGTCGTCGGCGGCTGCCGCGTCCTGGACGGCCTCGACGATGCGCGGATAGGCGCCGCACCGGCACAGGTTGCCGCTGAGCCGCTCCTGGATCTCCTGCCGGCTCAGCCGCACCGGCTCACCGCCCTCCACCGCCGGGTCCGTCACGTGCGAGGCGTGGCCCGCCCGGGCCTCGGCCAGCATGCCGAGGGCCGAACACAGCTGCCCCGGCGTGCAGTACCCGCACTGGAAGGCGTCACGCTCCACGAAGGCCCGTTGCAGGGGGTGCGGGCGGTCGCCGTCGGCGGCGTGCCCGTGCAGCCCTTCGACCGTGGTGATGTCGCATCCCTCGACGGCGACCGCCAGCAGCAGACAGCTGTTGGCCCGGCGCCCGTCCACCAGGACGGTGCAGGCGCCGCACTGGCCGTGGTCGCAGCCCTTCTTGGCGCCGGTGAGGTCCAGCTGCTCGCGCAGGACGTCCAGCAGCGTCGCCCGGTGATCCACGACAGGGCTGTGCGGCCTGCCGTTCACCCGCAGGGGTACTTCCGAATGGAACACATCGGTCCCCATGGCGCTCTGCTCCCTCGTCCCGGAGGCGGATCCGTGCCGGTCTGTGCCGGTGTCAGCCCCTCCAGCCTGGGACAGGACACACGTTCCGGCATGCCGAACGGCTCCGCGGCGCCCGGAGCGAGGGGCCCGGGCAGGGCTGGGGGAGTGGCGGGAGCGGAGGGGGTGGCGGGATCAGTCGGTGGGGCGGGGCGTCCCGGCGTACCGCCACAGCACGTGCACCACCCGCAGCACCCCGAGCACCGTGCCGGCCACGGCGCCCGCGACCACCAGCAGCCTTTCGGCGCCGGAGGGGAACTGCCAGACGGCGGCCGGACCGGCGATCGCCCCGAACACGACGGCACCCAGGAAACACGCGCTGAGCAGCGCGTAACCGATCTCCACGGTCATCGCGTCCCGCTCGGCCTGACTACGACGGCTTGCCCCCATGACCACAGAGCTTACCCACCCCCACACGGCCCCTCCCCGCCCAAGTCCGCCCGGCGCGACGGGTGCGGGGAGCGACCGGGCGGACGGCCCCGGGCGGGCGCCTGCAAGGACGACCTCGCGCGGCTGGTCGCCGCCGTCCGGTGCGCCCTTGCCAGGTCCGCCTGGTGCGAGGGGGTGCCGGGGGGCGGGAGGGTGGCTCCGCGCGGGTGACCGCGACGACGGTCCGTGCGGCTGGTTGCCGTCGTGCGGTGCGTCCTCGTCAGGTCCGCCTGGCGCGACGGTTGCCGGGGGGGCGGAGAGTGGCCCGGCGCGGGTGGCTGTGAGAACGGTCCGCGCGGTTGGTTGCCGCCGTGCGGTGTGTCCTTGCCAAGTCCGCTTGGTGCGAGGGGTGTCGGGGGTGGGAGAGCGAGCCCGCGCGGGCGATCGCGATACGACGGTCCGCGCGGCTGCCCGCCACCCCCGCCCGCGCGTCCCCGCCAAGTCCCCCTGGCGCGACCGGCGCCCGGACGGGCCGCGTGGACGGGCCGCGGGTGCGGCTACCCGTCGCCGTGCCGCGCCTCCACCACCCCCCGCGCCCGCCGTCCGCGCTCCCGGTGGAGGTCGGTCGCGGCCCGTACGAAGGACCGGACCAGCACATCGGTGTTGCCCGCGCTCCACGCGGCGACCAGCGGGCTGGGAGGCATGTCGTGCAGGGGCACCACGGCCAGCCCGGGGGCGGGCGGGTGGTCCAAAAGGGTCATGCCGATGGTGCCGTTCCACAGCACCGCCTGTCGGCACTCCACGACCGCCCGCACCACCGGCCCCTCGCGCGGCATCCCGCCGCTCCAGTAGGACTGCCACAGCGGGTCGGTGCCCGGCGGGAAGCGGAACCAGCGCCGTGGTGCGAGGTCGGCCAGGTGCAGGCGCACGCTGCGGGCCAGCGGGTCGTCGGCGCGCAGCAGGACTCCCACGGGGTCGGTGCGCAGCGTGCGTACCGAAAGGCCGGTCTCCTGGAAGGGCCCGCGCGTCAGCGCGACATCGACGCGGCCGGCGTGCAGCCCGCAGGTGGGGTCGCTCAGATCGGCCTCCCGGACGCGTACCTCCACGCCCGGGTGCCGGTCGCGGAAGGCGGCGGCCAGCCGGCTCAGGCCCGCGTCGCCGCCGTCGCCCAGGACCCCGACGGTGATGGCGCCGGGCCCGGCCGCGGCGGCCACCCGCTCCCGTGCCAGGGCGGCCCGCTCGAGCAGGGCGCGCGCCTCCTCCAGCAGCACCGCGCCGGCCGCGGTGAGCGTGACACCGGCCGGCGAACGGACCAGCAGCACCGCGCCGACGTCGGCCTCCAGCTGTTTGACCGCCCGGCTCAGCGGCGGCTGGCTGATGTGCAGCCGCACCGCCGCCCGGCCGAAGTGGAGTTCCTCGGCGACCGCCACGAAGTACCGCAACGTCCGCAGCTCCATCACGCCACGATACCCATCCGGTATCGGCCCCCCGGAACAGGTCTTGGACGCCCGCCGCCCCCGCGCGGTCCCATCGAGTCATGACCGACGAGACACAGCCCGCCCCTACCCCCGCCCCTGCCGGCGCCGACGACGTGCCCGCCGTGGTGGTGGTCCGCCCCGGCGAGGGGGAGACGCTCACCCTGGGCACCACGCGCATGCGCGTCCTGGAGGACGGCAGCCACACCGAACACCGCCTGGGCCTGACCGAGTCCGTCCTGGCCCCGCACACCCCCGGCCCCCCGCAGCACCGCCACGCCCGGCACGACGAGGGTTTCTACGTCCTGGCCGGCACGGTGCGCTTCACCGTGGGAGCGCAGGAGCACGAGGCCGGGCCCGGCACCTTCGTGATGGTGCCGGCCGGGGCACCCCACACCTTCGCCAACCCCGGCGCCCAACCGGCCCGCATGCTCAGCGTCTTCACCCCGGACCTGTACGTGCAGTACTTCCGCGACCTGCGCGACACCCTCGCCGGCGGCCGGCCCCCGACCCCCTCCGACACCCTGGCCACCATGAGCCGCTACGCCACCCGGCCCGCCGCGCCCATCTCCTAGCAACAGCCGGGGCCCAGCGGCCAGGGCCCCGCGCCCCAGGGCCTAGGCCGGTCCGGCCAGGGCGAGTTGGTGCAGGTCCTCCAGCGCGTCCAGGAGCACGGTCTCCTGGTGCCACCTGATCCACTCGCCCATGGTGCGGCCGGTGGCGTGCAGCTCCTGCAGCTGGGCCTGGGTGAAACCGATCAGGGGCCGGGCGTGGTGGGAGGAGATCACGCCGTGCACGGTCCGGCGTTCGTCGACGAGCGGGATGCTGTGGCAGGCGCGGCTGCCGGAGGTGAGGATCACCCGGCGGTCCTCGTCGCCGAACCCGGCCGAGGAGGCCACCTCCTTGACGGTGACCTGGCTGCTGGCCTCGGCGGCCCGGGAGCAGGAGGTGTGCCCGTCGACGAACGCGAAGTGGTCGGTGAAGTGCCGGGGCAGGCCCGCGTGCTTGGCCATGCGCAGCACGTCGTCCTCGAGCAGCTGCACGTTGCCCATGTCCGTGCCGGTGACGCTCAGCACGCGCTGCAGCGCGGCGCCGAGCACCTCGCCCTGGTTGCGCGCGTCCAGCGTGCCGGCCGCCAGCGCGTCCAGGCTGGGCAGGGCGGCGTGCCGGGTCCGCTCGGGCAGCCACCGCTCGGCGCCCGGCGCGGGGCCGGGGGTGCGCACCACCGCGGAGGCCAGCTGGTGCAGCTTGATGTTGGCGTGCTGGGAGGCCTGGCGCAGCAGCAGGAACGCCTCCTGGGCGTGGGCCAGCCGGTAGCGCTCGACCAGGATGCCCTCGGCCAGTGCGATCCGGGGCCGCGCCCGCGCCCGCACCTCCAGCTCGGCCACCTGCTCGCGCAGCCGCCCGGCGGTGGCGCGCAGCTGCTCCGTCTCCTGCCGGAGCGCGGCAAGCCGCTCGGACTCCTGCTGGCGCGGGAGCGCGGGAAGCCGCTCGGGCTGCTGCCGGTCCGCGGGGAGCCGCTCGGGCGAGGAGCCCTGCCCGGCCAGGGACGGCCGGTCCTCCGGTGAGGGGGACGCGGTCGGAATGCTGGTCAAACTCTCTCCCTTGGCCGCACCTGCTCCGGCCCTCTCGTGGCCGCACCTGCTCCGGCCCTCTCGCCGATCGAGTCGAGGAGCGGCGGACCCGCGCTGCCGGTCCCGGCCTGCCCGGTTCCTCCCGGCACGCCCCGCTCCTCACCCGCTCCGGCGACCGTACCCCCGCCCGGCCGACGGTGTCATGGCCGCCCGGAGTCGGGCGCCGGGTGACAGCCCGGCCCCGGGCGGCCGGCTGTAGGGGAGACCGGGGCCCGGCCCCGATCTTCGTGGCTTCTGCCAGTACGGATGCCGCCCGGCGCCCGTAGAGACTGCCGGCCGACGGAGCACGGGCAGGCCCAGACGCGGGGAGCACACCACGATGAGCGACGCACGGCAGCAGTACGACGAGATCGGTGAGGCATACGAGGGGTTCAAGGCCCTGCCCCTGGAGCAGTACGCGGCGGTGCCCAGCTTCCTGGCGATGGTCGGCGACGTGCACGGCAAGACGGTCCTCGACCTGGCCTGCGGCACCGGCTTCTACAGCCGTGAGCTGCGCCGGCGCGGCGCCGCGGACGTGCTCGGCATCGACGTCTCCGCACAGATGGCCGCCGTGGCGCAGGAGTTGGAGCACCGCCGGCCGCTGGGGGTGCGCTACCGGGTCGGCGACGTGGCCGAACTGGCGCCCCTGGAGCAGCCCTTCGACCTCGCCCTCGCCGTGCAGCTGCTCAGCTACGCGCCGGACATCGCCACCACGGAGCGGATGTGCCGCGTCGCACACGCGAACCTGCGCCCCGGCGGCGAGCTGTTCGTGCTCAACCAGTCGCCCGACTTCGACTTCGAGGGCCCGGCCCCGGACAAGTACGGCTTTCGCAGCGAACTGACCGGCGGGCAGGCCGAGACCGGCCCGCAGGTGCGCATCACGGCGCTGCTGGATGCGCCGGTCTCCTTCGTCGCCAACCGTCCCCGCCGTGAGGTGTACGAGAAGTGCCTGCACGCGGCCGGGTTCAGCGAGGTGACCTGGGTGGCGCTGACGGTGTCGCCGGCCGGCCTGCGCGCGTTCGGCGCGGACCACTGGGCGGACTTCCACGCCAACCCGCCGCTGGAGATGCTGCGCTGCCGCGCCTGACAGAGCTGTACGGCGCGCGCGGCGGGTACGGCGGGTGTGCCTCGTCCTTTCGGGCAGGGCGGCCCGGCCGGGGGGGCTACTTCTTCAGGATGTTGAGATCGTAGAAGAAGCGGTAGCGGTCGGGGTCGTCGGGCAGGAACCAGTGGAAGCCCTCCAGCAGGAACACCGCGACCAGGTTCACCGCCGTCACCAGCGCCACGAAGGCGAACACCAGCTGTCCCGCGCGCCGGCACACCGGCGCCGGCAGGTCCGCCGCGGCCGTCCAGGGCGCGAAGGCCAGCAGGATGCCGATGGCCGCCACCGCCGCCATGAACAGGATCCACGCCCACACATACAGGTGCAGGCCCAGCACCGGGGCGCCGTAGCCCGCGTCGCCCGGCATGATGTGCAGCATCGTCTGCCGCCAGGACGTGAACCCGCCGGCCATGCAGGCCACCAGGGCAAGGCCCCAGCCCGTCATGTAGTCGCGGGCCTCGACGGTCCCGCGCATGCCCGCGCGCACGATGTGCAGTGCGCCCAGGGCGGCCAGCAGCATGAACATCCGCTGCACCATGCACAGCGGGCAGGGGTAGTCCCAGGAGCCGAACTGCACGGCCAGGCCGCCGCAGACCACGCCCGTCCAGCCGGCCGCGAACAGACACGCGAACCAGAACTGCGCCTGCCCCAGCCGGGCCGCGCCGCCCCGGCGGGCCGGCCGCGCCGGGTGCACGGTGGCCATCAGTAGCTCAGCCCGAGCGAGAGGCCGCTGGTGATGTGGTGCGCGAGCAGCACCGCCGTGGCGGCCAGGACCACCCACCACACCCCGAGCACCACCGCGGGGGAACGCTCCCGGTACAGGGCGGCCAGGGCGGCGAGCAGCCCGGCGAAGATCAGGGTGTCCATGGCGCGCATCGTAAGAAGGGCCGCCGTCCGCACGGCCGGCCGCCACGCGCACGGCCCGGGCCCGTGCTCCCAACGGACCAGCCCCGGGCGCACCGCACCCGGGGCTGACGGGCTCTCAGGCGGCGGCGGGGGCGGGGCGGGCCGGGCGGCGCCGGGCGGCCCACCGGGCCAGCAGCAGCGAACACACCGCGGCGAACGCGCACCAGGTGGAGACGTACTCCTGGCGCCACAGCACGAAGCACACCGCCGCGCCCGCGGCGACCAGCACCCCGAACAGGACAAGACCCCGATCGCCGGACAGGAGCAGGGAGCCGACGGTGGCCAGCAGGTAGCCGGCCACCAACAGCCCGGTCTGCGGCAGCCCCAGGGAGTAGCCGACGGTGTGCCCGCGGATCTCGGCACCGACCGGGCGCGTCGCCAGCGTGTACGCGAGGACCGCGGCCGTCGCCGCCCCCGCGGCCAGCGGGACCAGCAGGCGGCGCCGGGCGGCGGGGGGCGCCGCGCACAGGACGGCCGCCGGCACCCACAGGGCCAGCAGCGGCAGTGCGATGACGGCCCAGGCCACAGTGGCGGGCCCGGTGCCGCCGCCGTTGCGCCAGACCGCGGCCTCGACGATCTGGTGGGCGCCCAGCAGCAGCGGCAGCGCGGCCAGCGGCAGGTCGCGGGGGCGGCGGGCGGCCAGGCTCACCGAGACGACGCCCACCGCCGTGATGCCCGTTCCCGCCGCGAGATCGGCCGTGGCGCTCCAGCACATGACGGCAACGCTACGACGTGCGCGGCGCGGGAGCGCGCCGCGCATACCGCGAGCAGGGCCGGGTGGGCCGGGCGCACCGCACGGCGCCGGCGCGGTGCGGCCCCAATCCGTGCGCGCCCGCCGGTCCGGCTCCGCGGCGGGCGCCCGCCGGCTCAGCTCGCCAGCGCCTGGGCGTGCTTGGCGCGGGCGTGGCGTGCGTGGTGTCCGGGGTCGGTGGCGGCGAGCCGGTGGCGGGCGGCGGCCAGGGCCGCGTCGATGTCGCGGGTGCCGGTGGACACGCACAGGGTGTAGGAGACGTCCTCCAGGCGCCGCAGGCTCTCCCCGGAGCCGTGTGCGGCGTGCCGGGCGCTCAGCGTCTCGTACTGCTCGAGCAGGTTCTTCAGGACCGGACGGGCCATCAGCAGCATCAAAGGCCTCCCTTACAGACGGTTTTTGCCGGGTTTGTCGTACGTGATGCGCCGTGTGCCCCCCGCGGCCGGCCCTCATGCGCGGCCGGGTGTCATTTCCGGGCGGGCGGCGGCGCGGCCCCGGCGTCGGGGGAGGGCTTGGCGTGGAGGATGTCGCGGGCCTGTTCGGCGGCGCGGGCGGTGCTCTCGGAGACGAAGTCTAGGAAGCGGGCGATGTTCTCCAGGCGGGTGGCGGCGGGGGTGCCGGGGCGCAGCACGGGGACGCCCTGGCGGGCGGTGGCCACGACCTGGGCGGTGGCGCGGGCGGTGGCCATCATGGACTGGTAGTAGACGTCGTCGTCGACGACGTAGCGCTCGCGGCGGCCCTCGGCGCGCTCCCGGCGCACGAAGCCCTGGCTCTCCAGGAAGGCGATCGCCTTGGAGACGGCGGCCGGGCTGACCTGGAGGTGCTGGACGAGCTCGGCCGCGGTGAGGCTGCCGGAGTCGGTGAGGACGAGGGCGGCCACCACCCGGGCCATCATCGTGGGCATGCCCGAGGCGATCATGACGGTGGTGAACACCTCCTCGTACGCGCGCACTTCGCCCGCGTCGCGCCCGTGCGGCTGCGGGGGAGTGCCGCCGTTGCGCGGCGCGCTCTGCTTGCGGCGGTGGGCGCGGTGCTCGGTGGCGCGGTGGGCGGCGTCGGCGCGGTAGCCGGCCGGGCCGCCGTTGCGCGTCACCTCGCGGGTGACCGTCGAGGTCGGCCGCTCCAGGCGCCGGGCGATCTCGGCGTAGGCGAGGTTGTCGGCGAGACCCAGGGCGATCTGCCGGCGTTCCTGCTGGGTGAGCCTGCCTCCCGGCATCGGGCATCTCCTTCGCGGCCGTGGCCGGGGCCGGTGCGGGCCCGCGGCGGTGGGGGTGGACGCCGCCGACTATAGCGTTCACGCCCAATCCATTGCAACGCAACATGAGGGGAGTTGTTGCGTTAAGCGTGAGCTCATTGCTTCAACTTCCCCATATCTACCTGCGATTATGAGGTTGCAACGCAACAAGTTTGTTGTCAGATCTGTGAATGCAACGTAGCGTTTCTGTCATCGGAAAACGCGGGCCGCAAGGGCACGCGACACCGGATCAAGGAGCCCACGATGCAGAAGTTCGACACCCCCGCCGCCGTCCGCACCGTCCTGGACATCCCCGCCGGGCGCATCCAGTTCATCGCCGCCGACCGCGCCGACACCACCGTCGAGGTCCGCCCCGCCGACCCCGCCCGCGGCCGCGACGTCAAGGCCGCCGAGCAGACCGAAGTCGCCTACGCCGACGGCGTCCTGCGCATCCAGGCCCCCGAGGCCGCCAACCGCCTCCTGGGCAGCACCGGCGCCGTCGAGGTCACCGTCCAGCTGCCCGCGGGCTCCGCGGTACGGGCCACCGCCTCCGCCGCCGAGTTCCGCGGCGTGGGACGCCTGGGCGAGGTCGCCTTCGACGGCGGCCACGGCTCGGTCAAGCTCGACGAGGCCACCAGCGCCCGCCTGACCGGCCTCGACGCGGACATCTGGGTCGGCCGCCTGACCGGCGACGGCGAGATCCGCACCCTGCGCGGCACCGTGCACATCGCCGAGGCCGTGCGCGGCGCGCTCGCCCTGAGCACCGAGCAGGGCGACATCACCGTCACCGCCGCCCGCGGAGTCAGCGCCACCCTGGACGCCGGCACCGCCTACGGCCGGATCGACAACGCCCTGCACCACACCGGCGCGCCCGCCCTGACCATCAAGGCCACCGTCGCCCAGGGCGACATCACCGCCCGCAGCCTCTGACCCCCGACCCCCGAGACCCCCGGCCTCCCCCCGCGGCCCCCTCACACAAGGAGCTCACCCCATGACCGGCTTGGCCATCGCGGCACACGGGCTGCGCAAGTCCTACGGCGACAAGACCGTCCTGGACGGCATCGACCTGAGCGTCCCCGAAGGCACGGTCTTCTCCCTGCTGGGACCCAACGGCGCCGGCAAGACCACCGCCGTGAAGATCCTCTCCACCCTCGTCCGCGCCGACGCCGGCGACCTGCACGTCGCCGGCCACGACCTCGCCCGCCAAGCCCAGGCCGCCCGCGCGAAGATCGGCGTCACCGGCCAGTTCTCCGCCGTCGACGGCCTGATCACCGGCGAGGAGAACATGCTCCTCATGGCGGACCTGCACCACCTGCCCAAGCGCGAGGGACGCCGGGTGGCCGCCGAAATCCTGGAACGCTTCGACCTCGTGGCGGCCGCGAAGAAACCCGCCGCCACCTACTCCGGCGGCATGAAGCGCCGCCTGGACATCGCCATGACCCTGGTCGGCAGCCCCCGCGTCATCTTCCTGGACGAACCCACCACCGGCCTGGACCCCCGCTCCCGCCACACCATGTGGGGCATCATCCGCGAACTGGTCACCGGCGGGGTGAGCGTCTTCCTCACCACCCAGTACCTGGAAGAGGCCGACGAACTCGCCGACCGCATCGCCGTCCTCCACGACGGGAAGATCGCCGCCGAGGGCACCGCCCAGGAACTGAAACGGCTCGTCCCCGGCGGGCACGTACGCCTGCGCTTCACCGACCCCGCCGCCCACCGCGCCGCCGCCGCATCCCTGCCCCGGGCCGCCTGCGACCAGGAGGCCCTCACCCTCCAACTCCCCAGCGACGGCAGCCAGCGCGACCTGCGCGCCCTCCTGGACCGCCTGGACCTGGCCGGCATCGAGGCCGACGAACTGACCGTGCACACCCCCGACCTGGACGACGTCTTCTTCGCCCTCACCGCCCGCGCCACCGCCCCCTCCGACCGGCCCGCCCCCTCCAAGGAGACCGTCCGATGAGCACCCTCTCCCTCGCCGTGCGCGACTCCTCCACGATGCTGCGCCGCAACCTCCTGCACGCCCGCCGCTACCCCTCGCTCACCCTCAACCTGCTGATGACCCCGGTCATGCTGTTGCTGCTGTTCGTCTACATCTTCGGCGACACCATGAGCGCCGGCGCCGGCCGCTCCGCCTACATCGCCTACCTCGTGCCCGGCATCCTGCTGATGACCATCGGCTCCACCGCCATCGGCACCGCCGTGTCCATCTCCACCGACATGAACGAGGGCATCATCGCCCGCTTCCGCACCATGGCCATCCACCGCGGCTCCATCCTCTTCGGCCACGTCGTCGGCAGCGTCCTGCAGATCCTCATCAGCCTCGTCCTGGTCGGCGCCGTCGGCGTGGCGATGGGTTTTCGCTCCACCGACGCCACCGTCCTGGAATGGCTCGCCGCGTTCGGCCTGCTCGCCCTGGTCGCGCTGGCCTTCACCTGGATCGCGGTCGGCATGGGCCTGGGCAGCCCCAACGCCGAGGCGGCCGGCAACAACGCCATGCCGCTGATCCTGCTGCCGCTCATCTCCAGCGCCTTCGTCCCGCTCCACTCGATGCCCGGCTGGTTCCAGCCGATCGCCGAGTACCAGCCCTTCACGCCCGCCATCGAGACCCTGCGCGGCCTGCTCCTGGGCACCGGGATCGGCAACAACGGCTGGCTCGCGCTGGGCTGGTGCCTGGCCCTGACCGCGCTGGGCTACGCCTGGTCCACCGCCCAGTTCAACCGCGACCCCAAGTAGTGCCCTGCGCAAGTGCTCTGCCGACGCGGACCCCCCGCCCCGCCCCGAGGCCTCACCTCGGGTGGGGCCCGGTCGCGTTCCTGTGCCCGGCGGTCTCAGAAACCCCAGAAGCCCTAGAAGCCGCAGAAGCCCTAGAACCCCCAGGAGCCCCAGGAGCTTCAGGAGGAGGACGGCTCGGGCCGGGTGAGCGCGGAGATCAGAGCGAACAGGTCGTGCTCACCGGACCCCTCCTCCGGACCCGCGCCCTCGTGCATCTCCTCTCCCGCGAACAGGGCGGCCTCGGCGCTGCGCGGGAACATGGCCTGCTCGTAGACGGCCAGGGCGGCTTCGAGGTCGCCGGGGTGCGCGGCAAGGGCCCGGCCCAGGTCGGCCCCGTCGAGCATGGCGAGGTTGGCGCCCTCGCCGTTGGGCGGCGTGAGGTGGGCGGCGTCGCCGAGCAGGGTCACCCCGGGCACCCGCTCCCACCGCTGGCCCCGGGGCAGCGAGTGCAGCAGGCGCAGGACCGGCGGCGTGTCGCTCCGGGTGATCAGCGCGGTGATCTCCGGCGCCCAGCCCTCGAACTCCCCGGCGATCCGCGCCGCGGCCGCCCGCGCGTCACCGAAGTCGATCGCGGTGAACCACTCCATGGGCCCGTTGATCCCCACATAGGCGTGCAGGGTGCCGGCCCGCTCCCGGTGGGCGACGATCTCCCGGTCCGGCGCGGGCGCGATCATCATCCCGCCGCCGACCGCCTCGGCGGTGGCCGGGTGGCGGCGGTCGCTGTCGAACAGGTAGGTCTCCACCACCGCTTTGCCGGCGTACGCGGGAGTGGCCCCGGTGACCAGCGGCCGCACGCGTGACCACGCGCCGTCCGCGCCCACCAGCAGCCCGGTGACCAGGATCGTGGCACCGTCGGCGAAGGCCACCTCGTGCCGGCCCCCGCCCAGCGCCCGCACGCCGCTGACCTTGTGCCCCCAGCGCACGGTGCCGGCCGGCAGCGAGTCGAGCAGCAGTTGCCGCAGCTCGCCGCGCTGCACCTCGGGGCGGCCGCCCGTGCCGTCGTCGGGCTGGTCCAGCAGGACGCGCCCCTGGGGTTCGAGGATCCGCAGCGCCTGGCGGCCCTCCAGGACGAGACCGCCGAACTCCTCCATCAGACCGGCCGCCTCCAGGGCGAGCTGGCCGTTGTAGTCGTGGATGTCGAGCAGTCCGCCCTGCGCGCGGGCGGCGGGGGAGGACTCGGCCTCGTAGACGGTGGCGGGTATGCCGTGGACGTGCAGGACCCGGGCCAGGGTCAGCCCGCCGAGTCCGGCGCCGATGATCGTGATGTCCGTGGTCATGGTGGCTTCCTTCCGAGCGTGGAGCACGGGCGGCCGCCCCGGCCAGAACCTGGCGGGACGCCGTTGCCGTGGGCCGGGGACGCGCGGGTGCGCACGGCCGCCGCCTGGGACGGCCGGGCCCGGCCACCCCAATGTCCGCCCGCCCGTCGACAGACGACCGACACCCCACCGACCCCCACCGACAGCCCCCCGACACGGCCCCCCGCGCCCCGTCCGCCGCGACGTCCGGGTCACCACCCTGGCCTCACACTGACCCGCCACGACCGGCCCCTTACGACAGGCTCCCCGCAGCAGGCCCGCCACAACGGCCCGTCACGGTCGGCTCACCCAACGGCCCGCCAGGACCGGCCCGTCACCACGGGCCGTCACGGTCGGCTCGCCACGGCCGGCCCGCCCCGACCGGCCCCCGGGCCGGCCGCCGCGGCGTGCTGCCTCGCGGGGCTACGTGAACGCCTCGTCGCGCAGCGTCGACACGGCCTTTTCGATGCGGCGCGCGCGCGTCTCGGGCTTCTTCGCGCTCTCGATGGCGTGCACGTGTGCCCGCTTGCGGCTCGGTGACAACCGGTCGTACACCTTGCGGGCGATCGGGTCGGCGTCCAGTGCCGCGACGAAGTCCTCCGGCTCGACCAGGACGCGGGGCTCGGTGTCCAGGGCGAGTTCGACCTCGACCTCCTCGCCGGTCTCCACCCCGGCGGCCTCCCGGTTGGCCTTGCTGAAGCCGATCAGGTGGCGGCCGCGCATGATGGCCAGCCGGCTGTTCCAGGAGTGCCCGTTGACGGTGATGGTCACGGCCGGCCGCTTGCCTCCGTCGAGCTTCTCCACGACCTCCGGAGGAACTTCCAGGCCCCGCATGGGCTCGGGAGGCTCGACGTAGGTTCGGAACTTCATCATCTGCTCCTGTCGGTGTGAGTGACCGTGCTGCCACACATCCTGACCGGGGCGGGGCCTTGGGGGGTGAGGATCGGCGCCATCCGTGTGGCGCAACGCAACGCAATGGGGCGGGGCGGCCTCAGGTGAAGTCCGGCTTGCGGTCCCGGGTGCGCTTGAGCTCGAAGAACCCGTCCGTCGAGGTGACCAGCAGCACCCCGTCCCACAGCCGGGCCGCGGCCTCGCCGCGCGGCACCGGGGTGACCACCGGCCCGAAGAACGCGTTGCCGTCCACGGCGATCACCGGGGTGCCCACGTCGTAGCCGACCTGGTCCATGCCGGCGTGGTGCGAGGCGCGCAGCGCCGTGTCGTACTCGGTGGAGTCCATCGCCGCGGCCAGGCCCGGGTCCAGGCCGGCCGCGGTGAGCGCCGCCTCCAGGGTGGCCCGGTCCTTGGGCGCCTTCTCGTGGTGGTAGCGCACGCCCAGCTCGGTGTAGAGGCGGCCCAGCACCTCGGGGCCGTACTTCTGCTCGGCGGCGACGCACACCCGCACCGGCCCGAAGCCCAGCCCCACCCGGTACTTGTGCGGCACATCGCGTCCCTCGTTCAGGACGGCCAGGCTCATCACGTGCCAGCGCACACCGATCGGCCGCAGCTGCTGCACCTCGGTGATCCATCGCGAGGCGATCCACGCCCACGGGCACTGCGGGTCGAACCAGAAGTCGACGGCGCTCACGGTGTCCTTGGCCATGCCGGGCTCCCTTCCCTGGTCGTCGTGGACGTCCTGGCCCGTCATGCGGGACCGGCCGAGGTGTCCGCGCGCAGCCCGCCGAGCACTTCCTCGGCGGCCTTGAGCGCGCTGGCCACGCACTGGCCCACCCCCACCCCGTCGTAGGCGGCGCCGCACACCGCGAGGCCGGGCCGGTCGGCGATCGCGGCCCGGACGCGCGCCACCCGGTCCAGGTGCCCCACCGTGTACTGCGGCACCGCCCGCTCCCACCGGCTGACCCGGGAGGCCAGCGGCGCACCGCGCACCCCGGTGACCTCGGCGAGTTCGGCGGCGGCGAGCGCGACGAGGTCGGCGTCCTCGCGGCGCAGCAGGTCCTCGTCGCCGCTGCCGCCGCCCTGGCAGCGCACGATGTCCACCTCGCCGGCCAGGTGCGGCCACTTCATGGTGGAGAACGTGACGACCTTCATCGCCCGCCCGTCCACGGCCGGCACCCGGTAGCCGCTGTGCCCCAGGGCGCGTACCGCATCAAGTGCCCTGCGGGGGAAGGCGAGCGTGACGATGACGGAGCCGGCGTGCGGGATCTCGGCGAGCGCCGCGGCGGCCGGGCCGGTCCCGGGAAGCCCGGCGAGCAGCGGGCCCGCCTGCGCCGCGGGCACGGCGACGATGACGGCGTCCGCGTCCAGGTGCTCGGGCCCGGCGGCGCCGTGCACGCTCACCCGCCAGCCGTGCGCGCGGCGTTCGAGGCCGCGCACCCGCGCCCCGGTGCGCACCGCCGCGTCCGGCGCGGCGGCGAGCAGGCCGTCCGCCAGGACCTGCGGCAGCGAGCCCAGCCCGCCGGCCAGCGTGGAGATGCCGGTGGTGGGCTGCTGTCCCGGCGGCAGCGGCGCCGGCAGCAGCGCGCCCGCGGCCTCGGCCAGCGAGGCGCGCCGCCGGGCGGCGGTGACCAGCGGGGTGAGGGTGGCCTCGAAGGACAGCTCGTCGGCGCGGCCGAAGTAGGCATCCGACAAGAAGGGGTCCACCAGCCGGTCCACGACCTCGCGGCCCAGACGCCCGCCGACGACGTCCGCCACCGACCGGTCGCCCTCCCGCCCCACCTGCGGCAGCGTCAGGTCCTCGCGGGCCCGGGCCACGCCCTGCTCGGAGAGGATGCCGGACTTGGCGAGCTCGTCCATGTCGCAGGGCACGCCCATGAACTGACGCTCCAGCGGCGGCCGCAGCTGCCCCCCGCTCCACACCGCCATCGACTTGGTGCCCGCCGCCACGACCCGCTCCTGCAGGCCCGCGGCCGTCAGCAGCCGGGCGGTCTTGGGACGCCGGGCGTACGTCGACTCCGCGCCCTCGTCGATGACGACGCCCGCCAGCTCCGAGACGGCCAGCTGACCGCCCAGCCGCTCGGCGCCCTCCAGGACGGTCACCCGCACCGGCTCCTCGCGCAGGAAGAACGCCGCCGCCAGCCCGGCTACGCCGCCCCCGACGACGACGACATGCGGAGCCGTGCCCGACCGAGCCATTCCGTTGTCCGCCATACGACCTGCTCCTTCGTGGATACGGTGTCGCATCAGTTTTGAAGGGGTGCCGATAGTCCCGGTCGAGCGGGAGTGGATCCGGAATCGTCTGGCAACCCGCTTGATTTCAGGGCGACTTGGGCCCCCGGTGCGGCGTCCGGGGCGGTGCCCGCGCGCGATTCATCCTCCACCCGCCATCGACCGGAGCGCTGGACATTACCGCTGCGCACAACACACCCCGTGGACCTGAGGAGAGTGGTGGCATGCGGAAGGTCGTTTCCCAGGACGGCACAACGATCGCCTGTCGCAGCACCGGCGACGGCCCGCCGATCGTGCTGATGAACGGCGCGTTCCGCGACCACACCATCTTCGACGCCCTGGTCCCGGAACTGGCGCCGCACTGCACCGTCCACGTCTACGACCGCCGGGGCCGGGGGCAGAGCGGCGACGCCCCGCAGTACGCCGTCGAGCGCGAGATCGAGGACCTCGCCGCCGTCATCGAGGACGCGGGCGGACAGGCGGTCGTCTTCGCCGGCTCCACCGGCGCGAACCTCGCCCTCGAAGCGGCCCTGGCCGGCGTGCCGATCACCAAACTCGCCCTGCACGAGCCGTACTTCCGCATCGCCCCCCACCCCAAGCCGCCCGCCGACTGCATGGACACCCTCAAGACGCTGCTCGCCCAGGACCGGCGCGGGGAGACCGCGGAGTACTGGCTGCGCGAACTGCTGGGCCTGAGCGCCGAGACCGTCGCCGACTGGCGCAAGGCACCCCTGTGGGCCACGAACGAGGCCAACGCCCACACCCTGCTCTACGACACGACCATCCTCGGCGACTTCGAGGTGCCCGCCGCCCGCCTGGCGACCCTGCGCACCCCGACCCTGGTCGTCAACAGCGACGCGACCGGCGACTGGCTGCGCGACGCGGCCCGCGCGACCGCGCGCGTCCTGCCCAACGGCTGGGGCATGCAGCTGCCCGGCTCCTGGCACCGCATCGACACCGACATCCTGGGCCGCGTCCTCGCCGGCTTCACCACCACCTGAACCCACCCGCCCGAGCCCGCCACCGGGCAGCAGCGCCCGAGAAGCCAGGTCCGCCGCGGCGGACCTGGCTTCTCGCGGCAGCCGGGAGCCTAGGGCCTGTGCCGGAAGTCCCGTCGTCCGCCCGGAGGGCGGGCCCCGCGGCGTCCGGTGCGTGCGATCGCAAGGCGGAGGGTCGCCCCGATACTGGTTGTATCGGGGCGACCCGACAACGCGGCTGGGGGTCCCCCCCCGCGCCCTTCAGGCGTGGGGGAGTGCGTGCCGGGCGTCGCGGGGCAGGCGGGACTTCCGGCACAGGCCCTACCTAGGCCACCGGCACCGTCCAGTTCTCGCGCAGCCACCCCTCCAGGCCGACCAGGCCGGGGCGCACGCGGCGCAGCTCGGCCATGTCCGCGCTGTAGCCCTCCGTATCGAGCCAGTCGAACATCGCGGCCAGGTCCGGGCGGGCGGTGCGCAGCGGTTCGAAGGAGCGCTGCTCGTAGCGGGCCGGCAGGCCGGCCACCCGGCCGAACGCGGCGGCGATCTGCGGGCCGGTCAGCTCGGCACTGGCGATCTCCACCCGCCGGCCCAGCCACGCCCCCGGATCGCCGAAGGCGTCCGCGGCGAACGCCCCGATGTCGCCGGTCGCGATCACCTGGACGGCGACCTCGGGCCGCAGCCACAGGCCAAGGACCAGCTCGCCGCCCACCGGCCGGGGTCCGAGGTCCAGGAGGATGTCGTAGAACATGGTCGGCCGCAGCACCGTCGCCGGCAGGCCGAGCTTGTCGATGTGCTGCTCGATGTTGAACTTGCTGCGGAAGTGCGGGATGACCTCGCAGCGGTCCGCGCCGCCCACCGAGCTGTACACGAAATGCTCCACGCCCGCCTCGGCGGCCGCGTCCGCGACCGCCTTGCCCTGCCGCTCCTCGGCCTCCACCCCGCCCGGGCCGCGGAACGTCTGGACGCTGAACACGCCCTGGACCCCGCGCATCGCCGCGCGCAGCGAGTCGGTGTCCTCCAGGTCCCCGCGCACGAGCACCGCGCCCGCCTCGGCCAGCGCGCGCGCCGCGGGAGCCTGCGGATCACGCACCAGCGCGTGCACGACGCGTTGCCGGCGCAGCAGGGCGCGGGCCGTCGCACCTCCCTGGCGGCCGGTTCCGCCCAGCACCAGGACCGTTCCGTCTACCGTCACCGTATTCCTCCGTCGTGAAAGTCGTGCCGCGATTCGTGCCGCCAGTCGTGCCGCGAAAGGTGCCGTGCAAGGGGGCCGTGAAATGCGGCCGTTGAAAGGGGTGTGTGGGGGCGGCCGCTGCCGGTCCTGCTGCCGCGGCCGCCCTTTTTTCGCCGGGTACGGGAAATCAGGAAGCGGAACCGTCGCTGACACGGTGGTCGAGAATGCGGGAGAACGCGTTCGCCAGCAGCTCCGCCGGCTGGTCGGCGGCGCCCGTGCTGCGCCAGGCCACATGGTTGTCGGGGCGCACCAGGACGGCGCCGTCCCCGGCGACCTCGCGGACCTGCGCCCAGCCGCCGTCGACGTCGGTGAACTCCGCGCCCGCGCCGATCCGGACCGCGCGGATGGGCAGGGACAGCTTCTCCGCGACCTGCGCGGCCGCCTCCGTCCACGCGGTGCCCTCCGCCCCGGTGATCAGGACGAACCCGGCCGGGGAGCCGGTCAGGTCGTGGGTGGACAGGCGCCGTCCGTCCTGCTCCAGCCAGGCGTGCGGCAGCCGGTGCCCGGGCCGGGTCGTGGGCCGGTACACATCGCGCATCGGTACCCGCGCGGGCGGGTTGCTGCCGTCGGGGACCAGTGCGCCCTGCTCGTAGTGGAAGCCGATCTCGAAGTCGTGCGCCTGGCAGCCGGCCCGGTGGGTGTCCAGGATCTCCGCGGTCCTGGCCCGCACCACCTCGCCGATGGGGGACTGCTCGAAGTACGAGGCGAACATCCGCTGCCGGCGTTGCGCGGGGGCGTGCGGGCCCAGGCCCACCGTGTCCAGCACCGCCTGGTGGTGGGAGGCCGCCGAGACCGCCCAGTCGACGTTGAGCCGGCACACCGGGCGCCGCTCCGACTCGTAGGTGTCGAGCAGGGTGTCGTCGGCACGGCCGTCGAGGACCGCGGCCAGCTTCCACGCCAGGTTGTGGGCGTCCTGGATGCCGGAGTTCAGGCCCAGGCCGACGGTGGGCGGCTGACGGTGCGCGGAGTCGCCGGCCAGCAGCACCCGCCCCTTGCGGTAGCGCTCGGCGACCAGCGCCTGCACCGTCCAGTTCGTCACGTGGTGCAGGGTCAGCTCCAGCTCGGGCAGGCCCAGCAGCTCCCGGACCCGGGCCACCACCGACTCCTCGTCCAGGCGGTCGGCGTCCATCGGCGGGAAGTGCAGCACCCACTCCTCGCACGCCTTGCCCCAACTGGGCCCCATCTCGATGAGGTTGCTGCACAGGTCCGGGTCGTGGGCGTTGAGGAAGTGCGTCAGCAGGGTGCCCTCCTGCCACCACTGCGACAGGTCGGCGGTGAAGTACGCGGTCGTCACGTCGAGCAGTGCGGGCACGCCGCGCATCTCGATGCCCAGGGCGGCGCCGACCGTGCGGCCGCCGTCGGCGCCGATCATGTAGCGGGCGGTGACCGTGGTCGTCTCGCCGGTGGACCGCTCGCGGATCTCGGCGACCACCCGGTCGCCCTCGTCGCGGAAGCCGGTCATCTCGTGGCCGAACAGGATGCGTCCGGGGCGGCGCTGTTCGGCGGTGGCGCGCAGGAGCGGCTCCAGGCGCACCTGCGGCAGCTTGACCGGCAGGACGGGCCCGGCCGCCTCGTACCGCTCGCGCAGCGAGCCGCCGCCGAAGGCGTCGATCTCGTGGATGTGCTGCGCGTCCATCGGCCCGTCACCGGCCAGCGAGGTCAGCCAGCGCAGCTTGCCGAACAGTTCCAGGGGCGCGCCCTGCTCCACCATCGGCCCGTCCAGGCCGTGCTGGCGGAAGATCTCCATCGTGCGCTGGTTGAGGTAGTGCGCCTTGGGCACGTGCGCGGTGTCCGCGTGCCGTTCGACGAGCAGGTGGTCCACACCGTGATCGGACAGGAAGTTGGAGGCGGAAAGACCGCATCCGCCACCGCCCACGATAAGAACCGGAACCTCGACTGTTCCCATTTTCGTCCTTCCGGAAGGTGACAGTCCCACGCTCACGGAAACTGCCGAATGTGCCGGGGAATGTGCCGGGAATGAGAGCGGCACGAAATAGGTCGTGCGTCGGCTGTGCTGTCTTTACCGAGCTGCTGTCGCGAGCTGCTGTGGCGAGCTGCTGTCGAAGGATGGCCAGGGGGTCTGTAGTCCGGGTCAACGACGGGTGGATCCCGCCGGGCCGGCTCCCGCCGGGTGGCTCAACGGCGCCGGGCGGCGTCCGCCAGGGCGCGGTGCAGCCGGTCGTCCTCGGTCTGGCCGGCCTCCCACTGCACGCCGACCGCGAAGGGGTGGCCCGCCGCCTCGACCACCTCGACGACGCCGTCGGAGGTGCGGGCGGTGGCGGTCAGGCCCTCGCCGACCCGGTCCACGGCCTGGTGGTGGTGGCAGGCGGTCTTGGGGGTGTCCTCGCCGAAGACCCGCGCGATACGGCTGGCGGGCTCCAGGTCCAGCACGTGCCGGCCGAACTCGAAGCCGGCGCCCTGCGGGCGGTGGCCGTCGTCGCCGGTGACCTCCGGCAGATGCTGGTGCAAGGTGCCCCCGCAGCGCACGTTGAGCAGCTGCATGCCGCGGCAGATCGCCAGCAGCGGCAACCCGTCCGTCAACGCCGCCCCGATCAGGGCGAGTTCGGCACGGTCAAGATCGGTGCTCGCGACCCGGGTCAGCGGGTGCCGCTCCTGCCCGTACAGCGCCGGATCGAGGTCCGGGCCGCCCGGGACGAGCAGCCCCTGCACCTGGCCGAGCAGTTGCTCGACGCCGGGCCGCACCGGCAGCACCACCGGCACGCAGCCCGCCGCGGCCAGAAAGTCCACGTGCGACTGGAGCGAGAGGCTGACCACCATGTCGGTGCCCTGCAGGGTGACCGGGACCGTGCGTGCGGTGATCCCGACCACCGGCGGTTTCGCTGAGTTCATGTCCACCTGTCCCTGGTTCTCGGTAAGCCCTGGTCCTGGCTGTCGGTAAGCCCGTGTCCTGGTTGTCGGCCGTCCCTTGGTCAGTGCCTGGTCCGTCGGTGCCCGGTCCCGGCTCTCAGTCCGCGGCGTCCGGCGAGACGTAGACGTAGCCGTCCTCGACCTTCACCCGGTAGGTGGCGATCGGCCGGGTCGCCGGCGGATTGACGGGCTCTCCGGTGCGCAGGTCGAAGCAGGAGCCGTGCAGCCAGCACTCGATGGTGGTGCCGTAGACCTCCCCCTCGGCGAGGGAGACCTCCGCGTGCGAGCACAGGTCGCTGACCGCGTACACGGCATCGTCCCTGCGCACCAGCGCGACCGGGGCGTCCTCGACCTCCACCGCGAGCGCGCCGCCGGCCGGGATCTTGTCCACCGGACAAACCTTGATGAAGCTCATCGCTCCCGCTCTCCTCCACACGTCGGGGCATCCGGTGTCCGCCGGATCTCCATGGGCCGGGCCACACGTTCCGCCGGGGCTCTTGAGGATGAGCCGAGCTCAGGACGAGGTTCATCGGAGCCCGCGCCCGCCGCCGCCCCCGGCCGGGCCGCTACCAGGGCACCGGGCCCTCCTCCGACAGCGAGGCCCCCGTGGGCCCCGCCGCGTCGAGCAGCGCGAGCCGCACCGCGATCACGGCGCCCTGGGCGGGCGTGCGCTGCCCGCGGTGGCCGTTGATGTCGGTGGCCACCACGCCGGGATGGGCCGCGTTCACCTTGATCGGCGTGTCCCGCAGCTCCTTGGCGTAGGCGAGGGTGAGCGCGTTCAGCGCGGTCTTGGAGGACTGGTAGGCGAGCATGTTGACGTGCGCCATGGGGGAGGCCGGATCGGCGTTGAGGGCCAGCGACCCCAGGTGGCTGGACATGTTGACGATGCGTCCGGCCGGCGAGCGGCGCAGCAGCGGCAGCATCGCGTTGGTGACCGTGACCACGCCGAAGACGTTGGTCTCGTACACCTCACGCAGGTCGTCCGCGGCCGCCTGGCTGGGCGCGGACGTGAACCGGCCGGCGATGCCCGCGTTGTTGACCAGGATGTCCAGGCGCCCGTAGCGCTGCTCGATGACGGCGGCGGCCTCGGCCACGCACGCCGGATCGCGTACGTCCAGGCGCAGCGCCGCCGCCGTGACGCCGCTCTCCGCCAGCGCGGCGGCCGCCTGCTTGCCGCGCACCTCGTCCCTGGCGCCGACCAGGACGAGGACGCCCCGTTCGCCCAGCTGCCGTGCGGTCTCCTGTCCGATGCCCTTGTTGGCGCCGGTGACGAGCGCGATCTTCTCGAGGGGCACGTCGGTGGTCCCTTCTGTCCGTCGAAAAAAAGGGGGGTGGTCACGGGCGGTGAGCCCACCGAAGCGTCACACAGTTCGCCCGGCGCGCCCGGGGGCGTCGTGAACGTGGGGGATGTTCAACTGCGGCAACCACGCGGTCGAACACCAGCTGCCAGGCGCCCTGTTCGCGCGGCACTTGCACCAACGCACGAGGCGGCGGCAGCCTGGTGGACCGGCACTCGCCGCTGCCCGCCCCGCCCTGCCCGTCCGCCCCCGTGCGTCTGCCGCCGGGCGGCGCGTCGGCGCGTCGGCGCGGGCCCGACTCACAGGAGACGCCCCGATGCCACCGCGGATGAACAACCCTTCGCTGGTCGTGCCCGACGCCCTGCAGCCCCTGCTCGACCTGACCAAGGTCATCGGCAGGGTCGGCGTGCCGCAGCGGACCCTGGATCTCATCCGGCTGCGGGTGAGCCAGATCAACGGCCGCATCTACACCATCCCCGACGACCTGGGGCAGGCCGCCGAGGCCGACGCCCGCCTGCCCCAGGTCGCCGAGTGGCGCGAGGCGACCTGCTTCACCCCCGCCGAGCGCGCGGCGCTGGCGCTGGCCGAGGACGCCACCGAGCTCAGCGGCCGGGAGGACGCGGTGCCCGACGAGGTCTGGCAGGACGCGGCCGGCCACTACACCGAGGAGGAACTGGCCTCCCTGGTCATCCACATCGGCCTGGTCAACTGCTGGAACCGCATCAACGTCGCCACCCGGCAGGTGCCCGCGGCCTGGCGCTGACCCGAGCCCGCCCCGTCCCCCGCGGGCCCCGGCCCGTGCGGTGACGAGGGGCTGTCACATCGGTGCGCCGCCGGGCGTCATAACAGTGACGGCCGGCCCCTCACGCACCCCACTCGACCACCCAGCAGCAGGGAAGGAACCGCACCGTGTTGAAGCTCATCAACGCCGGTCTCGGCAGGACCGGGACCACCTCACTCCAGGTGGCGCTGGAACAGCTCGGTTACGGCCCCTGCTACCACATGTTCGACATCGTCGGCGACGAGAAGCGCCTGGAACAGTGGGAGCGCATCATCTGCGAGGGCCAACAGCCCGACTGGGACGCGGTGTTCGAGGGCTACACCTCCGCGGTGGACGGCCCGCCCTCCTTCTACTACGACCAGATCATCAAGGCCTTCCCCGAGGCCAAGGTCGTCCTGACGGTGCGCGACGCGGACGGCTGGTACGAGAGCACGTACAACACGCTGTACCAGTTCGTCCTGAAGAACAAGGAGACCCCGCCCGAGCAGGGCACCCGCCAGGCCCGGGTCTTCCGCATGACCAACGTCATGACCTGGGAGGGGCTGTTCCAGGGCCGGTTCTCCGACAAGGACCACGCCATCGAGGTCTACCACCGCCGCAACCAGGAGATCATCGACGCGGTCCCCGCGGACAACCTCCTGGTCTACGACGTCACCGGGGGCTGGGAGCCGCTGTGCGCGTTCCTGGGCACCGACGTGCCCGCCACCCGGTTCCCGCACGCCAACACCACCGCGAACATGCGTGAGCGGATGCAGCAGATGGCCGCCGGCGGCCCGCCCGCCCCCGGCAGCGCGCCCGCACCCGGCGGGGCAGCAGCCCCCGGCGGGGCGCGGTAGGCACCACCCCCGCACACCACCCGCTGCATTTCTTTCCCTTTCCCCGCGGACAGCCCATTACCGGCTGGCCGCGGGGATTTTTGCATTTACGGAACGAGTCCCGCTGTTCCGGCCCGATACCGCCGTTCCAGTACCGCTCGACCGCCGGTCATTGTTCAACCGCGGTTGTTTTCGCGCCACTTCCCGCACCCGATAGTCTCGCGCCGCCCCCTGGACCCGCCCGAGAAAATCGGCTTCGCCGGCCTGCCCGCATATCGGCCCGGCCCGGCGGCGTATCTGCCTCAAGAAGGGGATTACGTGAGGAAGTTACTGGCAATTACGGCGGCGGCCGCCACCGCCCTGGCGGGAGCGGTCACCGCGGCCCCGGCGAAAGCCTCGCCGGAGCGGGTGGCGTCCACCGTCTCCTGGTCGCCCTGCCCGGACGAGGACCCCGTCGTCGGAGGCCTGCTCAAGGGCCTGGAGTGCGGCACGCTCGCCGTCCCGCTCGACCACGACAAGCCGCGGGGCCGCACCATCGACCTGGCGCTGACCCGCGCCCGGCACACCGCACCCGAGGACCGCTACCAGGGCATCGTGCTGCTCAACCGCGGCCAGTGGCCCGGCCAGTTCGGCCGCGACCTGCCCACCCGCTTCGCCAAGGGCACCTCGGGCCTGTCCCCGGCCGTCGGCGCCACCTACGACTGGATCGGCTTCGACCCGCGCGGCACCGGCGCCAGCCAACCGCGGATCACCTGCGCACCCGAGTACGTCTGGCCCGGCAAGGCCCGCGCCGACCTGGTGCCCCGCACCCACGCCGAGGAACGCGCCTGGCGCACCCGGGCCCGCGTCTTCGCCGACAGCTGCGGCCGCGCCCACGGCGACACCCTGAACTTCCTGAGCACCAAGGACACCGCCCGCGACCTGGACCTGATCCGCGCGGCCCTGGGCCAGGAGCAACTGACCTACTTCGGCTGGGACTACGGCACCTACCTCGGCTCGGTCTACGCCTCGATGTACCCCCACCGGGTGCGCCGGATGGTCCTGGACACCGTGATGCTGCCCGCCAAGGGCTGGTACAAGAACGTCCTCGCCCAGAACGCGACCTTCGAGAAGAGCGCCGAGAACTACTTCTCCTGGATCGCCCGCAACGACGCCACCTACCACCTGGGCACCACCCGCGCCGCGGTCGAGGCGAAGTACTACCAAGGCATGCAACGGCTGCGCACGGCCCCCGTCGACGGCAAGATAGGCCCGGCCGAGTACACCGAGATGTTCCTCGTCGACCTCTACCGCCGCTCCGCCTGGACGGGCCACACCAAGGCCCTGGCCGACTGGGTGCTGCGCGGGGACGCCACCGGCCTGAAGGCCGCCTTCAACGAGCCGGGCTACCCCACGCAGAACAAGCAGGCCATGTACAACGCGGTGCAGTGCACCGACTCGCCCTGGCCGCGCGACTGGCAGCGCTGGCACCGCGACTACACGCGCGACTACCGCTCCGGCAACACCTTCCTGACCTGGTTCAACGCCTGGTACAACGCGCCGTGCGCGTTCTGGCCCGTGCCCGCGGGCACCCCGCACAAGGTCGGCGCCAAGGGCGTGAACGTCCTGGTGGTGCAGGGCGAGCACGTCGCCGGGTCCCCGCTGGCCGGCGCCCGCGACCTGCACCGCCGCTTCCCCGACTCCCGGCTGCTGGTGGAGCAGAACGGCTACGAGCACGAGACGTCCCTGTCCCGCAACGCCAACGCCTGCGTCAACACGGTCGTCGACGCCTACCTGAAGGACGGCGGCCGCCCGCCCGCCGCCAGGGGCGCGGACGCCACCTGCCAGGCCGGCCCGCAGCCCGACCCCGTCCCGTAAAAACCCGGGCAGCCCGTGCACCCCGGGTAAGTCGCAGAAGTCACCGAAGTTGACCGAAGTCGGGGAAAGAGTCCGCCCGCCGCGTTCAACCGCGGGAAATCAGCGGTTGAACGCGGGGGCGGGCGGGCCGACTTATGAATTCAGCACCGTCATTGCAGCCGAACATGCTGATGTGTAGTTTGACATCGACGATTCCTCAGCCGCCCGCGTGGAAGGTCAACAATGGAAACTGGCGTAATAATTGTCGGTGCCGGTCCGGTCGGATTGATGCTGGCCGGCGAACTCCACCTGGGCGGTGTGAATGTCACCGTCTTCGACAAGCTTCCCGCACCCTCCGGGGAATCCCGCGCGCTCGGCTTCAACCGGCGCGCGGCCGAAACCCTGGACCAGCGCGGCCTGCTGGCCGGGCTGGGCGCCTTCCGGTGGGGGCCGATGGGCCACTTCGGCGGCGTCCGGTTCGACCTCGGCATGCTGGAGGAGGACCACAGCGGCGTGCTCGGCCTGTCCCAGGCCCGCACCGAGGAGATGCTGGCCGCCCGGCTCGCCGAACTCGGGGTGCCGGTGCGCCGCGGCGTCGAGGTCACCGCGGTGCGCGAGGAGAGCGACGGCGTCGTCGTCACCTGCCGGGGGCCCGAGGGCCCCGGCGAACACCGGGCCCGCTACGTGGTGGGCTGCGACGGCCCGCACAGCACCGTCCGCGAGGCCGCCGGCATCACCGCCCGCCAGTGGGAGGCCACCCGCGGCATGTACACCGCGGAGCTGACAGGGATCACGCTGCGCCCGCGGCCCATCGGGGAACGCCTGCCCGGCGGGCACATGGTGGTGTGCACCCCGCTGGGCGAGGGCCGCTGCCGCATCGTCGTCCACGACAAGGGCCTGTCCCCGCACCAGGACCCCGCCACGCTGACGTTCCCTCAGATCGCGGACGCCTGGCAGCGGTTGACCGGCGAGTCCATCCACCACGCCACCGCGCAGTGGATGTGGTCGTGCAACAACGCGGCCGCCCTGGCCACCGAGTACCGGCGCGGCCGGGTGCTGCTGGCGGGCGACGCCGCGCACGCCATGCCGCCGCTGGCCGCCTGGAGCCTGAGCGCCGGGCTGCAGGACGCGGCGAACCTGGGCTGGAAACTGGCCGCGCACCTGGCCGGCCGGGCGCCCGCGCACCTGCTGGACACCTACCACGGCGAACGCCACCCGGTGGGCGAGCAGTTGATCCGCAACGCGCAGGCCGCCTCGATGCTCTACCTCGGCGACGCCGACATGGATCCGCTGCGCGGCGTGCTGGGCGAACTGGTGGCGCACAAGGAGGCCGCCGGGCAGCTGGCCGGCATCGTCAGCGGCCTGGGCATCGGCTACGACCTGGGCCCGGGCGAACACCCCCTGCTGGGCCGGCGCATGCCGCCCCAGCACGAGCTGACCCGCCCCGACGGCACCCGCACCCGCATCGCGCAGCTGCTGCACGCGGCCCGCGGCGTCCTGGTCACCACCGAGGGCGCGGACGGGACGGGCGGCAAGGCGGCCCAGCTCGCCCAGGACTGGTCCGACCGCATCGACATCGTCACCGGCACCTGGACCACCGACCCGGCCGACCCGGCCGACCCGGCCGATACGGCCGGTGCGGCCCCGCAGGCCGTCCTCATCCGCCCCGACGGCTACGTCGCCTGGACCGCGCCCGGCACCGACAGCGACCTCACCGACGTCCTGACCCGCTGGTTCGGCGCCCCCAGCACCCCCGGCACTCCCGGCACCCCCGCCGCATCCGGCGCCCCCCAGCGAACAGGAGCGTGAGCATGACCAGGGACGTGATAGTCGTCGGCGCGGGCCCGGTCGGGCTGATGATGGCCGGCGAACTGCGCCTGGCGGGCGCCGACGTCGTCGTCTACGAGAAGCTGCCCGCCCCGGCCCGCGAATCGCGCGGCGCCAGCCTCACCCGCCGCGCCGTCGAAAGCTTCGACCAGCGCGGACTGCTCGACCGGCTGGGCGACACGGAGCCGGCCGACGCCCACTTCGGCGGGGTCCCCATCGACCTGGGCATCCTGGAGGAGGACCACAGCGGCGCCCGGGGCGTCTCGCAGTTCCGCACCGAGCGGATGCTGGAGGACTGGGCGGGCGAACTCGGCGTGCCCATCCGCCGCGGATACGAGGTCACCCACCTGGACCAAGGGCCCGACGGCGTCGCCGTGGACTTCGAGGGACCGGAAGGGGCCGGCCGGGACCGGGCCCGCTACCTGATCGGCTGCGACGGCGGCCGCAGCACCGTCCGCAAGCTGACCGGCATCGACTTCCCCGGCCCCGAACCCACCCGCGGCTTCTACACCGCCGATGTCACCGGCATCGAGACCCGCCGCCGGCGCATCGGCGAGAACCTCCCCGACGGCAGCATGATCATGGCGATGGACCTGGAGAACGGCGTCACCCGCATCGTCGCCTACGAGCGGGGCATGCGCCCCAAGGACCGCGAGGCCCTCACGTACACCGAACTGGCCGACGCCTGGCAGCGGTTGACCGGCGAGTCCATCCACCACGGGCAGTGCCGCTGGATCAGCTGCTTCACCGACGCCTCCCGGGTGGCCGCCGACTACCGGCGCGGCCGGATCTTCCTGGCGGGCGACGCCACCCACGTCCAGCCCCCGGCGATGGCCCAGGGCCTGAGCGTGGGCGTGCAGGACGCGGTGAACCTGGGCTGGAAACTGGCATCGGTGCTGGCCGGCCGCGCCCCCGAAGCCCTCCTGGACACCTACCACGCCGAGCGCCACCCCATCGGGGAGCAACTGGCGCGCAACGCCCGCGCCGCCATCGAACTGCGCCTGACCGGGCAGGAGATGGCCCCGCTGCGCGAGGTCCTCGGCGAGGTGCTCACCCACAAGGACGCGGCCGCACACCTGGCCGGCGTCCTCAGCGGCCTGGGCATCCGCTACGACCTGGGCCCGGGCGAACACCCCCTGCTGGGCCGGCGCATGCCCCCCGCCCGGGAACTGACCCGCCCGGACGGCACCCGCACCCGCATCGCGCAGTTGCTGCACGCCGCCCGCGGCGTCCTGATCGCCACCGACGGCGCGGACGGGACGGGCGGCAAGGCGGCCCAGCTCGCCCAGGACTGGTCCGACCGCATCGACATCGTCACCGGCACCTGGACCACCGACCCGGCCGATACGGCCGGTGCGGCCCCGCAGGCGGTCCTCATCCGTCCCGACGGCTACGTCGCCTGGACCGCGCCCGGCACCGACAGCGACCTCACCGACGTCCTGACCCGCTGGTTCGGCGCCCCGCACCCGCCCGCCCGGACGCTCTGAGACCCGCACGCCGCACCGGCAACACCCCCCGACCCCCCCAGGAGATGCCCGTGACGACCGGAGTCACCGTGTGGCTCACCGGCCTGCCCAGCGCCGGCAAGACCACCATCGCCTACGAGCTGGCCGCCCGGCTCCGCGCGGACGGGCACCGCGTGGAGGTCCTGGACGGCGACGAGATCCGCGAGGCCCTCTCGGCCGGCCTCGGCTTCTCCCGCGCCGACCGCGACACCAACGTGCAGCGCATCGGCTACGTCGCCGAACTCCTGGCCCGCAACGGCATCCTGGCACTGGCCCCGGTGATCGCCCCGTACACCGACAGCCGCGAGGCGGTCCGCAAACGCCACGACAGCAACCGCACCCCCTACCTCGAAGTGCACGTCGCCACCCCCCTGGAGGTGTGCAGCGCACGCGATGTCAAGGGCCTGTACGCCAAGCAGGCCGCCGGCCAGCTCCGGGGCCTGACCGGCGTGGACGACCCCTACGAGGAGCCCGCCGCACCGGACCTGCGCCTGCCCGCCCAGCACCAGAGCGTCAAGGAGTCCGCCGCCGCGGTGCACGCCCTGCTCACCGAAAGGGGACTGTTATGACACCGCCCCTCGACACGGTGCAGGCCGGCGAGAGCCCCTACGCCCTCTCCCACCCCGACGCCCTGGAATCCGAGGCGGTGCACATCTTCCGCGAGGTGGCGGGCGAGTTCGACAACCCGGTGCTCCTCTTCTCCGGCGGCAAGGACTCCATCGTCATGCTGCACCTGGCGCTCAAGGCGTTCACGCCCGCGCCGGTGCCCTTCGCGCTGCTGCACGTGGACACCGGCCACAACTTCCCCGAGGTGCTTGAGTACCGCGACCGCGTGGTCGCCGCGCACGGGCTGCGCCTGCACGTCGCCCACGTGCAGGACTACATCGACCGCGGCGTGCTCAAAGAGCGCCCCGACGGCACCCGCAACCCGCTGCAGACCCGCCCGCTGACCGACACCATCCAGCAGCAGCGCTTCGACGCCGTCTTCGGCGGCGGACGCCGCGACGAGGAGAAGGCCCGCGCCAAGGAGCGCGTGTTCTCCCTGCGCGATGAGTTCTCCCAGTGGGACCCGCGCCGCCAGCGCCCCGAACTGTGGCAGCTCTACAACGGCCGGCACCTGCCCCGCGAGCACGTCCGCGTCTTCCCGCTGTCCAACTGGACCGAGCTGGACGTGTGGCAGTACATCGCCCGCGAACACATCGACCTGCCCGCCATCTACTTCGCCCACGAACGCGAGGTGTTCGCACGCAACCACATGTGGCTGACCGCCGGCGCGTGGGGCGGCCCCAAGGATAGCGAGCGGGCCGAGAAACGCCGGGTGCGCTACCGCACGGTCGGCGACATGTCCTGCACCGGCGCGGTGGACTCCGACGCCGACACCATCGACAAGGTCATCACGGAGATCGCCGCGTCCCGCCTCACCGAACGCGGCGCCACCCGCGCCGACGACAAGCTCTCCGAGGCCGCGATGGAAGACCGCAAGCGCGAGGGGTACTTCTGATGAGCGTTCTGAGCGACACCGCCGCCGACACACTGCGCTTCGCCACCGCCGGCTCCGTCGACGACGGCAAGTCCACCCTGGTCGGCCGGCTCCTGCACGACTCCAAGTCGGTCCTGGCCGACCAGCTGGAAGCCGTCGCCCACGCCTCCCGCAACCGCGGCCAGGCCGCCCCCGACCTGGCGCTGCTCACCGACGGCCTGCGCGCCGAACGCGAGCAGGGCATCACCATCGACGTCGCCTACCGCTACTTCGCCACCCCCAGACGCCGCTTCATCCTCGCCGACACCCCCGGCCACGTGCAGTACACCCGCAACATGGTCACCGGCGCCTCCACCGCGGAACTGACGATCATCCTGGTCGACGCCCGCAACGGCGTCGTCGAACAGACCCGCCGCCACACCGCCATCGCCGCCCTGCTGCGCGTCCCGCACATCGTCCTCGCGGTCAACAAGATGGACCTCGTCGGCTACGAGGAGGCCGCCTTCGCGGCGATCGCCGAGGAGTACACCGCCTACGTCAAGGAACTGGGCGGCCCCGAGGTCACCGTCATCCCGATCTCCGCCCTGGCCGGCGACAACGTCGTGGACACCTCCGCGCACATGGACTGGTACGGCGGCCCCACCGTCCTGGAACACCTGGAGACCGTGCCCGTCGACCACCACCTGGCGCCCTGCGCCGCCCGGCTGCCCGTGCAGTACGTCATCCGCCCCCAGAGCCCCGCCCACCCCGACTACCGCGGCTACGCCGGCCGCATCGCGGAGGGCACCTTCCGCACCGGCCAGCAGGTGCGCGTACTGCCCTCGGGCCGCACCACCACCATCACCGCCATCGAACGCCTGGGCCGGCCCGTCGAAACCGCCCGGGCCCTGCAGTCGGTGACCGTGCTCCTCAAGGACGACCTCGACGTCTCCCGCGGCGATCTGATCGTGCCGGCCGCCGACGCGCCGGCCACCACCCGCGAGGTGACCGCGACCGTGTGCCACGTCGCCGACCAGCCGCTGGGCGTGGGCCACCGGGTGCTCCTCAAACACGGCACCCGCACGGTCAAGGCCCTGGTCACCGACATCCCCTCCCGCCTCACCCTGGAGGACCTCTCGCCCTACCCGCACCCCGGCCGGCTCCTGGCCAACGACATCGGCCAGGTGCGGCTGCGCACCGCCGAACCGCTGCCCCTGGACACCTACGCCCACTCCCGGCGCACCGGCTCGTTCATCCTCATCGACCCGGCCGACGGCACCACCCTGACCGCGGGCATGGTCGGCGAGTCCTTCGCCGGCCCGGACCCGGCCACCGACCGTGCCAAGGACGAGGAATGGGACTTCTGACCCGGCGCACCGCACCGGCCCTGCTGGCCGCCCTGCTGCTGCTCGCGCCCGCCGGCTGCGGCTACGGCTCGCAGGCCAAGGAGAAGGACACCGTGCGCATCGCCGCCGGCGCACAGAAGATCGACGGCCTGGACTCGGTACGGATCGGCTACTTCGCCAACCTCACCCACGCCACCGCGCTGGTCGCCAACCGGCAGGGCTTCTTCCAAAAGGCGCTGGGCGCCACCCGCGCGAGGTACGCCACCTTCAACGCCGGCCCCTCCGCGATCGAGGCCCTCAACTCCGGGTCCCTGGACATCGCCTGGATCGGGCCGTCCCCGGCGATCAACGGGTTCACCAAGTCCGGCGGCACGAACCTGCGCATCATCGGCGGCGCCGCCTCGGGCGGGGTGAAACTCGTCGTGAACCCCAAGAAGATCACCTCCCTGGACGACGTCCGCGGCAAGAAGATCGCCACCCCGCAGCTGGGCAACACCCAGGACGTCGCCTTCCTCAACTGGATCGCCGAACAAGGCTGGCAGGTCGACGCGCAGCGCGGCACGGGCGAGGTGACCGTGGTGCGCAGCGACAACAAGGTCACCCCCGACGCCTACAACTCCGGCTCCATCGACGGCGCGTGGGTGCCCGAGCCGACCGCCGCCAAACTCGTCGCCCAGGGCGGCAAGGTCCTGCTGGACGAGAAGAGGCTGTGGCCCGGCGGCACCTTCGTCATCACCAACATCGTCGTCTCGCAGCGGTTCCTCGCCCGCCACCCCCGCGTCGTCCGGGCGGTGCTGAAGGCGTCGGTGGACACCAACCGGTGGATCCACCAACACCCCGGCCCCGCCAAGCGGGCCGCCAACCGCCAGCTGGCCGCCGACGCCGGCAAGGCCCTGCCCCGCCAGGTCCTGGACCCGGCCTGGCAGTCGATCGACTTCACCGACGACCCGCTGGCCGCCACCTTGCGCACCGAGGCCGCCCACGCCGTCAGGGCCGGCCTGCTCCAGCGCCCCGACCTGTCCGGCATCTACGACCTCACCCTGCTCAACCAGGTCCTCAAGGCCGCCGGGCAGCGCCCGGTGGACGACGCCAACCTGGGCGTGCGCCAACCCCCTCGATGACTTCCCGGAGGTGACGACCATGACCACGACCCTCGCCAAGACCGCGGACGGCACCGCGACGGCCCGCCACGCCGCCCGCCTCGAGCACGTCTCCAAGTCCTTCGCGGGCCCCGCAGGGCCCCAGCTCGTCCTGGACGACATCAGCCTCACCGTCGCACCCGGCGAGTTCGTCACCCTCCTGGGGGCCTCCGGCTGCGGCAAGTCCACCCTGCTCAACCTGGTGGCCGGCCTCGACGGGCCCACCACCGGCGAGATCACCACCGACGGCCGGCCCGCCCTGATGTTCCAGGAACACGCCCTGTTCCCCTGGCTGAGCGCCGGCAAGAACATCGAACTCGCCCTGCGGCTGCGCGGCATCGCCCCCAAACGGCGCCGCGCACGCGCCGAGGAACTCCTGGAACTGGTCCGCCTCAAGGGCGCCCACGGCAAACGCGTGCACGAACTGTCCGGCGGCATGCGCCAGCGGGTCGCCCTGGCCCGCTCCCTGGCCCAGGAGAGCCGCCTGCTGCTCATGGACGAACCCTTCGCCGCCCTGGACGCCATCACCCGCGACGTGCTGCACGACGAACTGACCCGCATCTGGAGCGAGACCCAGCTCTCCGTCCTGTTCGTCACCCACAACGTGCGCGAGGCCGCCCGCCTGGCCCAGCGCGTGATCCTGCTGTCCTCCCGCCCCGGGCGCATCGCCCGCGAATGGGCCGTGGACATCCCCCAGCCGCGCCGCATCGAGGACACCGCCGTCGCCGAGCTCTCCATCGAGATCACCGAACAGCTGCGGGGGGAGATCCGCCGACATGGCCAGTACTGACACCAGCGCCCCCAAGGACGGCAACGACCTCGCCGGCCTGGACGCCCTGGAAACCCCCCAGACCGTGCGCAGGCCCTTCACCCTCACCCTCAAGGAGAAGGTCCTGCCGCCCCTGACCGCCATCGCGCTGGTCCTCGCGGTGTGGCAGGGCCTGGTCTCCTTCTCCATCGTCGACGACCCCGGCAAACTGCCCGCCCCCGGCGCCGTGTGGGAGGTGGCCCACCAGGCCTGGCTGGAGGGCGAACTGCTGGGCTACATCTGGACGTCCGTCTCGCGCGGCCTGTTCGGCTTCGGCCTGGCCCTGCTCATCGGCACCCCGCTGGGCCTGCTGGTGGCCCGGCTGAAGTTCCTGCGCGCGGCGATCGGCCCGATCCTGTCCGGCCTGCAGTCCCTGCCCTCGGTGGCCTGGGTGCCGCCCGCGGTGATCTGGCTGGGCCTGAACAACTCGATGATGTACGCGGTGATCCTGCTCGGCGCGGTCCCCTCCATCGCCAACGGCCTGGTCTCCGGCGTCGACCAGGTGCCGCCGCTGTTCCTGCGGGCCGGGCGCACCATGGGCGCCACCGGCCTCAAGGGCACCTGGCACGTGGTGCTGCCCGCCGCCCTGCCCGGCTATGTCGCCGGCCTCAAACAGGGCTGGGCCTTCGCCTGGCGCTCCCTGATGGCCGCCGAGATCATCGCGTCCTTCCCCGACCTCGGCCTGGGCCTGGGCCAGCTCCTGGAGAACGGCCGCAACGCCAGCGACATGGCCATGGTCTTCGAGGCCATCCTGCTCATCCTGCTGGTCGGCATCGCCATCGACCTGCTCGTCTTCAGCCCCCTGGAACGCTGGGTCCTGCGCAGCCGCGGCCTGCTCGTACGGCGCTGAAACCTGCCCCCGCCCGTAATCCGACGACCGTCGACCCACCCTCTACTGGGGCTAGAGAAACCGCTGCGACGCTCATCCGGAATGGCAGCAGAAAGGGCACACCGGATGGCTTTCAAAGACGGGCGGGCTACGGTGATCGCAGACGGTTTGAGTTCCGCCGCACATTCCACTGCACATTCCACGGCGCATTCCACCGCGCATTCCGCGGTGCCTTCTCCGGCGCATTCTCCGGTGCAGCCCCCGGCCCCGCGGTACGGCGCACCGGAGAGCGGCGAGGGAACCGGCCCCGCAATCGGCGGGCAGCACATCGAGAAGACACCGGCGCAGGAACTCCCGGTGCACGCGCTGTCGCCCGGACTGCACCTGCGCCAGGGCGGCATCAACGCCGCCTATCTCCATTTGCTCGTCGAAGCGTCCAGCCGTTCGCCCCTGCCGCCCGTACTCGTCCAGAAAGACGGCTGGCGCATCATCGACGGCCTGCACCGGCTGGAGGCCGCGAAACTCCGCGGCGACCACAGCATTCAGGCGCGGCTCGTCGACTGCACCGACGCCGAAGCGCTCGTCCTTGCCATGAAGGCCAACAGTTCCCACGGGCTTCCGCTGTCGCGGGCCGACCGGGTGGGCGGAGCCGAACGCGTCCTTACGGCCCACCCCGAGTGGTCCGACCGCGCCATCGCCAGCGTCACCGGGCTGAGCGCCAAGACGATCGCCGTCCTGCGCGAACGCTCCGCCTGCGCCACCCCGCCCGGCGGCCAACGCCTGGGCCTGGACGGCAAACTGCGCTCGGTCGGCGCCGGCGAGGGCCGCCGCCGCGCCGCCGCCTACATCCACGCCCACCCCGAGGCCACGCTGCGCGAGGTGGCCCGGGAGACCGAGGTGTCCCTGGGCACCGTCCACGACGTCAGCGCCCGCCTGCGCCGCGGGGTGAGCCCCGAACGCAACGGACTGCGCGGCCCCGGCGCCCGCCTGACCCTGCACCCCGCCGACCGGCCCGAGGACGCCCCGCAGGCCCCGCACCCCCCGGCCCGGCCCGGCCCGCCCCCGGCAGCTGACGAGCCCGCGCCGCGCCGCGCGGTCCCCGCCCCGGCCGAAACACCCCCCGCCTGGGAGACGGTCGCCGCCAAGGTCGCGGGCGACCCGTGCGTGCGCTACACCGCGGGCGGCAAGGAGTTCCTGCAGTGGATGGCGCTGCACGCCGGCGACCCGGACGGCTGGCGCGAGCTCGTCAACGCCGTCCCCGCGCACTGGGTCGGCGTCATCGCGCCCATCGCGGAGAACGTCGGCAGGGAGTGGAGCCTGTTCGCCGAGCGGCTGCGAAGCCGCCAGGAAGCCGTCTGACCCCCGCCGTTCAGGGCCCGTTCTCCAGCTGCCGGTTCAGGGCGCGCTCCACCGGGGTCAGGGCGACCTCCGGGCACAGCCGCTCCGGATGGCCCGCGGGCGGCCCGCCCGGCCGCGCGGCGGGCGGCGGGGGAGGGGCGGGCGGCGGGGGAGGGGCGGCGGCAGGATGTGCCGCCGAGATGTAGAAGGCGCCGTACGCCCGCAAGGACGCGTACACCTCGCGCCACAGACGCCTGATGAAGCTGGCCATGGGGGTCCCTCCAACGGGGCGTGGCCGCGGGGCGGCGATGGGCCGGGCGCGCGCCGGGAGCCGCCAGCGTGGAGGCCGCCGGTCGCACCGGATTCGAAGCCGACTCGACCGCCGCGGCCCCCCGTGCACCCCGCGCGCCCCGCGCGCCCCGCGCGATGCGGCATCGAGGCGGACTCGAGCCGCCCCTCCGCCCGGCCTCAAGAGGGCCTTGCCAACGTGGGCGGGTGGAGCAAGCCGGCTCCGCACGGTGCACGGTCGCGGAAGGACAGGCCCATGGACGAGGCCGAACGTGAGCGGCAGACACGCGGCGTCGAGGGGATCGCGCCGGTGCTCCGGCTGGCCGGGGTGGACGAGGAGGAGGACGATCCCGCGGAGTGGAACGTGATCCGCGGGATCGACTGACCGGGTGCCGGGGCGCGTTGCGCCGGTGAGACCACAGAGGAGTCCAAGACGATGACGCTCTCCCCGCAGCGCGCCGGCGCGACGGCGATGTCCCCCGCGGCCCGCCGGTTCCTCACCGCGCCGCACACCGGTGTGCTGAGCACGCTGCGGCCCGACGGCTCGCCCCACCTGACGCCGGTGCGCTTCACCTGGGACGCACCGGCCGGCCTGGCCCGCGTGCTGACCGTGAACACGACCCGCAAGGTCAAGAACGTGCTGGCCGCGCCGCACGCACGCGTCGCACTGTGCCAGGTGGACGGCTTCGCCTGGGTCAGCCTGGAGGGCACCGCCCGCGTCGTCGAGGCCCCCGAACGCGTCGCCGAAGGGGTCCGCCGCTACACCGAGCGCTACTTCTCCGGCCCGCCCAGCCCGCCCGGCCGCGTGGTCGTGGAGATCACCGTCGACCGGGTGCTGAGCCTGAACTGCTGACCTGCCGCCCGCGGCGGACCCGCCGGTCATCAGCCGCGGGCGCCGGGCGGCACCCCGTCCACCCAGATCAGCCCGAAGGCGAGCCGGGTCAGCCGCCAGCCGCCCGCGGTGCGGCGGGCCGCACCCGACACCGAGGTGCCGGTGGTGAACAACTCCGGGCCCGGGCCGCCGGGATGGTGCACGTGCGTGGACAGCAGATTGGCGCGCAGCGCCGCCTCGTCGCCCAACAGGTCCACCACCGCGGGCGAGTTCAGATGCTGGGTGCGCGCGAAATTCTCCAGCGCGGCCCGGTGCCACGCGGCGAGCCCGGCCCTTCCCTCGTGCCGGCTCAGCGGAAATGCGACCACCGCGTCCTCGGTGAACAACGTGCGCGCCCACGCGTCGTCGAGCTTTTCGGTGTCCAACGCCAGCAGATAGCGGTCCAGGAGACCGCGCACCGTAAAGGCATCCACCATGGCCGTATCCGGAGAGTCCGGAGTGAAGGATTCAGCTTCAGTCGAGGTCATGCTTGAGAATGCGCCCACAAACCCGCACCGACCAACCCCGCCTGTCAAAGATCTGACGTTGTCCGCACGTTTCTGTAGTGGACTGCAAAAGCTGTGTACCGGCGTCCCTTTACCGGCTGCTCGGGCGCTGTCCATACTCGTAAAACATCAACCACACGACGGCGGATGGGCGACGATGGACAATTATGACGCGGACGTGATCATCGTAGGTGCAGGACCCACCGGTCTTATGTTTGCCGGTGAGTTGGCGCTGCACGGAATTTCCGTGACCGTGCTCGACAGGCTCGCCGAACCGATGCGGCAGTCACGCGCTCTCGGCTTCTCCGCGCGCACCATCGAGGAATTCTCCCAGCGCGGACTGCTCGCCCGCCTCGGCGAGGTCGACGTCATCCCCGCCGGGCACTTCGGCGGCGTACCGCTGGACTACCAGGTGATCAGCGGCGGTTCCTACGGCGCCCGCGGCATCCCCCAGTCCCGCACCGAGGCGATGCTCGCCGGCCACGCCACCGAGCAGGGCGCCCGCATCCTCCGCTCGGTGGAGGTCACCGGCCTCACCCAGGACGCGGACGGAGTGACCCTGCACACGGCCGGCACCGGGGGAGAGGCCAACGGCGGGCAGCTGCGCGCCCGCTACGTGATCGGGTGCGACGGCGCCCGCAGCGCGGTGCGCGGCGCCGCCGGCATCGACTTCCCCGGCACCGAGCCGGCCATCGAGCTGCGCTTCGCCGACATCGCCGGGGTGCGGCTGCGGCCCCGCTTCGCCGGCGAGCGGGTGCCCGGCGGCATGATCATGGTGCTGCCGCTGGGCCCCGACCGCAGCCGCATCATCTACTACGACCGCAGCCGACCGCTGCGCGAGAGCACCGAGCCGATCACCTTCGACGAGGTCGCCGACACCTTCCAGGAACTGTCGGGCGAGGACATCCACGCCGCCACCCCGCTGTGGGTGAGCTCGACCACCGACGTGAGCCGGCAGGCCGCCCGCTACCGGCAGGGGCGGGTGTTCGTGGCGGGCGACGCCGCGCACATCCACTTGCCCATCGGCGCCCAGGGCATGAGCGCCGGCGTGCAGGACGCGGTCAACCTCGGCTGGAAACTCGCCCTCGTCCTCAAGGGCCTGGCCCCCGAGACACTCCTCGACACCTACCACGCCGAGCGCCACCCGGTCGGCGCCCGCATCCTGACCAACACCCTGGCCCAGCGCATCCTCTACCTCGGCGGCGAGGAGATCACCCCGCTGCTGGAGGTGTTCACCGAACTCGTCCGCTACGAGTCGGTCCAGCGCCACCTGGTCGGCATGGTCACCGGCCTGGACATCCGCCACGACGTCGGCGCGGGGGAGCATCCCCTGCTCGGCCGGCGCCTGGCCGACGGCGAGCTGACCTGCGAGGGCCGGCCCACCAGCGTCCACGCCCTGCTGCACACCGGCCGCGGCGTGCTCCTCGACCTCGGCGGCGACAGCCCGCTGCCCGCCGCCGCCAAGGCCTGGTCGGACCGCGTCGACATCGTCACCGCACGGCCCGGCCAAGGCCTGCCCGCCGCCGACGCGATCCTGCTGCGCCCCGACGGCTACATCGCCTGGATCGCGCCCGACCCGGACGCGAGCACCCTGCCCGAGGCCCTGGAGCGCTGGTTCGGCCCCGCCGCCTGACCGCCGCCCGAGCACACCGCCGCCCGCCGCCCGGCCCGCACGCCGCGCACCCACCCCTGACAGTCCGACAGGAAGAGACCCGACGCCATGCCCTACATCTCCACCCAGGACAAGCACCTGACCGTCCTCAACCTGTTCACCACCGACAAGCCGGAGAACCAGGACCAGCTGATCCAGGAGATGCGCAAGATCGTCGACACCGCGGCGTTCGACGGCTGGATCTCCTCCACCGTGCACGCCGGACAGGACAGCCCCGGCACCGCCAACTTCATCCAGTGGCGCAGCGGCGAGGACCTGGAGAAGCGGTACGCGGGCGAGGAGTTCAAGCACCGCACGCTGCCCGTCTTCCAGGACATCACCACCTCCATCCGGCTGCTGCAGAGCGAGATCGTCTACACCCAGCGCCACCCCTCCCAGGGCGAGGCGACCGAGGTCTCGCCCGACCGCGACGACCACACCGTCATCGAGATCTTCAAGGTCTCCCCGGGCAACCAGGACGAGCTGATCGCCGAGCTCGGCGAGGGCCAGTCCTGGCTGGTGGACGTGGAGGGCTACCGCTCGCACAGCGTCTTCAAGGGCCTGCGCGCCCGCTTCCTGGACGGCCCCTTCGCCGTCGTCTACTCGCAGTGGGCGAGCAAGGAGAGCTACGACGCCCACCGCCGGCAGCCCTCCGCGCAGCAGTCCGAGGCGCGCCAGAAGTCGCAGGCCCGCATCGACGCCCTGAAGACCGAGAGCGACTGGAACTCCTACCGGGTCATCCACAGCCGCGCCGCCGCCGGCGCCTGAGCCGCCCGGACCGGCCGCGCGCGCCGCGCGCCCGCCCGGCCGGTCCCGCCCGTCCCCGTCGACCACGGCGCCCGGCGCCCACCGCAAGGAGCGAGGTATGCACAGCACGCTGATCGTGGCCCGGATGGCGATCGACTCCAGCCGCAGCGTCGCCGAACTGTTCACCGACTTCGACGCCACCGACATGCCCCACCGGATGGGCACCCGGCGCCGCCAACTCTTCGCCTACCGCGGCCTGTACTTCCACCTGCAGGACTTCGACTCCGACGACGGGGGCGCCCGCATCGAACACGCCAAGGACGACCCCCGCTTCGTCCGGATCAGCGACGACCTCAAGCCGCACATCGAGGCCTACGACCCGGCGACCTGGCGCTCCCCGGCCGACGCGATGGCCCAGCGCTTCTACTCCTGGGAGGCCGGCGCATGACGCGGCGCCGCGTCGCCATCACCGGCCTGGAGGTCCTGGCCCCCGGCGGCCTTGGCCGCAAGGAGTTCTGGCAGCTCATCAGCGAGGGCCGCACCGCGACCAGGGGCATCACCTTCTTCGACCCCGCCCCCTTCCGCTCCAAGGTGGCCGCCGAGGCCGACTTCTGCGGCCTGGAACACGGCCTGAGCCCGCAGGAGGTGCGGCGCATGGACCGCGCCGCCCAGTTCGCCGTGGTCACCGCGCGCGGCGCCGTGGCCGACAGCGGCGCCGAACTGGCCGAGCACGCACCCCACCGCGTCGGCGTGGTCGTGGGCAGCGCGGTGGGCGCCACCATGGGCCTGGACGACGAGTACCGCGTCGTCAGCGACGGCGGCCGCCTGGACCTGGTCGACCACCGCTATGCGGTGCCGCACCTGTACAACTACCTGGTGCCCAGCTCCTTCGCGGCCGAAGTGGCCTGGGCGGTCGGCGCCGAGGGGCCCTCCACGGTCGTCTCCACCGGCTGCACCTCGGGCATCGACGCCGTCGGCTACGCCGTGGAGCTGGTGCGCGAGGGCTCCGTCGACGTCATGGTCGCCGGGGCCTCGGACGCACCGATCTCCCCGATCACCATGGCGTGCTTCGACGCGATCAAGGCGACCACGCCGCGCCACGACGCGCCCGAGCGGGCCTCACGGCCCTTCGACAGCACCCGCAACGGCTTCGTGCTGGGCGAGGGCGCCGCCTTCTTCGTCCTGGAGGAACTGGAGGGCGCCAAACGGCGCGGCGCGCACATCTACGCCGAGATCGCCGGCTACGCCACCCGCTCCAACGCCTACCACATGACCGGACTGCGCCGGGACGGCGCGGAGATGGCCGAGGCCATCCGCCTGGCCCTTGACGAGGCCCGCCTGGACCCCGAGCAGATCCACTACATCAACGCCCACGGCTCGGGCACCAAGCAGAACGACCGGCACGAGACGGCCGCGTTCAAACGGGCGCTGGGCGAGCACGCCTACGACACCCCGGTCAGCTCCATCAAGTCGATGGTGGGCCACTCGCTGGGCGCCATCGGCTCCATCGAGATCGCCGCCTCCGCGCTGGCCATGGAGTACGACGTGGTGCCGCCGACGGCCAACCTGCACACCCCCGACCCCGAATGCGACCTGGACTACGTGCCGTTGACCGCCCGCGACCAGCGGGTCGACACGGTCTTGACGGTCGGCAGCGGCTTCGGCGGATTCCAGAGCGCGATGGTGCTCACCTCGGCGCAAAGGAGCACCGTATGACGGCGGTCGCGGTCACCGGCATGGGCATCGCCGCCCCCAACGGCCTGGGCGCGGCCGACTACTGGGCGGCCACCCTCGGCGCGAAGAGCGGCATCGGCCGCATCACCCGCTTCGACCCCTCGAGCTACCCCGCCCAACTGGCCGGCGAGATCCCCGGGTTCGAGGCCGCCGACCACCTGCCGGGCCGGCTGCTGCCGCAGACCGACCGCGTCACCCGGCTCTCGCTGGCCGCCGCGGACTGGGCGCTGGCCGACGCCGGGGTGGACGTGGCCGCCTTCGACCCGCTGGACATGGGCGTGGTCACCGCAAGCCACGCGGGCGGCTTCGAGTTCGGCCAGGACGAACTGCAGAAACTGTGGTCCAAGGGCAGCCAGTTCGTCTCCGCCTACCAGTCCTTCGCCTGGTTCTACGCGGTCAACAGCGGCCAGATCTCCATCCGGCACGGCATGAAGGGCCCCAGCGGCGTCGTCGTCAGCGACCAGGCCGGCGGCCTGGACGCGCTGGCCCAGGCCCGGCGCCTGGTGCGCAAGGGCACCCCGCTGATCGTGGGCGGCGCCGTGGACGCCTCGGTGTGCCCCTGGGGCTGGGTGGCCCAGCTCGCCGGCGGACGCATGAGCGACAGCGACGAACCCACCCGCGCCTACCTGCCCTTCGACCGCGACGCCCGCGGCTACGTGCCCGGCGAGGGCGGTGCCCTGCTCACCCTGGAGCCCGCCGAGGCGGCCCGCGCCCGCGGCGCCACCTGCTACGGCGAACTCGCCGGCTACGGAGCCACCATCGACCCGCCCCCGCACAGCGGCCGCTCCTCCACCCTGCGCACCGCGATGCGCACCGCGCTGGAGGACGCCGGCATGGCGCCCGGCGACATCGACGTGGTCTTCGCCGACGGCGCGGGCGTACCCGAGCTGGACCGGGCCGAGGCCGCGGCGATCAGCGAGGTGTTCGGCCCGGGCCGCGTCCCGGTCACCGTGCCCAAGACGATGACCGGCCGCCTGCACTCGGGCGCCGCACCCCTGGACGTGGCCTGCGCACTCCTTTCGATGCGCGCCGGCCTCATCCCGCCCACCGTCCACATCGACCCCTGTCCCGAGTACGACCTGGACCTGGTCCTGTACCAGGCGCGCCCGGCCACGCTGCGCACCGCGCTGGTGCTGGCCCGCGGCCACGGCGGGTTCAACTCCGCGATGGTCGTACGCGCCGCACAGTGAGCCGCCCGGGCGGCGCCCCCGGCGGCCCGGCCGCCCGCGCCGGCCGGGCCCGACACGAAGGAAGCAGACCCGACATGAGCGAGCAGCCCTTCACCCTGGACGACCTCAAGCGCATCCTCGTCGAGGCCGCGGGCGCCGACGAGGCCGCCCCGCTGGACGACGACATCCTGGACACCACCTTCGGCCTGCTGGGCTACGAGTCGCTCGCCCTGCTGGAGACCGGCGGCTGCATCGAGCGCGAGTACGCCATCGCCCTGGACGACGACACGCTCAGCGACGAGCTGACCCCCCGTGAACTGATCCACACCGTCAACGAGCGGCTGGCCGCCGCCCGCGCGGCCTGAAAGGACACCCGCCATGACACAGACCGCCCCCCGCCTCGCGCTCGTCACCGGCGCCACCAGCGGCATCGGCCTGGCCGCCGCCCGCCTCCTCGCCCAGCAGGGCCACCGCGTCTTCCTGGGCGCCCGCACCGCGGAGAACGTGGCCTCCACCGTCAAGCAGCTGCGCGAGGAGGGCCTGGACGTCGAGGGCAGCGCGCTCGACGTACGCGACAAGACGTCCGTCACCGCCTTCGTGAGCGCCGCCGTGGAGCGCTTCGGCCCGGTCGACGTCCTGGTCAACAACGCCGGCCGCTCCGGCGGCGGGGTGACCGCGGACATCGCCGACGAGCTGTGGGACGACGTCATCGACACCAACCTCAACAGCGTCTTCCGCATGACCCGCGAGGTGCTGACCACCGGCCGCATGCGCGAGCAGGGCCGCGGCCGCATCATCAACGTCGCCTCCACCGCAGGCAAGCAGGGCGTCGTGCTCGGCGCCCCCTACTCCGCCTCCAAACACGGCGTCGTCGGCTTCACCAAGGCCCTCGGCAACGAACTGGCGCCCACCGGCATCACCGTCAACGCCGTGTGCCCCGGCTATGTGGAGACCCCCATGGCCCAGCGGGTGCGCCAGGGCTACGCCGCCGCCTACGAGACCACCGAGGAGGCGATCCTCACCAAGTTCCAGGCCAAGATCCCCCTCGGGCGCTACAGCACCCCGCAGGAAGTCGCCGGCCTCATCGGCTACCTGGCCGGCGACACCGCCGCCTCCATCACCTCCCAGGCGCTCAACGTCTGCGGCGGCCTCGGCAACTTCTGACCACCGCCCCGCCCCGCCCGCCCGTACAAGGAGCAGCAGTCATGACGACGCGTCAGGTCGAGCACGAGATCACCGTCGGCGCGCCCGCGGCCACGGTCTACCGCCTGCTGGCGGACGTGAGCCACTGGCCGCAGATCTTCCCGCCCACCATCCACGTCGAGCGCGAGGAGACGGGGAAGAACCAGGAGCGCATCCACATCTGGGCCACCGCCAACGGCGAGGCCAAGAACTGGACCTCGCGCCGCACCCTGGACCCCGACAAGCTGAGCATCGACTTCCGCCAGGAGGTCACCACCGCGCCCGTCGCCGCGATGGGCGGCACCTGGATCGTGGAACCCCAGACCGGGGACACCTCCCGGGTCAGGCTGCTGCACGACTACCGGGCCATCGACGACGACCCCCACGACCTGGCGTGGATCGACAAGGCCGTGGACACCAACAGCACCTCGGAACTGGCCGCGCTCAAGGACAACGTCGAACACGCCCACGCCGCCGAGAGCGAGGACCTGGTCTTCTCCTTCACCGACACCGTTCAGATCAACGGCGCGGCCAAGGACGCCTTCGACTTCGTCAACGAGGCCGGGCACTGGCCCGAGCGCCTCCCGCACGTGGCCACCGTACGCTTCGAGGAACCCGCCCCCGGCCTGCAGATCCTGGAGATGGACACCCGCGCCAAGGACGGCTCGGTGCACACCACCAAGTCCTACCGGGTCGCCCTGGACACCCGGAAGATCGCCTACAAGCAGGTCACCCTGCCCGCCCTGATGACCCTGCACACCGGCTACTGGACGTTCACCGACACCGGCCGGGGCACCACCGAGGCCGCCTCCCAGCACACCGTGTCGATCAACACCGCCAACATCGCCAGGATCCTCGGCGAGCAGGCCACCGTCGCCGACGCCCGCGCCTACGTGCACAGCGCGCTGTCCACCAACAGCCGCGCCACGCTGGGCCATGCCAAGGACTACGCGGAGCGGACGCACTGACATGGACGCGCCAGGCCCCGCCCGTCCCCGCAAGGCCGCCCCGGGCCGCACCGGCGTGCTGGACACCCAGGTCATCGTCGTCGGCGCAGGCCCCGTGGGACTGCTGCTCACCGCCGAACTGTGCCTGCACGGCATCCAGGTGGCCGTCGTCGAACAGCGCCACCGCCCCACCAAGGAGTCCAGGGCCTCCACCCTGCACGCCCGCACCATGGAGATCTTCGACAGCCGCGGCCTGCTCACCGACTTCGCAAGCCCGCCCACCGAGGCGCGCGGCCACTTCGGCGGCCTGCCCCTGGACCTCACCCTGCCCGGCGCCTACCCCGGCCAGCACAAAGTGCCCCAGACCAAGACCGAGTCGGTCCTGGAGGAGTGGGCGCTCTCGCTGGGCGCCGACATCCGCTGCGGCCACCGCCTGGAACTGATCGACCTGGTCCAGGACGGCGAGGCGGTCGAGGCACAGGCCATGGACCGCGACGGCCGCCCGGTGCGGCTGCGCGGACAGTACCTGGTGGCCTGCGACGGCCAGGACTCCACCGTGCGCCGCCTGACCGGCGCAGACTTCCCCGGCCAGGGCGCCACCCGCGAACTGCTGCGCGCCGACGTCGAGGGCATCCACATCCGCGACCGGCGCTTCGAGCGCCTGCCCGGCGGCCTGGCCATCGCCGCCCGCCGCCCCGACGGCGTCACCCGCGTGATGGTCCACGAATCCGGCGCGCCCGCCAGAGAGCGCACCGGCGCCCCGCAGTTCACCGAGATGGCCGCCGCCTGGCAGCGGGTCACCGGCGAGGACATCAGCGCCGGCACCCCGCTGTGGGTCAACCACTTCGACGACGCCAACCGCCAGCTCGCCCAGTACCGGCACGGCCGCGTGCTGTACGCGGGCGACGCCGCGCACCGCCAGATGCCCATCGGCGGTCAGGCCCTCAACCTGGGCCTGCAGGACGCCTTCAACCTCGGCTGGAAACTCGCCGCCGTGCTGGCCGGCCACGCCCCGGCGGGCCTGCTGGACACCTACCACACGGAGCGGCACGCGGTGGGCCGCGCCGTGCTCGCCAACATCCGCGCCCAGGCGATGCTGCTGCTGGGCGGCGCCGAGGTGGAGCCGCTGCGCACGGTCCTGGCCGAACTCCTCGACGACGAGCAGGTACGCACCCGCCTCGCCGGCATGATCAGCGGCCTCGACATCCGCTACGCCGGCCACGACGGCGGCCACCCGCTGGTGGGCCTGCGCCTGCCGCACGCCCGGCTGCGGGTGGGCAGCGCCACCTGCACCACCCTGGAACTGCTGCGCTCGGGCCGCGGGCTGCTGCTCGGCCTGGACGGCCGGGTGCCGGCGGTGGGGGAGCGGTGGGCCGACCGCCTGGACCTGGTGGTGGCCCGCCCCGAGCCGGACTCCGACCCCGGCGAGCTGGCCAAGGCGACCGCGGTCGCGGTGCGCCCGGACGGCTACGTGGTGTGGGCCGCCCCCAGTCAGCAGATGGGCGGCGAGACGGAGTTGGCGGCCGTCCTGGAGCGCTGGTTCGGCACACCGCACTGAGCACCCGCACGACATCCGCACGCCCGCACGACATCCGGACGGCATCCGCGAGCGAGGAGAGGCAGGACAATCATGGCTGGGACAGCGGTGCACACCGACGCCGCCGACGGCACAGACGTCACCGACGTCATCGTGGTCGGCGCCGGCCCGGCGGGGCTGATGCTCGCGGGCGAACTGCGCCTGGGCGGGGCGCGCGTCATCGTTCTGGAGCGGCTCGCCGAGCCGACCGGGCAGTCGCGGGGGCTCGGCTTCACCGCCCGGGCCATGGAGGTCTTCGACCAGCGCGGGCTGCTGCCCCGCTTCGGGCAGGGCCCCAGCCTCGAGGTCAGCCCGCTGGGCCACTTCGGCGGGGTGCAGTTCGACTACACCGCGCTGGAGGACGCCCACTTCGGGGCCCGCGGCATCCCGCAGGACCAGACCGAGGCGGTCCTGGAGGCCTGGGCTCGGGAGCTGGGCGCGGACATCCGGCGCGGCTGGCAGGTGACGGAGCTGGCCGAGGGCTTCGCGGACGGCGACCACGTCGAGGTCGTTGCCGACACCCCCGACGGGGTCCGGCGGCTGCGCGCCGCCTACCTGGTGGGCTGCGACGGCGGGCAGAGCCTCATCCGCAAGGCGGCCGGCTTCGGTTTCCCCGGCCTGCCCGCCACCCGCACCATGTACCTGGCCGACGTCGTGGGCTGCGGCCTCAAGCCCCGCTTCCTGGGCGAGCGGCTGGCGCACGGCATGGTGATGGCGGCCCCGCTCAAGGAGGGCGTGGACCGCATCATCGTCTGCCCGCACGGCGTCCCGGCCCAAGAACGCGAGGACACCGTCACCTTCGCCGAGGTCGCCGCCGCCTGGCAGCACATCACCGGCGAGGACATCAGCGCCGGCAGCGCCCAGTGGGTCAGCTCCTTCAGCGACGCCGCCCGCCAGGCCGACACCTACCGGCGCGGGCGGGTGCTGCTGGCGGGCGACGCGGCGCACATCCACCTCCCGGCGGGCGGGCAGGGGCTGAGCACCGGCGTGCAGGACGCGGTCAACCTGGGCTGGAAGCTGGCCGCCACGGTCCGCGGCACCGCCCCGGCCGGCCTGCTGGACACCTACCACCAGGAGCGGCACCCGGTCGGGCGGCGCCTGCTGATGAACACCCGCGCGCAGGGCATCGTGTTCCTGGGCGGCGAGCAGTCGGACCCGCTGCGCGCCCTGTTCGCCGAACTCATCGGCCACGACGCGGTCAGACGCCACCTGGCCGGCATCGTCAGCCACCTCGACATCCACTACGACATGACCCTCCCCGGCACCGCCCCCTCACCCGCCCCCCACCCCCTGCTCGGCCGCCGCCTGCCCAAGCGCCCGCTGACCGGCGCCGACGGCGAGAGCGACACCGCCCGCCTGCTGCACCCCGCCCGCGGCCTCCTGCTCGACCTGGCCGACGACGCCGCCCTGCGCGCCACCGCCGCTCCCTGGGCCGGCCGCGTCCACACCGTCACGGCCGCCGCCAAACCCTCGGAGGGCACCACCGACGTCCTCACCGGCCTGGACGCCGTCCTGATCCGCCCCGACGGCCACGTCGCCTGGACCAGCCAGGACACCTCCGGCGGCCTGCCCGCCGCCCTGACCCACTGGTTCGGCCCGAAACGAGCGGCGTAGTGCCAACGGGCCCCAGGGCGGCGCGGGTCGAGACACCGACTCCCGGAGCGGACGAGACCGCCGCCACGACCCGACAAGACGGGAGCCGGGCGGCGTCGACAACCCCCGCTCCGCGCGGGGCCGGCCCCCGCGAGGGCCCGGCGCCGGCGGCCCGGCGCGGTGCGAGCCGGGAGGCGCCAACGGGCCCCGGCCCGCACGGGGCTGCCCCGCAGGAGGCACAGCCCGGCGCCGTCCGTGCGGTCGTGCTGGACGCCGGCGGGCTCGCCCTGTCCGCCCTGCTGTGCGAACCCGCGGGCCGCCCGCGCGCGCTGATCGTGGCGGTGCACGGCGGCGGCATGAGCGCCGGGTACTTCCACGGGCAGGCCCGCCCCGAGCTGTCCCTGCTCCACCTGGGGGCCCGGCTCGGCTGCGCGGTGCTGGCCGTCGACCGGCCCGGCTACGGGGCGTCCGCCGCCGACCTGCCCGAGGGCCTGCCGCTGGCGGAACAGACGCCGCTGCTGCGCGCGGCCCTCGCCGGCTTCGCCCGCCGGCACCCGGTGGGCGCCGGCCTCTTCGTGCTGGCGCACTCCTTCGGCGGCAAGCTGGCCCTGTCACTGGCCGCGCAGGCCCGGGACGGCGAGGGGCTGCTGGGCGTGGACATCTCGGGCTGCGGGCGCCGTTACGCACCCGGCGCCGAGGACGAGGTGCGCCACAACCGGCCCGCCGCCCGGCGCCGGCACTGGGGGCCACTGCGCCTGTACCCGCCGGGCACCTTCCGGGCCAGCGCGGGCACGGTGGCGCCGATGCCGGCGCGCGAGGCGGCCGATCTGGCCGGCTGGCCGGGGGTGTTCGACCAACTCGCGCCCCGGGTGCGGGTGCCGGTCCGCTTCACCTTCGCCGAGCACGAGCTGTGGTGGCGCAGGCAGGAGGCGGACCTGGCGGCGCTGGCGGCCGGCTTCACCGCCGCGCCCCGCGTCCTGCTGGAGCACCAGGCGGGCGCGGGGCACAACATCAGCCTGGGCTGGGCGGCCCGCGCCCACCACCTGCGGGCCCTGGCGTTCCTGGAGGAGTGCCTGCCCCCGGGTGCCTGAGAGCCTGTGTCATGACCCCGGCCGGGTGGGCGTCGTCTGGCACGCACTCCCCCAAGGCCTGAAAGGCCAGGGGGGACCCCCAGCCGCGTTGCCGAAACGTCCTGGTAGCTCCTCCCCCAGGCCTGAAGGGCCCGGGGGGACCCCCACCGAGGGCGCTCCGGCGCCTTGCGATCGCACGCACCAGACGACGCCCACTGATCCGACCGGGGTTATGACACAGGCTCTGTGCGCCCGGGAGCGCGGCGCTCAGGCGTCCAGGACCACGATGTCCAGCTCCCGCAGCCGCTCGGGCTCGGCCACCAGGTCGATGGCGGTGATCCGCCCGTCCTCGATGGTGAAGTTGAAGACCACGATCGGGCGGACCTTGGACTGCCACACCGCTCCCACCGACCCGTCGATGAGCGCGATGCGGGCCGCCTCCGCGCCGCCGGAGAAGATGCTCGCCACGCCCTGGGAGCCCTCGGTCAGCGGCGCCGCCCCGATGCGTACCGCCGTGTCGTCGGCGTGCATGGAGGCGTCGGGCGCCAGCAGCGTCAGCAGCCGCTCGAACTCCCCGTTGCGGGCGGCGGTCAAGAAGGCGTCCACGACCTTGTGCTGGCGCTGCAGGTCGGGCAGGGGAGAGGCGCCGTGCACCCGCCGGCGGGCCCGGCTGGCCAGCTGCCGGGTGGCCGCCGGACTGCGCCCGATGATCGCGGCGATGTCGGCGAACGGCACCGCGAAGGTGTCGTGCAGGACGAAGGCCAGGCGCTCGTCGGGGTCGAGGGTGTCCAGGACCACCAGCATCGCCAGGCCCACCGAGTCGGCGAGCACGGCCGCCTGCTCGGGGTCGGAGGTGTCCTCGGTGCGGGGTTCGTCCGTGGGCTCGGCGTGCTCGGCCAGGAACTCCTCGCGCCGGTTGCGGGCGCGCAGCATGTCCAGGCAGACCCGGCTCACCACCGTGGTGAGCCAGCCGTCGAGGTTCTCCACGCTGTCGGTCTCGCTGCGGTGCAGCCGGATCCAGGCCTCCTGCACGGCGTCCTCGGCCTCGTCGGTCGAGCCGAGCATGCGGTGGGCCACGGCCTGCAGCCGCGGCCGCTTCTCCTCGAACGCGCGTGCCAACCGTTCGTTTTCCTGCATGACCACCGTCGTCCCCTTCGATCCCGGTCGGTGTGTGACAAACGCCTGTCACATCTTCGCGCTGCCGGGCGTCATAGCAGTGACGAACGGGACCACCCGCGTGTGACGGGAGGCGGCAGCCCGGGCCCCCAGGGGGCACCGCCGCCCCCGCCCGCGCTCTCTCCCGCATTTCAAGAGCGGAGCTGTCCAGCACAGGCTCCCTGACCCTTTGCGAGCAACCATGACAACGCTACGTCGTCGACCAGACACCCACAGTGACAGTCCAGGCGCCGCAGCCGGATTCCTGGCCCGCTACGCCCGCATGGTCAGCGGACGCCGCTCCAAGTGGGCCGTCCTGCTCATCTGGCTGGTGCTCATCTCCGCCGGCGGCTCCCTGGCCGCCAAACTGGGCGACGTCCAGGACAACGACCCCGAGACCTGGCTGCCCTCCAGCGCCCAGTCCACCCAGGCCGTCGCCCTGGCCGAGAAGCACTTCGCCGACAAGGACAGCAGCACCGCGGTCATCATCTACGCCCGCGGCGGCGGCCTCACCGACGCCGACCGGGACAAGATCGCGGCCGACCGCACCGCCCTGCAGGACGACATCGCCGTCGGCGACGTCGCCAAACCCCAGGTCTCCGACGACAACAAGGCCGCCTTCCTCAGCTACCCGCTGCGCACCAGCCCCAGCGACAACGCCGTGCTCACCGACGCCGTCGCCGACTCCGAGGACATCGTCAAGAAGGACGCACCCGACGGCCTGGACATCCGCATCGCCGGCGAGGCCGGCAGCGTCCGCGACTTCGCCGAGGTCTACAGCGGCATGGACGGCGCCCTGCTCGGCGCGGCCCTCGGCGTCGTCGCCCTGCTGCTCCTGCTGACCTACCGCAGCCCCGTCCTGTGGATCGTCCCGCTGCTCACCGTCTTCTTGGCCAGCCAGGTCGCCAGCGGCGTGGTCTACCTCCTGGCCAAGAACGCCGGCCTGCTCGTCAACGGCCTCAGCGCGTACATCCTGATGATCCTGTGCGTGGGCGTCGGCACCGACTACGCCCTGCTGCTCATCGCCCGCTACCGCGAGGAACTGCACCGCCACGAGGACCGCCACGAGGCGATGCAGATCGCGGTGCGCCGCTCCCTGCCCGCCCTCGCCGCCTCCGCGGCCACCGTCGGCGTGGCCACGCTCTGCCTGGTCTTCGGCAGCATGAACTCCACCCAGGGCCTGGGCCCGGTCGTGGCCATCGGCATCGCGGTGGTCTTCCTGGCGATGACCTCCCTGCTGCCCGCCCTGCTGGTCATCCTGGGCCGCTGGACGTTCTGGCCCTTCGTGCCGCGCCACACCCCCGGCTACGACGCGAGCGCGGAGAAGGAGCACGGCACCTGGGCCCGCGTGGCAGGCGCCGTGGGCCGCAGGCCCCGCGTGATCTGGGCCGCCTCCATCGGCGTCCTGGCCGTCCTGGCCCTTGGCACCACCACGGTGGAGACCGGCCAGACCCAGGCCGAGCAGTTCACCAAGTCCGTCGACTCCGTCGAGGGCCAGCACCTGCTGGCCAAGCACTTCCCGGCCGGCTCCTCCGCGCCCGCCGACATCTACGTGCCCGCCGCCGGAGCCGACACCGCACTGCGGACCGTCCAGGACGTCCCCGGCGTCGAATCCGCCGCGAGCCAGCGCACCGCGGGCGGCTGGACCCACCTGACCGCCGTCTTCGAGGACGCCCCGGACAGCGCCGCGGCCAAGGACACCGTCGAGCGGATGCGCACCGCCCTGGACAAGGCCGAGGGCGAGAGCGCCGAGGCCGTCGTCGGCGGCCAGACCGCGATCGTCCTGGACACCTCCGACGCCCAGAAGGACGAGGAGATGCTGCTGATCCCGCTGATCCTCGCCGTCGTCTTCCTCATGCTGGTCCTGGTGCTGCGCGCGGTGGTCGCCCCGCTGGTCCTGCTGGCGTCGGTGGTCGTCTCCTTCGCCTCCGCCGTCGGCGCGGCCTCCCTGCTCTTCCACGCCATCGACTACCCGCGCATCGACCGCGGCCTGCTCCTGATCGGCTTCCTGTTCCTGGTCGCCCTAGGGGTGGACTACACGATCTTCCTGATGGCCCGGGTCCGCGAAGAGGTCAAACTGCGCGGCCACCGCGAGGGCACCCTCACCGGCCTCACCGTCACCGGCGGCGTCATCACCTCCGCGGGCGTCGTCCTGGCCGCCACCTTCTGCGTCCTGGCCGCCATCCCCACCGTGAACTCCCTGCAGCAGGGCCTGCTCATCGCGATCGGCATCCTCCTGGACACCTTCCTGGTGCGCAGCCTGCTCATCCCCGCCCTCTCCCTCAGCATCGGCCCGCGCATCTGGCGCCCGGGCCACCCCGAGGACGAGGCGCCGCTGCCCAGCGCGCGCCCCGCACAGACCGCCCGCGTCGACGTCGGCACCTGACCGGCGCGCCGGACGGAAGAGGGCGCCGCGCCGCATTCCCCCGGGGCGCGGCGCCCGCCCCGACCGGCTTCCCGACCCCGGTCCCGACCGGCCGTCAGGCCCCGGCAGCCCCGGTGACCTGCCGCTGTCACACTCACCCGCCCCCAGTCGTCATAGAAGTGACGCTGCCTGAAAGCGGCGTCGATGGTGATCCAAGAGAGGAAAAATCATGGAAGCGCGCCTGCAGAACCCGGCGATGATCCTTGACGCCACCCAGCCTGTGCAGGACCTGTACAAGGCGATCTACTCCGGTGGAGTCCCGAAGACGACCCTGGACCTGGTCCACCTGCGCGCGAGCCAGATCAACGGCTGCAGCCCCTGTGTGGACTCCGGGGCCCGCGGCGCCCGCAAGGCCGGCGAGACCGAGGAGCGCCTGTTCGCCGTCTCCGCCTGGCGGGAGACCTCCTACTTCACCGACGCCGAGCGCGCCGCGCTGGAGCTGTCCGAGTGCGCCACCCGCCTCGCCGACCGCTCCGACCCGGTCCCCGACGACGTCTGGGAGCGCGCCAAGGCCCACTACGACGAGAAGGGCCTGGCGGCCCTGATCCTCATGGTCTCCCTGACCAACTTCTTCAACCGCCTGAACGTGACCACCAAGGCGATCGCCGGCGCCTGGGGCTGACCGGCACCCGCACACGGCTGCCGACCGGCACCCCCGCACACGGCTGAGGCCGGCCCCCCTCCCCGAGGCGGGCCGGCCTCAGCCGCATGCGGCACCTACGGCGGCTCACCGGGCGCGCGGCCTCCGGGACGGCACGAGATTGATGCGCCACGCCACCCCGAACCGGTCGGTCAGCCACGCGAACCGGGCACTGAATTCATACCCGCCCGCCGGCATGATGACCTCACCCTTCTCGGAAAGCGCCGCGTAGAAACGATCGAATTCACTTTCCGATTCGCACTGCACGTATATCGCGGTCGCGGGGGAGAACTCATACGAATCCCACGGCGCAAGATCGTATCCAACGGCCCCCGGCGGCGGCATGTTCGTGCACATGAACATCTGCCCGTCGAGTGTAAAGAGAGCGTGCTGCAGCGTCCCTTCCTCCCACCCCGGCTCCCCGGCGCGGGCCCGGATCATCCGGTGCACCTCGGAGTTGTCGAAGAGCGAGGTGTAGAACTCCAGGGCCTCCTCGGCCTGGTTCCTGAAGGCCAGGAACGTCATCAGTTTCGGCGTCGGCGTCGCAGGCATCGTGGCTGCTCCTGTTCGTGGTCGGACCCCCTGGGGGCGGTTTCCCGGCACGACGGTAGAACCGCCCGTCACTGTTCAACCGGGCAATTCCCCGGTTGAACAAAGCAGTCGAGTACGCCACCACCGAAGCTCATGGAGTGGTCGAGACACCGTCGTAACGATGTGGGCGTCTCGAACCGACCCGAAGGGTGAGTGTTCCGTGAGCGAGAACGCATTGCCGGCGGCGAAATCCGCCCGTTCCGAGCGGATCGCCGCGCGAACTCGCGGCGAGAACTGGAAGAAGCCACCGCGCCGCATAGAAACCTCGGAGTGCATCACGTGCGACAGCTGCCTGCGCAGCTGTCCCGAGGAGTTCGGCGCCATATTCGACCGCGGTCTCGACGTCATCATCATTCCCGAACTGTGCTCGGGCTGTCCCGCCTGCGTCCTGGAGTGCCCCGTCGACTGCATCTACGTCGACGAGGACTGGGAGGCCACCGACGCGAGCCTGTGGAGCCACATCGACCTGTCCGCGGGCACCTCATGACCGGGCCCGCCGAACGCGAGAGCCGCCGCGCCGCCAACGCCCGAAAGCGCCTCAGCCGCCGCCCCAGCCGGCTCGGCACCACCGCGGGCACCGCACCGGGACCCGACCGCGCCCGCGAGCCCGGCGCCGGATTCCCCGCCCTCCTGGAACGGGTCTGGCAACGCGCCCGCACCGCCCCCGACCTGCGCACCAGCGTCGACATCCTCCTCGGCCTCGACGGCCACGTACCGCCCCAGGTGCAGCTGCGCGCCCTGTCCACCACCGAGGAAGCCGCCGTCCACGCCCTGTGGGGCCTGACCTGGCGCGAGGACACCCCCGCCACCCCCGACACCACCGCCGCCGGCGCCGAACCGGCCGTCGACCTCATCGAAGCCGCCGCCGAGGAACCCGTCTTCGTCGGCGAACTCGCCCTGGCCACCACCGGCCGCATCGTCCTGCGCGGCCCCGCCCAGGGCCCCCTGGACCGCCGCCACCTGGTCGGCGGCGTCCTGCGCGTGCCCTGGTCGCTGCAGGCCGCCCGCGCCTACCACGCCCGGACCGACCGCGCCGCCGCCCGCACCGCCCACACCCTGGCCGACTGCCGCGCCTGGCTGGAGCGCCAGGGCGAGAAGGGCCGCGACGAACTCCTGGAACAGGCCAAGGAAGCGGCCCTGCGCACCGCCCCCTTCGTGCTCCACCAGGAAGACCGCCAGTACACCAACTTCCGCGAGCAGAACAGCCTCACCGGCAAAACTTTGTGGCCCGGGCACCCCGACTGCGTCCTGAGCAGCCTGCAGCAACTGCCCCTGGAACTCTGGTCGGACCACGACGTGCAGCTGGTCATCGGCCTGACCCTGCTCATCCGCTCCGCCGGCGCAGGACGGGTGGAGGAGGCCAACGGCACCCAGCTGAGCATCGACCACGTCGCCGCCATGCTGGAACGCATCCGCCACTCCTACAACAGCGTCCCCGGCGAGCCGGTCGCCCCCGCCGCCTCCCACCGCGTGGAGGACCTCAAGACCCTGGCCGAAGCGCTCGGCGCACGCCGCCGCCAGGTGATCCGCCAGGTCCCCCTCTACCGCGAGATCCACGGCACCCTGATGCACAAGGTGGAACGCATCGCCGCCGACACCGACGGGGTACGACGGCGCGACGAGGAACTCAGCCGCCGCCTGGCCGCCCGCCTGCCGCTGGCCGGCACCACCCTGGACGAACTGGGCCGCCGCCTGGCCGCCGACCCCGGCTGGCTCGCCCGCCCGCACGGCTCCCACGCCACCGGCCTGGAAGCACTCGTCCACGAGAGCGTCACGGCCGTCGCCGACGTCTTCGCCGCCGACTTCGCCATGAGCCGCGGCATGCGCTCCCTGCCCGCGCTGATCGGCGCGCTGCGCGCGGAGAGCTGGGCGGAGATCTGCGGCTGGGACATCACCCACTACTTCTGCTGCGTGGTGCCCCGCCCCCAGGCACGCGCCCACTTCGGCGGCTCGGTACAGGCGATGGCGGACGCGGCCTGGGCGATGTCCTCCCGCATGCAGTACAACTCCTGGCACTTCGTGCCCGGCAACCTGCCCCGCCACCCCGCGGTGGTGGCCCGCGACCACTTCGTGCCGCCCACCATCCCCGACATCGCGTTCTTCTCCGACCAGCACCACCACGGGCACGTCAGCAACCAGGTGCGCTTCTCCATCCGCTCCCCGCAGCCCGTGGAGGTCGCCGGACGCACCTTCAACGGCTTCGTCGACCTGCGCCTGCTGCGCTGCGCCGGCACCCCCTTCGCCGAGCCCGACCTGCTCGCCGCCCACCGCGCCTCCCGCTTCATCGCCCGCGCCACCGCCCTGGCCGCCGAACTGACCCTGAATGGCACCCCCATCGAGGTCACCGCCTTCGACGCCCCCTGGCACTGGCACACCATCACCGCCGCCGACACCTCCCAGGGCACCCCACGATGACCGCCGGGGCGATCGGGGAGCTCACCGCGCGGCTGCGGCGGCGTGAGACGAGCGTCGTCGAGCACGTGCAGGCCGTACTGGACGCCGTACGCGGCCACGACACCCTCCACGCGTTCGTCGCCGCCGCCGGCGACGAAGCCCTGCGCGCGGCCGAACGGGCCGACGACCGCATCCGCGAACGCGGCACCCGGGCCTGGCAGGGCGCCCCGCTGCTCGGCGTCACCGTCTCGGTCAAGGACCTCCTGCAGACCCGCGACCTGCCCACCACCCGCGGCTCCCTGCTGCCCAACCACCGCCCCCCGACCGACGCCCCGGCCGTCGCCAGGCTGCGCGCCGCGGGCGCCGTCATCATCGGCAAGACGACCACCTCCGAGTACGGCTGGAGCGCCGCCACCCTGGGCCGCACCGCCCCGCCCACCGCCAACCCCTACGCGCCCCACCTCACCGCGGGCGGCTCCAGCGGCGGGGCCGCCGCCGCGGTGGCCACCGGTCTGGGCGAGGGCGCCCTGGCCACCGACGGCGCCGGCTCCATCCGCATCCCCGCCGCGTTCTGCGGCGTGGCCGGCTACAAACCCTCCTACGGACGCGTGCCCTACGTGCCCAACGGCGTCGACCGCCTCGCCCACCAGGGCACCCTGGCCCGCACCGTCACCGACGCGGCCGCGCTGGCCGCCGTCATCCAAGGCCCCCACCCCGCCGACCCCGACTCCGGCCTGGGCTCCATCGACCTGCCCGCCGACCGGCACCGCCAGCACATCGGATGGATCGAGTACGAGGGCACCACCGACGAGATCCGCAAGGTCACCGAACAGGCGATGAGCGCCCTGAAAGACCAGGGCCACCACGTCGAACGCGTCCAGGTGCGCTGCGACGACCTCTACCCGGCCCTCGTCGACATCCTGGCCGCCGCCGAGGCCGCCGGCACCTCCCGCGAGGACGAGGAACACTGCGATCCGGGCCGGCTGGAGATCGTCCGCCACGGCCGCACCCTGAGCGCCGCCACCCTGATGCGCGCCGAAGAGGTCCGCCAGCAACTGCGCACCCGGCTGCGCTCGGTGATGCGCCGCCACCACCTGCTGGCCATGGCCACCGTCCCCATCGAACCCTTCGACCTGAACGCCATCGCCCCGCCCTGGGCGGCCGACCCCCGCGACCTGCTCTGGCTGGCCTGGTCACCCGCCTCCTACCCCTTCAACATGACCGGCCAGCCCGCGGTGACCCTCCCGGCCGGCCTGACCGGCTCCCAACTGCCCGCCGGGATCCAGCTCGTGGGCCCCGTCGGCGCCGACGAACTGGTCCTGACGGTGGCCCACCGCCTGGAGAGGGAGCTGGGAGCCCTGCCCCCGCCCCGCCCCGGGCCCGCGCTCGTCCCCGCCACCGAAAGGACCCCCTGACCCATGTACACCCGCGCATGGCGCTCCGTGGCCGCCCAGGACGCCGTCGGCACCCCGTCCTTCGTCGCCGACCACCACCTGTGGTCCGAGGAGCAGTTCGCCGCCGCCGAACAGATCGAGGCCGACCTCGCCCACATCGACTTCGTGCGCCTGGCCTTCTGCGACCCGCACGGCCTGGCCCGCTCCAAGACCCTGACCGCGGACACCTTCCGCTCGGTCCTGCGCAACGGCATGAACTTCAGCCCCGGCCCCTTCCTCTTCGACACCGGCCACGCCATCGCCGTCGACTTCCTGGGCGACCCCGGCCTGGGCGTGGAGGAACTCGCCGGCGCGGGCAACTTCATCCTCGTACCCGACCCGCTCACCTTCCAGATGCTGCCCGACACCCAGCCGCGCACCGCCTGGGTCATCGGCGACGAATACCTGCGCGAGGGCACCGCCCATCCGCTGTCCTCCCGCGCCGTGCTGCGCCGCCTGAGCGAGCAGTACACCGCCCACGGCTACACCCCGGTGACCGGCCTGGAAGTCGAGTGGTACCTCACCCGCCTCCTGGAGGAGACGCCCGGCAACACGGGCAACGGCTTCGGCCTGCAGGGCGAGGCCCCGCGCGTCGCCGCGATGAACGCCGGCTACCAGTTCAACCTCGACGCCCGCTACGACTCCGTCGCCCACATCACCGACCCCCTGGCGATGCACCTGACCGCGCTCGGTCTTCCGCTGCGCTCCATGGAACACGAATCCGGGCCCGGCCAGGTCGAATCCACCTTCGCCCCGATGTCCGCCCTGGACACCGCGGACGCGATGCTGCTGTTCCGCACCGCCACCAAACGCTGGTGCGCCCGGCGCGGCCACCACGCCTCCTTCATGTCCCAGCCGCGCCTGGACGCCTTCGACCCCAGCGGCTGGCACCTGCACCAGTCCGTCCTGGACACCGCGAGCGGCCGCAACCTCTTCGCCGCCGACGGCCCCGCGGGCGGCCTCTCCCCGCAGGCCAAGGCCTACGCGGACGGCCTGCTCGCCCACAGCCGCGAGCTGTTCCTGCTCTCGGTGCCCACCGTCAACGGCTACCGACGCCTCAACTCCCGCCACGCGCTGGCCCCCACCCGCATGGACTGGTCCATGGAGGACCGCAGCGTCATGCTCCGCATGGTCGGCGGCGGCACCGGCGCCCACATCGAGAACCGCAGCGGCGAACCGTGCGCCAACCCCTACCTGGCCATCGCCGCCCAGCTCTTCGCCGGCCTGACCGGCCTGACCGGCACCCCGGAGGCCGCACCACCGGCCCCGGCCGCCGGGCAGCACGTGCCGCAGTCCCTGGGCGAAGCCCTCGCCGCCTTCACCGCGGGCCGCGCCGAACACCTCCTGGGCCGCCCGCTGGCCACCTGCCTGACCCGCCTCAAGGAGAGCGAACTGCGCCGCTACGAAACCTGGTGCGCCACCACCGGCACCAGCCCGGACCAGGTCACCGCCTGGGAACAGCGCGAGTACTTCGAGGCGTACTGAGCATGCCGACCACCCGCATGCCGACCACCCGCGTGCCGACAACAAGCGCGCCGACCACCCGCGTGCCGACCACCACCCGCAGAACAGGGGCCGTTGCATGATCGCCCGATACACCCTGCCCGAGATGGCGGAACTCTTCAGCGACCAGAACCGCTACGCCACCTGGGTCCGCGTGGAGATCCTCGCCACCGAGGCACAGGTACGCCTGGGACGCGTCCCCAAGGACACCGTGCACGACATGCGCCGCGCCCCGGTGCCGCTCGCCCACCGCATCGCCGAGATCGAGAAGGACCGCGACCACGAAGTCCTCTCCTTCCTCGCCGCCTACTGCGAGAACATCCCCGAATCCTCCGCCCGCTGGGTCCATCTGGGCATGACCAGCTACGACCTGGTCGACACCGCCCTGGGCCACACCCTGGCCCGGGCCACCGACCTGCTCACCGCCGCCGCCCGCCGCCTGCGCCGCACCCTGGTGGCCCGGGCCCGGGAACACTTCGACACCCTGATGGTGGGCCGCACCCACGGCATCCACGCCGAGCCGACCACCTTCGGCCACAAACTCGCCGGCTACGCCTTCGCCGTCGACCGCTCCCTGACCCGCCTGGCCGCCGCCCGCGAAGCCGTCGCCGTCGGCACCGTCTCCGGCTCGGTGGGCACCTACGCCCTCATCGACCCCTACGTCGAACAGTACGTGTGCCAGTCGCTGGGCCTTGGCATCGAACCCGCGCCCAGCCAGGTCGTCGCCCGCGACCGGCACGCCCAACTGGTGCAGGCCGTCGCCGCGCTGGGCGCCTGCGTCGAACAGATCGCCCTGGAGATGCGGCTGCTGCAGCGCACCGAGGTCGCCGAGGTCGAAGAACAGCGCGCCCCGGCCTACCAGGGCTCCAGCGCCATGCCCCACAAACGCAACCCCACCACCAGCGAACGGCTGTGCGGCCTGGCCCGCCTGCTGCGCGGCTACGCCACCACCGCCCTGGAGGACGTCGCGCTGTGGCACGAGCGGGACCTGGCCCACCAGTCCGTCGAGCGGGTCATCCTGCCCGACAGCCTGGCCGTGGCCCACTTCCAGGCCACCAAGGCCGAAGAGCTCCTGGCCCACCTCACCGTGCGCCCCGAGGTGATGCGCGCCGCACTGGAGCGCGCCCACGGACTCATCTACAGTTCGGCCGTCCTGGTCGACCTGCTGGGCGAGGGCACCGAACGCGAGCGCGCCTACCGCCGCGCGCAGGCCGCCGCCAACCGGACGGCGGCCACCCACACCCCCTTCAAGGACACCCTGGCCACCGAGGGCGTCGAGCTGCGCGAAGAGCTGCGGCCCGAGCGTTTCCTCGTCCACCACGACGTCATACGGCGGCGATTGGAGAAGCTCGATGAGCTGGAAGACTGAACGCGCCCACGGAGCAGACCTCGACCTGGACGAGGTCCTGGCCGTCTACCACGCCTCCGGCCTGGGCGAGCGCCGCCCGGTCCAGGACCGCGAGCGGATGGCGGCGATGGTGCGCGAGGCCAACCTCGTCGTCGTCGCCCGCGAGGCGGACGGCACGCTGATCGGCATCGCCCGCAGCATCTCCGACTTCTCCTACGTCACCTACCTCTCCGACATCGCCGTGATCCGCCGCCACCAGCGCTCGGGGGTGGGCCTGGCCCTGATGGAGGAGACCCGCCGCCAGGCCCCCGACGCCAAGGTGGTGCTCCTGTCGGCGCCCGCCGCCACCGGCTACTACCCGCGCGTGGGCTTCACCCGGCACGAGTCGGCCTGGGTCCTGAACCCCGGACAGCCCCTGCAGGGCCCGCCGGCCCCAAAACCCTAGGCGGACCCGGAGCACCGGGCGGACCACACCTGCGCCACCGGCCCGCCCGGGCACCGCACACCCCACGGGGGAGGCATGAGCCACATACCGTCACCGGCACTGCTGGAGCCCGTCGCCGCCGTGCCCGAGACCGCCCGCCCCACCGAGCCGGGCACCCCCACGCCGGCCCGCGCCCCCACCGGCCAGCGCATCCTGGTGGTCGACGGCGACGCGGCCCTGGCCGGCTCCCTCACCGCCCAGCTGCGCCGCCACGGCCACGACCCGGTCGGCGTGCGGCACGGCAGCGCGGCCCTGCACGCCTACCAGGACGTCGAACTGGTCCTCCTCGACCTCGACCTGCCCGACCTGGACGGCCTCCAGGTGTGCCGCGCGATCCGCGAGGTCAGCCGCGTCCCCATCATCATCGTCACCGCCCGCCGCTCCGAACTGGACTGCGTCCTTGGCCTGCACGCGGGCGCCGACGACTACGTCACCAAGCCCTACGGACTGCGCGAACTCATCGCCCGTATCGAAGCGGTGATGCGCCGCACCCGCTGGCAGCCCGCCGCGGCCCGCGAGATGGACCTGGGCCGGCTGCGCATCGACGTCGACTCCCGCCAGGTCACCGTCGACGACCAGAACGTCGCCCTGACCCGCAAGGAATTCGACCTGCTGTGCCTGCTGGCCGCCCAGCCCGACACGGTCATCCCGCGCAAACAGCTCCTGCAGCAGGTGTGGGGCGACTCCTGGTCGCGCCGCACCATCGACACCCACGTCAGCAGCCTGCGCGGAAAACTCGGCGGCAACGGCTGGGTCGTCACCGTACGCGGCGTGGGCTTCAAACTCGGCACCGGCTGACCCCCGGCCCGCCGCCCACCGCCCCCTCCTTCCCGCCGCCAGCGGCGCCGACCAGCCCTGGAGAGACCATGATCACCCGACGCAGTGCCCTGAGCGTCACGCTCGCCGCCGGCGGGGCGGCCCTCACCGGCGCCGGCCTCACCCCGCTGCTCGCCGCCCGCGCCCGCCCCACCACCGGCACCCCGGCCGCCGCCAAGGCCCAGGCGGTGGAGAAGTTCCGGCGCCCGATGCCCCTGCTGGCCGAGAAACGGCCCACGGGCCGCACCGCGACATCCGACGTGTACGTGATGACCATGAAGCCCGCCCGCGCCCAGATCCTGCCCGGCCCGCCCACCGACGTCCTCACCTACGACGGCCACTTCCCCGGCCCCGTCATCCGCGCCCGCACCCACCGCCCCGTCATCGTCCGCCAGCGCAACCGCCTCACCGTGCCCACCGCCGTCCACCTGCACGGCGCCGAGGTGCCCCCCGACAGCGACGGCGACCCCATGGACGTCATCGAACCCGGCACGGACCGCCTCTACCACTACCCCAACCGCCAGCCGCACGCCCCGCTGTGGTTCCACGACCACGCCCACCACCTCGAGGCGGAGAACGCCTACCGCGGCCTGTCCGGCTCCTACCTGCTCACCGACGCCACCGAACGCGCCCTGCCCCTGCCCCGGGGACGCTACGAAGTCGTCATCGCCCTGCGCGACGCCCGCTTCGACGCAGCCGGCCAACTCGCCTACGCGATGGGCGACCGGGCCCGCAACACCCTGCTCGCCAACGGCGTGCCCTACCCCTACTTCCAGGTCGCCGCCCGCAAGTACCGGCTGCGCCTGCTCAACGCCTCCAACCAGCGCCGCTTCGAACTGCGTCTGGCCGACGGCAGCCCGCTCACCCAGATCGGCTCCGACGGCGGCCTGCTCACCGCCCCCCACACCACCGACCGCATCGCCCTGTCCGCGGGCGAACGCGCCGACGTCGTCGTGGACTTCTCCCGCTACCCGGTGGGCACCAGCGTCGTCCTGAAGAACACCACCGGCACCGGACCCGCCGACGAGATCGGCGAGATACTCCGCTTCGACGTGGTGCGCACCGCCCACGACCCCAGCCGCATACCCGCCCGGCTGCGCACCCTGCCGCCCCTGCCCCGCCCCGACACGGAACGGACGGTGGTGCTGCGCATGGACGAGGGCGGCGAACACCCCGGCGCCTACATCGACGAGAAGGAGTACGACCCCCAACGCGTCGACGCCCAGATCAAGTTCCGCACCAGCGAGGTCTGGACGGTCACCAATGCCAACGCCCGCGCCGAGCACAACTTCCACCTGCACCTGGTGCAGTTCCGCGTCCTGGAACGCGCCGGGCGGCCCCCCGAGCCGGGGGAGAGCGGCCTGAAGGACACCATCCACCTCGCCCCCGGCGAAACCGTCCGCCTCCAGGCCCTCTTCGACAGCTACCGCGGCCGATACCTCTACCACTGCCACATGTTCGAGCACGGTGTGCGGGGCATGATGGCCACGATGCACATCCGATGAGGCGCACCGGCCAGAAGGAGGAGCCCGTGGACGCCCCGACGGACCAGGCCCCGGCAGCACGGCGTGAGCGGGGCCCGCGCAGCGTACGCCTGGCGCTGATACCCCTGCTCCTTGCCATGCTGCCCTCCTCGCTGGGCACCACCATCGTGGCCACCTCGATGCCCACCATCGCCGGCGAACTGGGCGGCACCGCCTACCTGTCCTGGGCGGTGACCTCCTACACGCTGGCCGCCGCCGCCTCCATTCCCGTCTGGGGCAAGCTCGGCGACATGTACGGGCGCAAGCGGTGGCTCGTGGTGGCGATGTCGGTGTTCCTGACCGGGTCGCTGCTGTGCGGGCTCGCCCAGGACATGCCCGAGCTGATCGCCGCGCGCACCGTGCAGGGACTGGGCGGGGGAGGCCTCGCGGTCGGTGTCATGGCGGTCATCGGCGAACTGATCCCGCCGCGCGAACGCGGCCGCTACCAGGGCATGATCACCAGCGTCATGGTGTTCTCCATGACCGTGGGCCCGCTGATCGGCGGCTCCATCACCGACTCGGTCGGCTGGCGCTGGGCGTTCTGGGTCAACCTGCCCGTCGGCCTGCTCTCACTGGCCCTGATCGCCCGCCTGGTGCGGGTGACCGGCCGGCGCAGGAAGGCCCACATCGACTACGTGGGCGCGCTGCTGCTGGTCGTGTGCATCGTCTCCTTCGTGCTGGTGGTCACCTGGGGCGGCGTCGAACACGCCTGGACCTCGGCGACGATCGTGACGCTGTGCGTGCTGTCCGCCGCGGCGCTGGCCGGCTTCGTCCACGCCCAGTCCCGGGCCCTGGAACCGGTGCTGCCCCCGCACCTGTTCGGCGACCTCAACTTCTCCCTGATGGCCGCGCTCAGCTTCACCAACGGCTTCGTGATGTTCGGCGCAGTCCTCTACCTGCCGCTCTACCAGCAGGCCGTGCACGGCGTCTCCGCGACCGGCTCGGGCCTGCTGCTGCTGCCGATGCTGGGCGCCCTGGTCCTGGCCTCCCAGCTGTCGGGGCGCACCGTGGCCCGCACCGGCCGCTACAAGATCCTCCAGGTCACCGGGTCGGCCGCGATGCTCACCGGCACCCTGCTGCTCTCGCACGTGGGCACCACCACCTCACGCCTGTCCGCCGCGCTGTTCATGGCCCTGCTGGGGGCCGGCATGGGCTTCTTGGGGCAGAACGTGATGACCGTCGCCCAGAACAGCGTCGGCGCCCACGAGGTGGGCGTCGCCTCCGCCGCGATGACGCTCTTCCGCACGCTGGGCCAGTCGGTCGGCGTCGCCGTCATGGGCACCTTGTTCAACCACCGTGTACGCGAGGTGATGAGCGGCCACACCCACGGCACCGCCCTGCACCGGACCCGTCTGGACGCCGAGAGCATGAACCGCCTGGACGCCGGGGTGCGCGCGTTCTACCGCGGTGCCGTCGCCCAGGGCGTGCGGGGCGCGTTCGTGCTGGCGTCGCTGGCGGCGGGCCTGGCCCTGCTGGCCGCGCTCCTGGTCCGCGAGGTCCCCCTGCGCGCCACCCGCAAGCAGCAGCACAAACAGGGCACCTGACAAAAGGCTCCGGCGCCGCACCCCCCTCTTTCTCCCCCGGCCGTGACGGCCGGGGCGGGGGTGCGGCGCCGGAGCGGGCACCGGGCGGGTCGGCTCAGCGGGCGCTCGCCTCGACGATCGAGATCGCCGCCGGGGTCTGCACCACCCGCTCCAGCTGGAACCCCGCCTTGCCCAGCAGGTCGGCGTACTGGGCGCGGGTGCGTTCCTTGCCGCCCACCAGCAGCATCAGCCACAGGTCGACGAGCTTGCCCGAGTGCGGTCCGTTGACCTTGTCGGGCACGACCATCTCCATCACCAGCAGGCGCCCGCCGGGGTTCATCGCCTTGCGGACGTTGCGCAGGATCTCCAGGGCCTGCGGCTCGGGCCAGTCGTGCAGGATGTGCTTGAGGATGTACGCGTCCCCGCCGGCCGGCACCGCGTCGAACAGCCCGCCGTCGGCGATCGTGCACCGCTGCGACACCCCCTGCTCGGCCAGGAAGCCGGCGGCGCCGTTGGTGCCCACCCGGGGGTCGGAGAGGATCCCGCGCGCGGCGGGCGTCTTCTTCAGCACCCCGGCCAGCAGATCGCCGCGCCCGCCGCAGAAGTCGACCACGGTGGCGTAGCGGGCGAAGTCGTAGGCGGCCAGCAGCGGTTCGGTCTCCGTGCCCGACATCGCCCCCATCCCGTCGGTGAAGATCGCCCCGTACTCGGCGTTGGCCTCCAGGTACTCGAAGGCGCCCATGCCGCGCAGCTTGGGCAGGCTCGGCTCACCGGTGCGCACCGCGTCGACCAGGTGCCCCCAGTCCTCCCAGTGGATGGGGTGGCCCATCAGCCGGGCTATCCCGTACATCGACATCGGGGCGTCCTTGATCAGGGCCCGTGCCATCGCCGTCAGCGCGAACCGCCCGTCCTTGTGCTCGGTGAAGATGCCGTAGGTCGCAAGGAGGCGCAGCAGGCGGTGCAGCGAGTCGGCGTCCGCCCCGGCGCGCTCGGCGATCTGCTCCGGGGCCAGCGGCCCGTCCTGGAGGGTCTCGGCGATGCGCAGTTCGGCGGCGACGTAGATCGCCTGGCTGACCATGGCGCCCTGGACGAGTTCGAGCAGCGCGAACGGCGGGGGTGCGAGCTTGCGCGTCAGGCTCTGCAGCGCGGCGCGCACGCTTTCGACGGCGCGGACGACACGGGCGGGCGGCAGTGGCGGCATGACATTCCTCCGGCTGAGTGCTGGACGGTTGCGGACGAAAGCGACGGTGCGAGAGAAGACAGAAGAGAACAGGGAGAGAAGGAAACAGGGAGAGAAGGGAAGAGCGGGGAAGGCAGGGGCGAGCGGGTTTCATCCCCGCAGCGCACGGTCCACCAGCGGCCCCGCGGCCCCGGTGTAGTGCCGCGGATCGAGCAGCCGCGCCAGCTCCTCCTGGCTCACCACCCCGGCAAGGGCGGGCAGTTCGGCCAGGACCCGGCCCAGCGGCCGCCCGGTCTCCCGCACCTGCTGCGAGGCGCGGGACAGCAGCTGCTTGGCCACGCTCCTGCCCAGCAGGGGCGCCAGGTGGGCCGCCAGCCGCTCGGAGACGACCTGACCGGCCGTCATATCAAGGTTGGCGCGCATCCGCTGGGGATGCACCACCAGCCCGGCGGCCAGCTCGGCGGCCGCACGGGCGGCGCCCCCGGTCAGCCGCAGGCACTCGCGCAGCGGCTGCCACTCGGCATGCCACAGCCCCGCCGAACGCTCGTCCTCGGTGGGCAGGCACTGCGCGAGGACCGCACCGAGCGCGGGCACCTGGACGGCGGCCGAGCGGATCAGGGTGGCCAGGACGGGATTGGCCTTGTGGGGCATCGCCGAGGACGCGCCGCGCCCGTCGGGGGCTGGCTCGGCGACCTCGCCGATCTCGGTACGGGCCAGGACCTGCACGTCCGCCGCCATCTTGCCCAGGGCACCCGCGGTATGCGCCAGCGCGGCCCCCAGGTCGGCGACCGGGGTGCGCAGGGCGTGCCAGGGCAACACCGGCCGCCCCAGCCCCGTCTCCACGGCAAACGCCCCGACCAACGCGTCCAGCACGTCCCCGTCGCTGCGGGCGCCGTCGTCGCCAGGGGCCCGGTCCGCGTGCTTCGGGGTCTGGTCCGCGTGTTCGGCGGTTTGGCCCGTGTGCTCGGGGGCCCGGCCCGCTTCCTTCGGGACCTGGTCCGCGTGCTTGGGGCTCTGGTCCGCGCGCTCCGGGGTTTGGCCCGTGTGCTCCGGGACCCGGCCCTCGCCCTCTGGGACCCGGCCCGCGTCCTCCGGAGCCCGGTCCGCCCGCTGCGGGGCCTGTTGGGCGTACTGCAGGTAGCCGGCCAGCGTGCCGGCCGCTCCGCCCAGGGAGATGACCAGCGACTCCTCGGCGACCCGTTCCAGGCGTGCGACGGACTCCAGCACCAGGTGGCGCCAGCCGGCCGCCTTGAGTCCGAACGTGGTGGGCACGGCGTGCAGGGCCAGGGTCCGCCCGGCCATCACCGTGTCGCGGTGGGCGCCCGCCAGTTCGGCCAGCGACGCGGCCGTCTCGCGCAGGTCCGCGACGATCAGCCGCAGGGCACGCGCGGCCACCAGCATCGCGCCGGTGTCGAAGACGTCCTGGCTGGTGGAGCCGCGGTGCACGTACTCGGCCGCCTCCGGCGCCCGGCGGGCGACCTGCCGGGTCAGCGCGGCCACCAGGCCGACCACCGGATTGGCCGTCGAGCGGGCGGCCAGCGCCAGGGCGCGCACATCGAAGTGCTCGGCCCGGGCGGCGGCGGTGATCGCCTCGGCGGCCGCGGCGGGCACCGTGCCCGTGCGCGCCTGCGCCCGGGCCAGCGCCGCCTCCGCGTCGAGCATCGCCTGCAGCCAGGCCTCGTCGCCGACCGCGGCCTCGACGGCGGTGCCCGCCCGCACCGGCGACAGCAGCCCCGCGTCCGGCTGCGCCGGGGGAGCGGCCGCCTCCGGGCCGCCGCTGCGTTGTGTCCTCACGGCTGCACCCCTTCGCCTCCGGCTGCTTTGACCCTGTCCTCGCCAAGCCCGGGGCCCGCCGCCGCGCGGGCCGGGGCGGGCAGGGCCAGCACCGCCCCCGCGATGGCGTCGGAGTCCTCCAGCGTCACCGACCCGACGCCGGGCCGGATGCCGGCGGCCGTCACCCAGTGCACCGACTCCGTGGGCACCCCGTAGGCGAAGCGCCGCCGGTGCGCCGCCCCCTGGGCGTCCAGCAGCTGGAAGGTGCGAGTCACGGCGAGGCCGCCCGTCTCGTACTCCTCGACGCGGTAGGGGCGGCACTGCCCCGCGGCGAGGAGCCCGCGCATCAGCGGGTCGTCCGTGCGGCGCAGGTCAATCTCGGGCAGCCGCGCCTCGATCAGCACACCGGCCCGCACCCGCACGCCGGGCACCAGCGCCGAGGTCCCCACGAACCCGGCCCCCGTCCCCGCCCCCGCGCCGCCGCCACCGCCCTCGGCGGCGGTGACGCGGATGCCGGGCAGGGACACATCGAGCACCCCGGCCTCCATCAGCGCGAGCATCTCCTCCACCCGCCCGGCGGGCGGCCCGATGGACAGATAGGCGTTGAGCGGCGTGTACCAGCCCTCCAGCTCGCCGCGGTGCGAGGCGCCCGAAAGACCGCCGTGGTCCACGGCCAGCCGGATCTCGTTGCGCAGGTCGCGCAGTACGTCCAGCGCGGCCTTCAGCGGCCCGCGCACATTGCCGCGCCGCGCCTGCGCCACGTCCTGTTCGAGGTGGCCGCGCAGCCAGGACCGGAACTGCGCCGCGTCGGTGAAGACCCGGGAGCCGTAGGGGCGGGCGAGCGCCTCCCAGTCCCAGCGCGCCTCCCGGCCGATCCCGGCGGCCGCCAGCACCTCCTCCTCGGCCGGCCCCGGCGCCGCGGCCAGGAAGGCCGCCGCGAAACGGGCCACCGCCGCGGGCGCCTGGTCGCGGCCGGCCAGCAGCGCCTCGTAGTACACGCACTGCACCTCTTTGGAGATCAGCGGCCACAGGTCGCGGCGAAAGCACAGCGGGCCGCGGCCCGGCGCGCGCAGCGCCGCGACGTGCCCGGCGGTCAGCAGTCGCGGCCGGTAACGGCCGTGCGCGCCTTTCTCGTTGTCGCCGCGGGAGTGGTACGGGATGCCGCGCCGCGACCCGGCGTGCAGCCGCGGCTCGCGCCCCGATGGCCGGTAGACCAGCCGTCTGCCGACCCGCTCGAAGCGGCCGCCCCTGCCCTGGGTGAGCAGCGACATGTAGTCGAAGAAGTTCAGGCCGAGACCGCGCAGCAGCACGTCCTGGCCCGGCGCGAGGGGGGAGAGGTCCACGTCGGCGGGGTTGGCCGGCGCGACGTACAGCAGATCGTGCCGGGCGGCGAAGTCGGCCAGCGCGGCCTCGTGTTCACCCGGCCGCACGGGCAGGTGCCCCTGGGCGAGCACCACCGCGGACAGCCCCGAAAGCCGCGTGCCGTCCTCCAGCACCACCGTCTGCGCCCCCGCCCTGCCGGCAGGGGCGGTGTCCTCATCGGTGAGGGACACCGCCCGCACCCGGTGCACGCGGATGTCCACATGCGCCGGCGCGTCCGCCACGACCTGCGCGAACGCCCAGGCCAGATACCGCCCGTACAGGGCGCGGGTGGGGTAGCTGTCCGGGCCCAGCGCCCGCGCCTGGTCCAGCACGCCGGCGCCGCACGGGGTGGCGGGGCCGGGCGCCAGGGCGCCCCGGCCAAGGGCTCTGGCCCACTCGTAGAGGCTGGGTCCCTCCTCCAGCGGGCCGCGGATGCTGACGCTGTCGTCGGTGTAGACGGTGACCTGCGAGGCGACGGTGTTCATCAGCAGGTGCGGCGACTGCGCGGGCCGCCACACCCGGCCCGCGCCGGGCGGTGCGGGATCGACGACGTGCACGCTCACCCGGTCCCACAGCGGGGACTTGCGTTCCTGCGCGCAGATCCGCTCGAGCACGGAGAACCCGCGCGGGCCGGCGCCGACCAGGCACACCTCGGTGTGCTGAGCCAGGGGTCCTTGGGGCATGGTCGCGTGCTCCTTGTCGCGGAGGGCATACCGGCCTGAGAGGGCAACCGCCGCCGGGCGGTGCGCACCCACACTCCCCACGAGGTCAGGAGGCGGGCTCAACCAGGACTCGCGTCCCGGCGGAGTCCGCGGCCGCCCGCGGATCTCCCGACAGGCTGCCGGGGAAGGGAACCGGCAAGGAAGAGGGCAAGGAAGCGGGAAGGACCGGCAAGGACCGGCAAGGAAGCAGCCGCATTGCGCGTCCCGGTCCGCACGCACCGCTCTCGCGCGTTTATCAGAACTCCGCCGGAAGGTCCACGGCCGGAGGAATGCGTGAATGCGGACATGGCGCCGTGCCGGACACGGTCCCGTCCGGCGCAGCGTGACAGATCACAATCGGGCAGACCTTATTACAAGTGCGCGCGGCAGGGGAGACCTCATGTACGGAAGGGCGGCGGAGGTATTACCTCCGCTTCGCCCCCGGCGGACCTGTCGGGGCGCCCAGGGAAGCACTTGCCGCACCCGGCAATGAGTCGACACAATTCCGCTGGCCCATCAGTTATCGGTGGACAACGGCGAAAGTGACATCAGAGGGATACCTGAAAAGCGGTGGAGTATCTGCAGATCCGGGGCCGCTCCGGCGGCCGGTGTACCCGACGGATCGGTTGGCAGAGAGAGGCTGTGAAGTCCGCCATGCGACATGCGCTGCAGATCAGATTCGGTGCCGGCTCGCAAACGCGAAGCCGCCGGATTCTAGGAGGAATCTGTGAGGGTAAAAGTCCTCGGCCCGCTTGGTGCCGATGTTAACGGTGTGAATGTTGTGCCAACCGCAAGCAAGCCCCGGCAGATCCTGGCGCTTTTAGCCCTCTACCCGAGAAGGGTCGTGCCGATCTCGACGCTCATGGAGGAGATCTGGGGGGTCGACCTGCCCGCCAGCGCCATGACGACCCTGCAGACCTACATCCTCCAGCTGCGCCGGCGCCTGGGCACGGCCATGGGGCCGGACGCCGCGGGCAGCGCCAAGGACGTCCTGGTGACCCGGTACGGCGGCTATCTCCTGCAGATCCCGCCCGAACAGGTAGACGTCCACGAGTACGACCGCCTGGTGGCCGGCGGCCAGCGCGCCTTCGACAGCGGCGACGACCGGGCGGCGGCCACCCTCTTCGGGCGGGCCCTGGACCTGTGGGACGGGTCCGCGCTGGTCGACGTGCGCATGGGCTGCGTACTGGAGATCGAGGCCACCCGCCTGGAGGAGAGCCGCCTGGTCACCCTGGAGCGGCGCATCGACGCCGAGCTGCGCCTGGGCCGGCACTGCGAGTTCCTCGCCGAGCTGAGCGACCTGATCGCCCGGCACCCCCGGCACGAGGGCCTGCACTCGCAGGCGATGGTGGCGCTGTACCGCTCGGGGCGCCAGGCCTCGGCCCTGGATGTCTACCAGCGGCTGCGCTCCCGGCTGATCGAGGACCTGGGGGTGGAGCCGTCGCCGCAGTTGCAGCGGCTTCATCAGGCGATTCTCGCGGTCGACCCGCGGCTGGACGTGATCGCGGGGCCCCGTCCCTCCTCCACGTTCGACCGCTACGCGAGCTGAGCGGGCCCGTCCGCGGTGCCGTCGGCGGCATCAGCACCTCTTTGCGCGGCACACGTTCTACGCGGAGAGATGCCGCCCGCACCGTCCGGCCCGCCCCCGGCACGCGGGGGCCGACTGCGGAATTTCCTCAGTTGGACGCCCCGACGCCCCGACGCCCCGACGCCCCGGCGGGAAAACCGCCCGGGCGCCTCAGTTGGAGGCCTTGGAGCAGTCGTCGCACAACAGCTCCATGCGCGTGGCGATGCAGTTCCACTGGGCCGCGCACGCCCGGGCCAGGGCGGCGATCTTCCTCGCCTGGTGGGCGGGGGCCTGCAGGACCAGGCCGGGGTCGCTCTTGCGGATGATGCGGGCCTCCAGCCAGCGGATCATCTCCCGGCCGTCGTTGCTGTACTTCAGGGCGGGGTCCCGCTTCAGCGACTCGAGCTGGGCCAGGGGGTCCACGAGGGGGAGGGCCGCCTCGGGGCCGTGCGGCGCCCGGCTCCTGGCCTCCGCGCCGGCCGCGGCTCCCTCCTCCGCGCTGCGCAACCGTTTCTGCGCCTCCCGGGCCGTGGGCGCGGGCAGCGCGCCGGTCCCGGCGCTCTCCCGCAGGACGGCATCCGGCTCCGCGGGCAGAATGTGCGCACTCTTCTGGCGTTCTTTGTGGGAATTCAGCGGCCGTACGCGGCCGTCACGTCCGACTCTCATCGGGGCCTGGGCGATTTGTCCCGCGAATTTACGGCGCAGCACCCCGACGGTCTTGCCGGAAAGGCCGGTCTTCATGGCCACCGCCCGGTCCGACCACTCGGGGAAACTCTCCAGGATCTTCATCGCCGACTTCTTGCGGTCGGAGAGAGCCAGCGCCAGGCCGTGCTTCAGGTTCAGCTCGACGGCCAAGAGGAAGGCTTCCCTGTTCGATCCCTCGAAGTAACGGACCTCAATGGTTTCCTCGCCGTTCAGCCGCGCCACGTGCAGCCGGTGCATTCCGTCGATGACCTTCATCGTCGAACGGTGCACGATGATCGGCGGAAGTTTATCGGTGCAGGCCGCCAGAGTGCGTACATGATCCTGGTCGACACCGGCGAGACGGGGAGAATCCGCGTCACGGAGCAAGGTGATCGGAATCCTGATGATTGAAGCAGAAACTTCGGTCGAGTGGTCGGGCCCGACGGGCCGACAGAATTGATCTTTAGGAAGTTCCCCTCCAGGGGTGGCCTCCCCTGGCATTCCGATCATCACGCTGCTTCTCCTCCCCCGGACCGAAGCGCATAACGCGGCGAGAGTATCATGAGATTCCGCCATGAACAGAGAACTCTCCGGGATTTCATGCAATTGCGTTATGCCCGTTTTTTCCGGAGAAGGCCCCCGGCAACAGAATCCACCGGCGAGCACCGCGGCGGACCGACAACAAGCCATCTCACCCACACCCCCCACCTCCGTCCCCGCGGCCCCCCGAGCCGCCCCAGACCAGCCCCGACACCCCCCGAACCGCCCCCGGCCCCACAGCACACCCCAGCCACCCGCCCACCCGCCGGGCCCTGCGCACCCCGTGCGCCCGCCCCCACCCAGTCCACCCCCGAACCACCCCGCCCGGCCACCCCCACATTCAGCCACGCACCACCCTCACCCCGCGGTCCCGAGCAAATGGGTCCCTGCGTAAGTAGCGGTGTGCAAAGCGGTATTGCGGTGCCGCACGGTGTGCGAGAGACCCGCGGTGCGCAGCACCGTCGCATGCTGACTCGCGCTCGCCGGCGAGATCCCCGCACGACGCGCGAGCTCACCGGTCGTACAGCCCGGATGCTCGGCAATGGTCCACAGCACCACGGCCCGCGTATGACCCAGCAGCGCCGTCAGGGAATCGGGGACCGTACTGAGCACGCGGGCCGTCTCCACGGACGGCAGAAAAAGGTCCGTGTCACGTACACCTACGGGATAGGTCAGCCACGGCTGAGGCTCGGCGGATTCGTCAACGGCCGGAAACACCGCCCCGAACACCGACGGAATCAACAGCAGCCCGCGGCCCGCGAGATGAATGTCCCCCTCGAGCCCGGACGCCATCGTCAGCTCCAGCACCGGCGCGTCCCACCGGATGCAGCGCGGGTTGAGCCCCGACAGCAGCATGTCCAGCCCGCCGTGCGCCACCTGACGGGCCCGCAGCGCCCGGTCCGCACGGCTGAGCGCATCCATGTGCTCCTGATACGGCGCGACGACCTCCCGGTGCGCATGCGCCATCGCATCGGCCAGCTCCCCGAGCAGGCGCCGGTCACTGCCCAGCGACCGCGTCCACGCCGGTGCCGCCCGCCCCTGGCCGCGCTCCGCCCACGCCTGCATGTCCCGGCGGATCCGGGCGGCCGGGGTGGCCCGCACCTGCTCCACCGCCTCCTCGATGCCGGCGGCCCCGGCATGGTCCAGGAAGCCGACGCTCCAGCCCGTCGGCGGAATCAGGTCGAACAGCCGCCGCAGCGACTGCCGCCGCCAGGCCCCGAACCGCGCCGCATGCGCACCGTCCTGCAGCAGCCGCACCGCGATGTCCAGTTCCAGCACCGGACGGGGCCCCTCGGCCAGCCGGGTCCGGGCCAGATCGGCGGCGGTGAAGTGGATACGCAGCGGCATGCGCAGAGCCTGATCAAGATGTCGTTATTCGGGCTAGCCCAAAACACGTCGACCTGCATCACCGAACTGCGCCACGCTGGACCACGAGCAGCCCCGCCCCGGCCCCTTCGAGGGGGCCGGCCCCAGAGCGTGGGACGGCCGTGTCACGGGGGAACACGGCCGTCCCGCCCCACCCGGGTGTTGTCCTTTGAACCGAGGCCGGGCCACGTCGAATCGGCTCAGGCGTCGTCGAAACGGCCGCGCGCGTTCTCGATGTGGCCGAGGTGGCGGTGGGTCCAGCCGCAGATGGCGTCGACCGCGATGCGCAGGTCCCGGCCCGGGGGAGTGAGGGTGTACTCGACCCGCGGGGGCACGGTGGGGTGCACCTTCCGCCCGGCCAGGCCGTTGCGCTCCAGCATGCGCAGGTTCTGCGTGAGCATCTTGTGGCTGATGCCCTCGACCTCGTCGCGCAACTCGCTGAAGCGCAGGGTGCGTTCGCCGAGCGCCTCGATGATCAGGAGCGCCCATTTGTTGGCGACGTCGGAGAAGATCTCCCGCGCCAGGGAGTCCGCACGCCGCAGGTCGGCGTCCTCGGGCAGGCCCTTGAGCTGCTGCTTGGTCACCATGAGGTTCCCCTGTCACCAAAAAGTGCGTTCTTCCGGGTCGGCCCACACTCTCCTATGGTTCCTGGGTAACCACAAGAGAGCGATCCGGAAGGACCAGCACCATGACCACCTCCGACGTCTTCAACCACGACGTGCCCGCCGAGAGCGACTTCGGCTACGTACAGGCGATCAGGTCCGGCGACCTCGTCCACGTCTCCGGCCAGCTCGCGTTCGGCGAGGCGGGCGAACTCCTGCACGCCGGTGACTTCGCCGCCCAGCTCGAGCAGACCCACGCCAACATGGACAAGGTCCTCCGCCACTACGGCGCCACCCGCAACCAGATCGTCTCGCAGACCCTGTACGCGGTGGACCTGCAGCACAACGCCGCGGCGACGATGGAGGGCAACCTGGCCTACTTCGGCGAACACCGCCCGGCCGCCACGGCCTTCGGCGTCAGTGAACTGACCTTCCCCGGCCAGGTCATCGAGATCAGCTTCATCATCGACACGAAACTGCCCGCCTGACGTCCGACTTTCGGGGGCACGCCTTCGGCCCGCCCCGCTTGACCTTGACACAGTGGCAAGGTCTTCACTGCCTGCCAGAGAGAGGCGGGCCGATGACCACGACCACACAGACCCCAGACCCCACGCGCGTACTCCAGACACTGCACGCGCTGCGCAGCACCAACTCCTCCCTGCGCCTGCGCGCCGCCCTGGCGGCGGGCACGTCCCCCGATGCGCGCTATGTCGACGCACTCGTCGAACGAAGCGCCACAGAGCCCGAGTTCTTCGTCCGCGACATGCTGACGTGGGCACTCACCCGCCACCCCGTGTCCCTGACGCTGCCGGAACTGCTGCGGGAAGTCCGCTCGGAACGGGCGCAGGCGCGCAGCCAGGCCCTGCACACCCTGTCCAAGATCGCGGACCCGCGGGCCTGGCCGGCCGTCACACCGGAGCTGCTGGGCGACGCCGACGACGAGGTCGCCCGCAGTGCCTGGCGTGCCGCGGTCGTCCTCGTACCGGAAGGTGATGAGCCCTTGCTGGCCGCCGCCCTGGCGGCACAGCTCGGACGCGGCGGGCGCGAGACACAGCTGAGCCTCAGCCAGGCACTGGCCGCACTGGGCGACGTCGTCGAACCGGTCCTGCGCAAGGCGGCCGAGGACCACAACCACGACCCCGACGTACGGGCCCACGCCCTGGCCACCCAGTGGCTGCTGCGCGACCCGGACGCCGCATTCACGCCGGCGATCGAGGAGGCCAGACGCACCGTGGCCCTCACCGGCGCTCCGCTGGACGGCGGCACGCCCCAGGGCGGCGGCACGCCCCCGGGTGGCGGCACAGCCCAGGGCGGCGACGCCTTTCCGCAGGACGGACAATAGGGCCCGTGCTGATCGGTGAGGTGGCAAGACGGTCCGGAGTCAGTGCCCGCATGCTCAGGCACTACGAATCCCTCGGCCTGGTCCAGCCCTCGCAGCGGACCGACTCCGGCTACCGCGAGTACTGCGCCAAGGACATCCGGCGGATCTTCCACATCGAAAGCCTGCGCTCACTGGGCCTGTCGCTCCGCGACATCGGGCGCGCCCTCGACGACCCCGACTTCACCCCCTCGGCGCTCGTGGGCGACCTCATCGGCCAGACACAGGACCGCATCGCCACCGAGACCGAACTGCTCACCCGGCTGCGCCGCATCGACGCCGCCGACCCCACCGACTGGCAGGACGTCCTGAAGGTCGTCGCGCTCCTGCAGGCCCTGGGATCGCACAACGCCGACACCCGCCAGCGCGCGGCCCTCTCCACCGCCCACGGCACCCCCGTGCCGGTGGAGGCCCTGGTCGAGGCAGCGCTGAACGAAACGCAGCCGAACGTCGCGGGCACCCTGCGATGGGCGCTGGCGCAGGCACCCGACCACGCCCCGGCACTCCTGGCCAAGGGTCTTGGCTCACCCGTGCCCGCGGTACGCGGACGCGCCGTCCAGGCCCTGGCCAAGATGCCCGACGGCGAGAGCACCGCGCACCTGCGCCGCGCCCTGGCCGATCCCGACCCCGAGGTCCGCGGGCAGGCGGCCCTGGCGCTGGGAACACGCGCGCAGACCGCAGCGATCCCCACGCTCATCGACATGATCGTCACGGGGATCAACGACACCGACGCGGCCGACACCCTGAGCCGGCTCGCGGGCGAGGACACCGCGACGGCCCAGAGGATCACCACCCGCCTCCTCGACCACCTCGCCCACCACGCCACCGGGCCACCCGCACGCGGACGCCTGACCCAAGCACTCGCGGACATCCCCGGAACGAGCGCCACCCAGGCCCTCGTGGAGCTGTCGCACGACACGGACCAGGCCGTCGCCCTGACCGCCGCCTACCTGCTCACCACGCGTTCCGCCCCGTGAGAGGCCTCGATCCCAGGGGGCTTCTGCTGCGGGCGGCGGTGCGGAAAGCTTGTACCGTCCCGGTGCACACAACAGGGCACACCCCAGGGACACAACAGGGCACACCCCAGGGAAGAGGGTGAGGGCATGACGGTTCCCGAGGCAGCTCCCAGCGGCCCCCTGTGGCGGGACCGGCGCACCCAGCAGCGCATGGAGCAGTACGCCAGAGCCGCCGCCCAGCAGACCTGGAGCGTGCAGAAGCAGCAGCGGGCTGTCGAGATGCGGCTGCGCGCACTGTCCATGCGCGTGTTCACCCAGGCCGCGCGCGCGGCGCAGCCCCCCGCCGCCGTCCCGCCCGCCCCCGACCGCCACGGCACACCCACAGAACGCGCGGTGCGCGCCGCTGTGGTCACCGAACAGGCCAAAGGCGTCCTCGCCGCGCGCTTCGCCTGCACCCCGGAGCAGGCCCTGTTCCTCCTGCACGAGCACAGCCGCAGAACCAGCCTGCCCATCGCGGTCCTCGCCCACCAGGTCGTGCGGCACCGGGGCCTGGCCGCGTAGCCCTGCGCCACCACGGGCCGGGGCGGCGGACTCGGCGGGACGCACCCGCCGCCATGTCAGAGGCGGTGGACGGTGTGCAGGGCGTCCGCGTACAGCCCGGGCCCCTCCAGCGTCGATGCGCCCGAGACATCGGCCATGGTCGGCCCGTCGACGCTCTTGCGGCTGGAGAGGAAACGCCGCTTTCCCGCCCGGTCGAGGCCGAGGTGGATGCCCACGTGGTCGACGTCGTAGGCGTCGGGATCCGCCGGGTCCCCCGCATTGTCGCCTGCGTCGAACAGCACCAGGTCGCCCGGCTGCAACTGCGTCAGGTCCACCCCGGTGCCGCCACTGCCCGCCGCCCGCTGTGCGACGCGGACGCCCGGCGCGAAGTCCACCATCGCACCGGACTTGCGCGGCAGTGCCTTCTTCGCCGGGTCCTTGACCGCCACCATGTCCACGCCCAGGTGGAAGCCGTAGACCATCCGCACGTACCCCGAGCAGTCCAGGTGCCGGCCCTGGTTCTCCTCGGGCCTGCGGGTCATGTCGGGGAAGGTCCACGGCTGTTGCATGTAGTCGTGGAAGTCCGCGCCGACGGGCAGCAGTCCCTGGCTGTCCGGCTCCCCGTATCCCGCCTCGCCCAGCACCTCGGCGCCGCCCACCCGCGCGTCCGCACCCCGCAGGTGCGGGGCGCCGGGCAGGAACATCATCGCGTACGAGAACATGTCGGGGGCCATGGAACCGGCCCAGCCGCGCACCACGGCCTCGAGGGCCGGCGTCCACGCGCCGTCGAAGGGCGCGTCCAGCAGCCGTACCCAGTCGCGATGGGTGACCAGGGGCGGCGTCTGCCAGGTGGCCTCGCTCACCTCCAGGCGCCGGACGGTCAGGGTGAGGGGCAGGTTCGTACAGCCGGGGGAGGCGAACCCGCGAACCCCCACCCGCCCGCTGCGCAGCCCCGCCTGCCCGTCCTGGACCTCCGCGGTGGGTTCCGCGGGTTCCACCCCGGCCGCGGGCCACGCGGTGACCTGCGCCGTCGCACCCGTACGCCGCACCCGGATCTTCCACACGTCACCGGCCCGCACCCCCGTGGCGAGCGGGCCCGCCTCGGCCAGCACCACCGTCCTGGCGTCCGCCACCTTCTCCACGCGCAGGTCGACCTCACCGCGTGTGGTGAAGGAGAGCCGCGCCCGGTAGTGCGCGCTCCCGCCCCGGTAGCCGAAGAGCAGGGCAAAGGAACAGGCGTTGCCCACGGGCACCTTGTCGAAGGAGGCTTCGCAGGTGACGTCGACGTCGGATATCCCGTCGTCGGTCACCGTGGCGTAGCGGCCCGCCTCCGTGTCCTTGAGGACCATCGTCGCCGCGCCCTGGTGGTGCACACCGAAGTCGGCGTCGCCGGCCGAACCCCCGTACACACTCCAGGTCCCGCCGCCGGGGGAGGAGCCCCAGCCGGGCCTGAGCTGTTCGGCGGGCGGGAGCCGCGGGTCGGGGACGAGCCGGTCGAAGGTGTCGGTGAAGGGCTGCTTGTTCTCCGTGAACGTCCGCTCGGGCCCGGACATCAGGACGGTGCGCGCCCCCTTGGTCAGCACGGCGACGCGCTGCTGCCCGTGCCGCACCTCCGTGCGCTCGGGCGTACCCGGCAGCACCGCCGTGCTCAGCTCCCCGAGGCAGGAGCGGGCGAAGGCGGCGGTGTCGTACGGCGTCCCGGTGAAGGTCATCGAGGAGCGCGGCCCGGTCACTGATGCGGCACCGGGCAAGGGCGCCGCGGCGGGCGGTGCGGCGGGCGGCGCGGCGGGCGCGGACGCAGCACCGCGGTCCGCGGCGGCGCCACGTCCGGCAGCCGCGGCAGCCGGCGAGAGGGCGGCCGGGGAGACCGAGGCCGAAACGGTGAGCGCCCCAAGAGCGCCGAGAAGACTACGACGGGAAGTATCGGTCACGCGCCACATCATCCCCACGGCCCCCCGGAAGCACCGCATCCGGCACACCGGCCACCGGGCGAGGCCCGGACACCGACGGTGCCCGGGCCGACGTCCCCGGTCGCTCAGTACCAGTACCAGCGCCGGGCCGGCTTGTTGGTGAAGATGCGTCGCATCGTCGCGGCCATGACCAGTCACCTCCTTCCCGTCTGGTGGGCGGACGGGGGGTCTGGGGTGCGGTGCAGAGCGAACGGCCGCGGAGCGTTGCCCTCCGACATGACCGCGCGCGCATCACCACCGGAGACGGTCACAAAGGCGTGGTCGGTCAGGGCGGTCAGCGACTCGGTGAGGAGCGTGTGCGCCACCGCCGCGCCGGCGCAGCTGAAGGGCCCCATGCCGAAGGGCACGTACGGTCCGTGGCCGCCGCTCTCGGCCCAGCGCTCGGGCCGAAAGACGTCGGGGGCGTCCCAGTGGCGCCCGCCGCGCCGCTTCCCCCCCCGCCGAGAGCGCGGCGCGCGGTTGCCGCGCCTCGGCGAACTGCCCACGGACCGCGGCGAGTTGGACTCCGGTGTCGCCCTCGGGCCTGCCCGCCCGCGCCGCACTCATCGAGGTGATCCGCCCCGCCGGGCCGGACGCGCCGCAGTGCCCGCAGAACGCGAGCGCGTCAGGAGCGGCCGTGTGCGGACGGCCCGTGCGCGGCGTGCAGGGCTGCCCGCCCGCTCACTGCGCCGCCGCCCGCCCGCTCACTGCGCCGCTGCGCGCTCGCGCGCCGCCCGGATCGCCAGCACGTTGTCGACCAGCCGCACCGCCTCGGTCGCCGGGTCCATCGGCAGGGCCAGCAGTGCACGCACATAGGCCGGCGCCAGCACCAGTTCGAAGATGTCCATCCAGGTCAGCACGGTGGCGCCGGCGGCGTCCAGGGTGGCCTGGATCTGCTGGATGCGGGGCTCGGCGAAGCCGCGCGTGTCCTGCCCCTCGCCGCCGGCCCGCAGCAGGGCCCGGAAGAACGCCAGATGGCCGGGCCGGGTCAGGTCGCCGAGCAGGTTGGTGATCCAGGTGTGCAGGTCGGCCCGCAGGTCGCCGGTGGCGGGCAGCGGCGAACGGCTGTCCAATTCGTCCACCACCGCGTCGATGATCAGGCCGTCGGCGCTGCGCCAGCGGCGGTAGACGGTGGCGAGGTGGACGCCCGAGCGGGTGGCCACCTCGGCGATGTCGACGGTGCCGTCGGCGGATTCGGCCAGCAGCTCGCGGGTGGCCGCGCGCACGGCTTCGCGGGTGCGGGCGGTACGGCCGCCGGGGCGGGCTGTCCCTGATGCTTGCGTCACCGCTCCACTCTATCGCGAAACTCTTGCATTAGGACGTCCGAGGGGTCTACGTTAAATGCGAAACATTCGCATGAGGGGTTGCTGGGGCGCCCCCTGCGGCCCGAAGCGGAAGCAAAAAACCGGAGGATGCCGTGGCCCACGTACTCGTCGTCGGCGCTGGAATCGCGGGGGACACCCTCGCGCTGCTCATGGAACGGGACGGCTGGACGGTCACCGTCGCCGAGATCGCACCCGCCCTGCGCACCGGCGGCCAGACCGTCGACCTGCGCGGCGACAGCCGGGAAGTCCTCGAGCGCGCCGGACTGCTCCAGCAGGCGCTGGACTGCCTGGTCCCGCAGCGCGGCGCCGCCTGGATCGATACGCGCGAGCGCCGGCTGGCCGAGATGCCGGTGGAGGCATTCGACGGGCGCGGCTACGTCTCCCGGGAGGAACTGCTGCGCACAGACCTCGCCCGCATCATCCACGAGGCGACCGGACCGGGCGTCACCCACCGCTTCGGCGAGACCGTGGAGACACTGCAGGACACCGCAACCGGAGTACGCGCCCGCTTCCGCAGCGGCACGACGCAGACGTTCGACCTCGTGGTCGGCGCCGACGGCGCGCACTCACGGGTCCGCGCCCTGCGCTTCGGGCCGCAGGAGAACTACCGCAAGCCCCTCGGCCTGGCCCACGCCTGGTTCACCCTCACCGAGCGACCCGCCACACCGCCCCTTCACGGCTGGTTCCTCACCCACAACGCACCCGGCCGCCGCGCCGTCGAAGCCCGCCCCGGCCACCCCGGACAGCAGGAAGTGGGCCTGACCTTCGCCGCCGACACACTGCCCCCGCGACACGACCGCGACGCCCAGTTCGCCCTGCTGGAGCGGACGTTCGCCGACGTCGGCTGGCGCACCGCCGAATTCCTGGCCGCGGCACGGCAGGCCGACGACTTCGCGCTGGACACCTTCGACCAGATACACGTGCCGTGCTGGAGCACCGGCCGGACCGTCCTGCTCGGCGACAGCGCCTGGTGCGCCAGCCCGCTCAGCGGCCTGGGCACCGCCCTCGCCCTGCGCGGTGCCGCCGAACTCGCGGCCGCGCTGCGCGCCGCGGGCGCACCCGGCGACACCGCGCGCACACCCGCCGCGCTGACCGCCTTCGAGCAGGCCATGCGGCCCAGGACCACCTCGGCGCAGCAACTCCCGCCCGGCCGGGTCACCTCCATGGCACCCAAGTCCGCGCTGGGCATCCGGATCAACGCGCTGGCGATGCGCGCACTCCAGTCGAAGGCCGCGCGCCCACTCGTCCGCAAGGCCTTCGCCGGCTCCGAACACGGCCGCACCGACACCCCCGCGACAGAGCCCCGCACGACCCCGGCCATCTGACCGAAGACACGCCACACCGCACCCGGCCCAACGGCCCGACAACACAACACAGCACTGCACTGCCCGGCACAGAGTGAACCAAGGGATAACGGCCGGCCGGCGCCCTAATCGTGTTGACCACCCCGGCCGGCAGTGCTGGACTCGCCCCGTGGACAGCATCCCCGCCAACCGGCAGCTCTGGAACCGGATCAGCAGCGCCTACCAGCACAAGCACGACCCGCACATCGGCGCCGCACCCCGGCTGTGGGGCATGTACTCCCTCCCCGACACGCACCTGAACGCCCTGGGCGAGGTCACCGGCCGGCGCGTCCTGGAACTCGGCTGCGGCGCCGGCCAGTGGTCCAGAGCGCTCGCCGCCGAGGGCGCCACCGTGATCGGCCTCGACCTGTCCGAGGCCCAACTCGCCGCAGCGGCCCGCGCGATGGGCCCGGCCCGCTACCCGCTGGTGCAGGGCGCAGCCGAACAGCTCCCCTTCGCTGCCGACACCTTCGACCTGGTGTTCTGCGACTTCGGCGGGCTCAGCTGGGCACCCCCGCACCTGGCCGTCCCCCAGGCCGCCCGCGTCCTGCGCCCCGGCGGACGCCTGGTCTTCAACGTCGCCAGCCCCTGGTTCGAAGCCTGCTACGACGAAGCCGCCGCCCGCGTCACCACGACACTGCAACAGGACTACTTCGGCCTGGACACCATCGCCGAAGGCGGCGGCGCGATGAGCTACCAGCTCACCTACGGAGACTGGGTCAGGGTCCTGCGCGGCGCAGGCCTGGTCATCGACGACCTCATCGAGCCACGCCCCGGCCCCGCGACACCCAACGGCTACAACGAAACCCACCCGCCCGACTGGGCCCACCGCTGGCCGGCGGAACTGCTCTGGGTGACCCACAAGCCGTAAGCCCCGCCGCCCCCCCCACCGCACGCACCGCGCGCCCAGAGGCCGAGGCCCCTTACCCCGCCGGCGCTATCGCCGGATGACCGAACGGATCCAGGAGAGCTGCTGGGAGACCTCCCCGGCCTCGGCGCTCTTGTCCCGGTCGGAACCGTTGAAGACACCGATGAGAGTCTCGGTGCCCCGCGGCCCCACGGTCATCACCGGGCCCCCGGAGTCGCCTCCGGCGGGAATCCCGGACACCTTCTTCATGCAGAAGTCGGGGCCGCCCGGCGCGGTGTGGCCCGCGCACAGCGGATCGTTCGCCCGCACGACCTTCAGGTCCGACTGCTTGAGGACGGGGGACTGGCAGGCGCTCTCGTCCGTGGTGCAGGTGGCACCCCACCCGTACTGCCGCACCACCTGGCCGCGCTTGACACCGACCGTGGACAGCCGCGCCGTGGGGACGTTCATCACCGGGACCTTGACGAGCATCATGTCGGCGCGCGAACTGCCCACGCGCTTGCCCGGCAGGGGGCGCACCGTGGTGCCCCTGCGCATGTCGAGATGGCCCACCCGGAAGGAGATCCGCTTGTCGGCGACCGGCTGCGCCTGCTCGTAGAAGCAGTGCGAGGCGGTGAGGATCCACTGGCGGGCGACCGCTGTGCCGGTGCACGCCGGTTTGCCGTCGACGAGCATGCGCACCGCCCACGGGCCATAAGTGCTCTTGGACCCGCCGATGACGGCGGAGGCCGGAGCGGACGAGAGCACCGAGCTCACGACCAGCGTCAGGACGGTCACCAGCATCATCCGAACGCCACGCACGCGACGCACCATGCAGAACAACTCCTCTCAAAAGTACAGCCGTACAGAAGGTGAGAGGCCCTGCCGAGCAGCGGCGTTCCCCACGAGCCGCACCACATCGGGCCCGCGCGGAAAGTTCTTCGGCGCGCCCGCTCGGGCGAGCTCATGTCCACACCCCGGTCACCACAACATCCGCCCCTGTTCATGCGCCGCCGGGCAACTCCCCTCTGTGGCCTCCTGTCTAACCGGGTGACCGCAAGCACCACCGCACACGTACACCCTGAAGGGTCACTTCCGCATGCGCATTCACCGGACCATCGCCACCACCGCCACCACCGCCCTCGCCCTGACGCTCGGTACGGCCGCCTTAGCGGCGTCGACGGCCCAGGCCGCCCCGTCCGCCGCCCCCTCGGCCGCCGCGTCCACCGCCTCCGTCGTCATCGAGGACGGCGAGCTCTGGTACAAGGCGGCCGCCGGTCAGCAGAACCAGGTGACGGTCGACGAGAAGATCGACCACCGCGGTGAGAACGACTCCTACTACGTCCTCACCTTCCACGACCGCTACGACATCTCCGTCTCCGCCGACGCGGCGCAGTGGGACGAGTGCGTGTACCCCGAGGAGGGCGACCGCACCGCCGTGCGGTGCGCGGTCAAGATCCCGGAGAACTCCGACGACTCCGACAGCTACGACATCGACCTCGGCGACCTGAACGACACCGCCACCCTCGGCCCCGACAGCCGGGCGTGGGCCGGGATCTACGGCGGCAAGGGCAACGATGTCATCAAGGCGTCGGAGTCCGCGCTCCTGCACGGCGGCGAGGGCGACGACCGCCTCGACGGCGGTGGCGGCCCGATGGGCTTCGGCCCGTGGGGCGACGCGGGCAACGACACCCTCACCCACTGCAGCCAGGACTGCTTCGGCGGCCCCGGCAACGACTCCCTGACCGGCACCGGCGAGGCGAACAACCTGCACGGCGAGGACGGCAACGACGTACTGCACGGCCAGGCCGGCGCCGACGTCCTCTACGGCGGCAAGGGCAACGACAAGCTGTACGGCGAGGCGGGCAACGACACGCTGTGGGGCAACAGCGGCGACGACATCCTGTGGGGCGGCACAGGCACCGACAAGCTCTCCGGCGGCCCGGGCCGCAACGAAGTCCACCAGGACTGAACCTCCAACGAGGCTCCCGCCGACGTGAACACGGCCTTCGTACTGACGTACTGACGTACTGATCCTGTGCTCCGACCAAAGACGCACTCGACCAGCACGAAGGCCACAGGGGGACCGCAGGGGGCCGCAGGGGAAGGATCCCTGCGCCTCACGATGCCCGGCCGGCTGCGCCGCCGCGGCACCACACTCCCAAGGCGCCGCCTCCGGCTCAGGCGTCGTTGGCGGGTTCGTGGCCGGTGCAGCCGGTCAGCCCGGCGGCGGTCTGGGTGAGGTGCAGGGCCAGTACCTCGGCCGCGGTGTCGGCGTCGCGGGCCAGCGCCGCCTCCTCCAGGCGGCGGTGCTCGCCCACGCCGTCCCGCTCCGGGTGACGCTGCGTCGACAGGCGGCGGGCCAGCTCGCTCGCGGTCCACATCCGGTCGAAGGTGTCCAGCAGGACGGGATTGCCGCACCCCTCCAGCAGGGTGCGGTGGAAGACCCGGTGGGCCTCGGCCCACGCGGCGCTGTAGTACGCGCCCTCCTCCGCCACATACACCGGAGTACGCGACAGCCGGTGGTGGGCGGCCCGTACGCGGGCCTCCCAGTCGACGTCGCCGCGCTCGACGGACATGCGCAGCACCACCGGTTCGATGGCCCGGCGGGCCTCCGCGATCTCCTGCCAGCGGCGGTCGGAGAAGGCCGGGACGGCGAAGCCGCGGTTGGGCAGCCGGTCGGCGAGGCCCTCGCCGACCAGCCGCACGAGCGCCTCACGCACGACGGCCAGGCTCACACCCCGTTCCTTGGCGAGGTCCTGCGGTTTGAGGGCGTCGCCGGGGGCGTGCTGCCCGCGCATGATCGCGTCCCGCAGGTGTGCGTAGACCTGCTCGGAGAGCATCCGCTTGCCCGGCAAAGCCGGAGTGTGTGCCGTCTGAGTCATGCCTGAAGCATAGACGATCCACCAGATAATCGATTATCAATGCTATGGTCGATTCAGTGGTCGGCGAGAGACGGACAACAACGCCTCCACAGACGCCGCACGCCCCGACCGCATCACCACCACCCCACAGCACGCCCCCGAAAGGAACGCCGCAATGAACACCAACACCCCTGGCACCCACACCCCCAACACCCCCGCCGCCAACAACCCCTTCGCCCGCCTCCCCGAGGCGGCCCCCTTCACCGTCACCAGCACCACCGTCACCGACGGCGCCCCCTGGCCACCCGAGCAGCACGCCTCCGCCGTCCCCGGCGGAAAGGACCTCTCCCCGCAGCTGTCCTGGAACGGCGCCCCGCAGGGCACCAAGAGCTACGCCGTGACCGTCTACGACCCCGACGCCCCCACCGGATCCGGGTTCTGGCACTGGGCAGTCGCCGACATCCCCGCCACCGTCACCGAGCTGCCCGAAGGCGCCGGCGACGACACCGGCTCGCACCTGCCCGACGGCGCCTTCCAACTGCCCAACGACGCCCGCGCAACCCGCTACATAGGCGCCGCCCCGCCCGCCGGACACGGCCCGCACCGCTACTTCGTCGTGGTACACGCCCTCGACGTCGCCTCCATCGGCGTCCCCGCCGACGCCACCCCGGCCATCCTCGGCTTCACCATGGCCGGCCACATCCTGGGCCGCGCAGTCCTGACCGCCACCGCCCAGACCCCCGCCTGACCCACCGCATGCCCCGACTCATCGACACCACCCAGATGTACCTGCGCACCATCCTGGAACTCGAAGAGGAAGCCATTGCCCCCCTGCGCGCCCGCATCGCCGAGCGCCTGGACCAGAGCGGCCCCACCGTCAGCCAGACCGTCGCCCGCATGGAACGCGACGGCCTGCTGCACATCACCGGCGACCGGCACCTGCGACTGACAGAGCAGGGCCGCCGACTGGCCACACGCGTCATGCGCAAACACCGGCTCGCCGAGTGCCTGCTCGTCGACGTGATCGGACTGGAGTGGGAACAGGCCCACGCCGAAGCCTGCCGCTGGGAACACGTGATGAGCGAGACCGTCGAACGCCACCTCCTCGACCTGCTGTGGCACCCGACCACCTCGCCCTACGGCAACCCGATCCCGGGCCTGGAGGAACTCGGCCAGAAGAACACCGCAGACCCGCTCCCCGACGAGAGCACGATCAGCCTCAGCGACCTCGCACCAGGACCGAACGGCACGAGCGCGGTCGTACGGAACATCAGGGAACTGATCCAGACCGACGCCCAACTGATGCACACCCTGCGCCACGCAGGCGTGCGGCCCGGCGCGGTCGTGAGCGTGACATCCTCACCCACCGGCGTCACGGTCAGCAGCGGCGGGACGGCCGCCGAACTCCCCGCACAGGCCGCCGCACACGTCCTCGTCGCCAGACACTGACCACTCCCAACCCACAACGACAGAAAGCCAGTCGGGCCGCGACCCGACCTCAAAAAGCACAAAGAAGCTCCTGGCAGACGGGCCCACCCCAAGACCCCGCCCGCCAGGAGCACTTGCGCTACGAAGACGCCGGCCGCAAACAGACAGACGGCGGCGCCACGACTCTGTCTGATCGGCGACTCCGGCACCGGCAAGTCCCACCTGCTGATCACCCTCGGCACCGAGGCCGCCTTGGCCGGCTTCCGGGTCCGCTACACACTCGCCACCAAACTGGTCAACGAGCTGGTCGAGGCCGCGGACGAGAAGATCCTGGCCAAGACCATCGCCCGCTACGGACGCGTCGACCTCCTCTGCATCGATGAACTCGGCTACATGGAGCTGGACCGTAGGGGCGCTGAGCTGCTGTTCCAGGTGCTGACCGAACGGGAGGAGAAGAACAGCGTCGCCATAGCCTCCAACGAGTCGTTCGGCGGGTGGACCAGGACGTTCACCGATCCGCGGCTCTGCGCGGCCATCGTCGACCGCCTCACCTTCGGCGGGAACATCATCGAGACAGGCACCGAGTCCTACCGACTCTCCAGTACCCGGGCGGCCCGAGCACAGGGCGCCGTCGCGGGCTGACCGCTCCTGGTCCTTCATTGCGAGGCCGCCGCAGAATCCGATGGCTGTTGGTTCGTTACTGACGGTTGATCGCCCGTGAGATGCCAGCGGCGACGGTCGTGGCCAGGATCCACCCGGCAGCGGTCAATGCGTAGGCGAGCCACTGCCCAGTGCTTCGTGGTGCGAAGGCGACGTCCTGTCCGAAGGCGGTGATCGGGACGAGCAGGTCGAGCGTGTAGACGACAGCGTTGAATGGCGGCGCCTTCTCCGGTTCGAGAGGCGCGGGAGGATGGGCTCTGAAGAAGAGTGCGCCGCAGGCGAGCAGAGTGGTGAGCCAGAGGGCGGCGCGGAGTGGCCGGTACCCGTAGCCGACGGTCGCGTCCTGGATGTAACCCCAGATGCGGGTATGCAGGGGGAGCATGGCACGGCGATGGCGTTGCTTGGCGAGGAGCACGGTGCGTGCCTCGTCCTCGTGTCCGAGCCGTCTGTAGGCGGCTGCGAGCTGCTCGTACGGCTGAGGGAGGTAGGCGTCGGTGCTGCGCCGGAGCCAGTGGAGCCGTTCGGCGGCCGACAGGGGAATGGCGAGGGCGTCGTAGGTGGTCTCGGCCAGTCGGAGGTCGGCGGGCCAAGTGCCGGGGGTGTCGTACAGGGTGCCCAGATGGGCGTTGCTCGCGTCGACGGTGCCAGCGATCGGCTGCTGGGTGCGCAGATCGGTCTCCCGGGCCTGGGCCAGCCGCAGGGACAGGGCAGTGCCGCCGGGGTTCGTCAGCGTGGCATCGCGGAAGCTGAGCTGCGTGCCGATGCTGCTGCCGTCGAGTTTGATGCCGCCGTCGACGCGGAGCCCGTGGCCGAGGTCGAAGTTGTGGGCGACGTTGACGTCAATGGCCTCCAGCGCAACGTCGCCGGCGTTGTTCAGCCGAGCCCCACAGAATCCGATCGCCGCAGCGACCGTGGCACCGGAGAGGATGATCTGCCCTTCGGCGCTGAAGCCCGGGTGGAAGGTGAAGTCCTCGGTGATCTGGACGTGGTAGGCGTCCAGGGCGTGGCCGTCGGGGTTGCGCAGGGAGGCGCCCTCCAGGTCGAACTCACCGGAGATGGCGGCGCCGGAGCAGCGGAATGTTCCCCGGACCGCCAGGTTGGTGCACAGCACGTCGCCGCCCGCGATGAGGCGGACAGCGGATATCGCCTCGGCACCAGGAACGGTGATCACGGTGTCGCGGAGGTCGAGGTCGCTGTGGATCTGGGCGCGGGTGAGTACGAGGGGCCCGGTCAGGTGGCAGCGGGACAGGACCAGCCTGCCGTCGATCTGGGCTGTATCAGCGGCGAGACCTGGCAGGGCGCATCCGGTCAGGGCCAGCTCGCGGATTCTCGCGCCCCGGAGCAGGGGCACTTCGTCGAACCGACATTCGTCCAGGACGACCGGTACGGGAATCTCGGCGAATTGTAGATCCAGCCTGCCCGTGATGCGGGCGCCGGTCAGGCACAGTGCCGGGCGGTCGCCCGGGGCGGGATCGGTACCGGCACCCAGCAGCAGCGCCGCAATGACCTCGGCCCGCACCGCGGGTTCCGCCGATTCCGGGGCGTCGCGGACATTGACAGCGCCGCCCTGGGCGAAGGAGTTCCACAACTGACGTTCACCAGCGCTGAGTTCGTCGAGATGCATGATCGACGATCTTTCCGGTTCGGGCCCGCCCACGACAAGTCCCGATGAACCCCGGCCCCGCGGACGAAGCAGCCATGAGCCTGTCGACGCCCACCAGCATCCCTACACCGTTCAGGCGAGCACTCCGATACGCCAGCCGCAAGACCCCAGGTGTTACCAGAACTCAAGACATCGCCCTGCGGCGAAACGAGGCGTTCTCGGAGAGCGACAAGCGGTGTCGGATCCCGTTGATAAAACCAGCGCGGCCGAGGCGGTCCAAAAGGCCGTTCACCGGGTAGGTCGCCGCGGAGGGGCGGGATACTGAGAGACTCCAGGCATGGGATCTTGGGGGACTCTGGGGCCAGCGGTGTTGTCTCTGGCGGGTGTTGCGCTTGGCGCGGTCGGGTCGCTGTTCGGACAGCACTTGGTGTCACGGGCGAGTACCCAGCAGCTGGAAGCTCAGCAGCTGGCCGCGCATCGCGCCGAGCTCAAGGAAGTAATCCTGAAGTTCCTGAGTATCGCGTCCCGGGTAGAGAAGGCGGCGCTCACAGGCCCGCAGGACAGCGACAGCGCGGTGGACGACATGCTCGGCCAACTCGTCGACGATCTGTGGCTCGCGCAGGCGGAGATCGATCTGGCGGCCAGGACGGAACCGCTGCGAGGCACTGCCTACCGCTATGCAGCTCGCCTGGCCGAAGCAGCCCGCGGCGAGGTCGCCGACGCATCCGCACTGCGCGGGCCACAGGTCCAGTTCATGGACGCAGCCTATGACGATCTGTGGCCCGGTCAACGACGGGCGGCTCAACTCTCCGGCACCACCGGCCGGGACGCGTGAAACGATCTCGCGGTGGCTGGTGTGATCACAGCATCGGGCTTACAGCGTTGTTGGTTCCCATCGACATATTCGAGCTGTCTGATCGCTAAGTGCTGCCCAAAACCGTCGGCAAACGTTGCTCGCTCTCGCTTACGAAACCAGCCCGGCGACCGCGTCCTGCCGGCGCCCGCCGCGATAGTGCCTGATCCGGTCCCCGATAGGGAGTCCGCTGCAACCATGCCCCGACTCCTCGCTCTGTTCTCTGAGCTTAGGGCGCCCGCAAGTTGGGGATATGGGAGTCCAGCGAGAGAGGGGGCACCGTGGCGAAGCTGGTGCTGTGGGACATCGACCACACGCTGATGACCATGCGCGGACTCGGCGGTGACCTGTGGGCCGTTGCATTCGAGGAGGCCACAGGCGTGCCGCTGCGCGAGCAGGCCTCGGTGACTGGGTCAACAGCGCGTCATCCTGCGCGAGACAGCGAGGCTCCACGACATCCCCTTCAGCGACGACCTGTTCACACGGTTCGCTGACGCCCTCGGCGCTGTCCACCTGAGGCGGGCGGCCGAAGTACGCGAACGCGGGCACGCACTGACCGGAGCCGCCACGGCCCTGGCAGCGCTCGACAAACGCGGGGCCCGGCAGTCAGTGGTGACCGGCAACATCCGCGGCGCGGCCGAGGTCAAGCTCGCGACGTTCGGCCTTGACACGTATCTCCGGCTGGACGACGGCGCGTACGGGGAGGACGGCGAGGAGCGGTCCGAGCTGCTCCTCGCGGCGCTGGCTCGCGCAGACGTACCGGCCGCGGACGCCGTATTCCTCGGGCACACCCCTGCCGATGTAACGGGCGGGCGGGACGCCGGAGTGCGTGTGGTGGCGGTGGCCACTGGCAAGACGACACGGGCCGCGCTTCAGGAGGCTGGGGCCGAGGCCGTGCTTGACGAGCTCGCTGACACCGGACGGGTCCTCAACGCGATCGGGGCCTGAAGAAAGGGCCCTTGTGAATTTACGTGTGGGTGTCTCCGGCCTTCAGGGGTGTTACTGGGCAGAGTGGTGAGGTCGTCACTGCGGGCGATCTCGCGGACACCGCCCATACGACATTGATGAGGGAAAGCCACGCCTCCACAAAAGCCGACCCAACGGCAGTACAGCTAACGTCATTTCAACGAGAACTTGGCAGCTACTATTGGCCTCAAGCGCGGGAAAAATAGCGGGAGTTAAGGTATCGTGTAAACTACAGAACCTTACAGAAAGGGGCCCTCATGCCGGAAAGGACACAAGATTTCGGGCATTACGGGGCCCGAGGAATCAAGGGCAGTGAAGCCGTCGCACGTCAACTCGACCAGCTCACCGAATTCATCGCCACCCCGATCACACAACAACGCGGCCTGATGGCGCGGTTGAGATACCTGACTCGCACAGACCACGCCCGCCGGGCTGCGCGCGACGCCGGCCTTACGGTCACCGACCGCACCCTCAACGCCTGGCTGACAGGCAAACGCCGCCCCTCTAAGGCCAACCTGGCGAAGATCGAGGCCGCTTACCGTGCGGTACGCCGCCAGAACGTGGCCCGCTACCTGCTGCGCCGGCTGAACAACGGGGGAGGGACCCGAGTGGAGATCCATCCGTTCAACCAGTCCCAGGTGGACCGGCGGTTCCAGAGAGTGCTGGAGTATCGCAGCCTCAACATCCGTCAATGGGACGCCATTATCCGGTCCTGGGCGGCTGGAGATGCGACGGCCCAGGATGATGCCTGGGTGGACGCGATTGTGGATCTGGGGTCGCAATGGGGGCAGTACGAATACGTTTCGGCCGTGGGGTTTGCTGCATAAACTGACGAGGCGTCATTTCTGACGCTCTGTCAACTGACGGAGCGTCAGTATATCGACGGCGCGCTCCCTTTTGCTGCTGCTTTTAGTGAAAGCCGCGGAGCGGATTTCACCCGGAAATCGCGGAGCGAATTCCGGTAGGCCGAATCGCGGAGCGAATTCCGGTAGGCCGAATCGCGGAGCGATTCGAGCCCGCGGACAACGGAGTTGTCCGCGCTGGCGACGGAGTCGCCAGCTGCCGCGCGGAGCGCGGCTTTTCCGCCGCGTAGCGGCGGCGCGTCGTGTCTGCGGAGCAGACCGCGC